>JAAENG010000190.1 GCA_024224665.1 Chloroflexota bacterium | reverse complement strand
TTGATGCCCCATATTGGCGCAAGCACTGAGGAGGCGGAGGATAACTGTGCCATTATGGCTGCTGATCAGTTGGTCGATTTTCTTGAGAATGGGAATATTCGTAATTCGGTTAACTTTCCTACCCTGCAGCTAGACCGTGTGAGCGGCTGCAGACTTTCGCTCACAAACGAGAACGTTCCAAAAATTCTAGGCAGCGTGCTGTCCATACTGGCTGACGAGAATATTAACGTAATCGATATGTTGAACAAAAGCCGCGGCGAAGTCGCATACAACTTGATCGATATTGGCAGCCAACCGTCAAAGGCCGTGCTCACTAAAATGCATCAGCTCGAAGGCGTGATCAATGTGCGCCTTATTGGGGATTGTGCGTCCTGACTACGCCGGGCAGAGATGGCCAAAGGTAAATGGTTATCTTTTAAAAAATCTGAGCACTTCACTGCGTATCGTCGTTCAAATTCTTCAGGTCTTCCGGGATATTGATATACATCTCACGCTCTCCTGCGCTTAGCGCGGATGCTCCCTGCCACGGCAGTAGACGCTGGTCTGACTGTTGATGAAAATCCAGAAACGGGTATTTGATGATATCGAAGTAGGGGGAGTAATCGAAATCACTGGGCGTACAGAGCTTGGGATTGCGCATGTATAGTTGTAGGCCGCTGCCGGCTTCGCGCTTGACTAGCGGTAACAGTGGAAATTGAATGTGTCCAAACGCTTCGGCGATCATGGTAGAGCATACAGTCTGTGTACTTTCTCCGGGATGCTTGCTGAACAGGCTGGATCTCCATTTTCGCGGCATAATCGTCCAGGGAAAGAGAAATCTTGCCAAGTCAAAAATCTGCCGAACGTTGTAATCGTCTCCAAGGCGATTTACCACGTGTGAAACCACTTTTTGACTGTCACTAAAACCTAATCCTCGCGGTCGACAGATGCGTAAATGCTCCCCCTCATAGACGGTTAGTGGTCGCACAACAGTACCCATGCCAAGCTCACTTTCGATAATTAACTGCCTGTCGGGATTTCCAGTGTAGTGCCTTCCCAATCGCTCTCTTAGCTGTGGATTTTCGATATCATGCAGTCGTCCGATGTACATGAAGGCATGCGACCAGTTGCTCTGGGTGATAAGCTTGATCACATCGCTAACCCGTGATCGGCCTTCAACGAGAATGACATCACAAGGCTTTATCTCGTGGCGTATGCGTTCAAAATCGCTGAGGGGCGTGCGTGGCAGCGGTCGTTTATGTTTCAACCAGTTGACTACTGCATTGCTGATCCATTTCATCATGGTTTGTACTAAATTCGTGGCGAATTATTGCTACAGTTATAGCCTAGCCTGAACATCGATACCAGAGGTTTGCGTATGAATGACGTTCTTGATTCTCTTGAGGGCCAAATCACCAAGACGCGCGATTACGAGTCGCCGCCATTGCATCTTTGGCATCCGCCGCTCAGCGGTGATATTGCTATTCGTATTGCGAGTGATGGCACCTGGTTTCACGAGGGCAGCGTAATCAAGCGCGACGCACTAGTAAGACTTTTCGCCAGTATTTTGAGAAGAGAAGACGACGGCGATTACTATCTCGTGTCGCCGTATGAAAAGTGGCGTATTCAGGTAGAGTCGCACCCTTTGGTTGTTACAGATTTTGACTGGTCAGAGGAGGACGGTCAGCGGGTGCTGGTCGCAAGCCTCAACACCGATACGCACTGGACCGTATCGACCGAGCATCCATTGCATTTCGACGAGACTGTTGGTGCCGTGACGATTTCGATATCGCATGGCTTGACGGCGCTGAGTAATCGAGCGGCATGGTATCGGCTGATCGAAATGGCAGATGTACAAGAGGATTATGCGCTGCTGCGCTCTGGAGATTTCGAGTTACGTATCCCTACGCAGTAGGCCGCGAAGTAGGCGCGCGGCCAAGGCCAGGGGACCATGCAGCCAGTTTCTACATATTAGGGTAGTTTGGACCTCCGAATCCTTCAGGCGTTACCCACACGATGTTCTGCGATGGATCTTTGATGTCGCAGGTTTTGCAATGCACACAGTTTTGGGCATTGATCTGGAAGCGTGGACCGGACTCTTCTTCCACAATCTCGTAGACGCCCGCGGGGCAGTAGCGCTGGGCGGGTTCATCGTACAGAGGCAGATTTCGGGAAATAGGTATTTCAGGATCGATCAGCGTGAGGTGGCAAGGCTGATCCTCCTCGTGGTTGGTATTTGAAAGAAACACAGAAGACAGCTTGTCGAAACTGATTTTTCCGTCAGGCTTGGGATATTCAATTTTTGGCATTTGGGCGGCCGGTTTCAAGCATTCGTAGTCTGGTATGGGGTCGCGCAGAGTAATGGGCAGCTTGCCCTTGAAGATGCCCTGGTCAATGAATGCCAGTGCTGGTCCGATAAAGGTCCCGAACTTGTGCAAATAGGCGCCGAAGTTACGCCATTTATGCAGCTCGTCATTGAGCCAGGATGCATCGAAGTGCTCGGCGTAGGCGGCAAGATCACTGTTTCCCTCGGCGCCACTCGCGAGTGCCTCGTAGAGGGTCTCAGCGGCCAGGGTGCCGGATTTTAGTGCAGTGTGCGTGCCTTTGATCCTGGCGAAGTTGAGAGTTCCGGCGTCGTCTCCAACCAGCAAACCACCGGGAAAGCTCATCTTTGGGCGAGACTTCGGGCCACCCTTGACGAGTGCGCGCGCGCCGTAGGAGACCCGTGTACCACCTTCGAGGTAGTGGCGAATTTTGGGATGTTGCTTCCACTGCTGAAATTCATCAAACGGCGACAAATATGGGTTGTCGTAGCTCAAGGGCACTACATAGCCAATCGCGATCTGGTTGTTGTCACTGTGGTAAAGATACGAGCCGGATGCTGTACCTTTTGTGGCAGGCCACCCCGTAGTGTGAACTACAAGTCCCTCTTTGTGCTTGGCGGGGTCGATATCCCAGATTTCCTTAAAGCCAAGACCGTAATGTTGAGGGTCGCAGCCCTGATCCAACTTAAACGTCCGTATGAGCTGCTTCCCAAGATGCCCCCTACAGCCTTCAGCGAATACTGTGTATTTGGCGTGAAGCTCCATTCCCGGCATGTAAGAGTCCCTGTGACTGCCATCGGCAGCGATGCCCATGTCGCCAGTGGCGATACCCTTCACGCTTCCATCATCGTGAAAGAGAATCTCTGACGCGGCAAACCCCGGATATACCTCGACGCCCATGGTTTCAGCTTGCTCTGCAAGCCAGCGGCAGACGTTGCCCAGACTGATTACGTAGTTTCCATCATTATGAAAGCCCGGAGCGAGCATAAGAGGCACACTTGTAGCGCCTGTGTCGCTGGTCATGAACAAAACCCGATCCTCGCTCACAGGAACGTTCAGAGGGGCTCCTCGCTCCTTCCAATCTGGAAAAAGCTCGTCCATGGCTCGGGGATCCATCACCGCACCAGACAGTATGTGCGCGCCAACTTCAGAGCCTTTCTCGACGAGACAAACAGTGATTTCTTTCTCGTTTTCCTTGGCCAGTTGCATCAAACGGCAGGCCGTACCGAGGCCCGCCGGGCCGGCGCCTACAATCACCACATCAAATTCCATCGATTCACGTTCCACAGCGGTATCCTCTCGTTTCCGTCTGCTTTACAGCAGCATATACGTGTCGGTTTGAAAGCGGCGCAAGTATATAATTTCTATGGGATAAAAACCAGATGAGGGCTTATTGCAGCGGCTGCATGGGGTATCTTGGCCCAGTCCTGGCAGTGACGTCTTTGGCTATTGACCCCGGGCGTAATTATGGGCAAGATGTGGCGCCGAAATGGGGTGTAAAGGCCGACATCCTGCGCCCATTTTCGCTCGTTTTTTTACCTAATTGAAAAATCTATGGAGAATCCATGAAGGTTCTTGTTGCCGTGAAGCGTGTTGTTGACTACAACGTCAAAGTGCGCGCCAAAGCCGATGGCAGTGACGTCGATCTCAACAACGTCAAGATGGCCATCAACCCATTTTGTGAAATCGCTGTAGAAGAAGCGGTTCGCCTCAAGGAAGCGGGCGTTGCGACTGAAGTCATTGCCGTGTCTATTGGCGATAAAAGCTGTCAGGAGCAAATACGAACCGCCCTCGCACTGGGCGCCGATCGGGGTATCCAGGTCGATGTAGACACTGCTGCGGAGCCTCTTGTAGTGGCAAAGCTGCTTAAAGGCGTAATAGAAAAGGAAGAGCCTCAATTGGTTATATTGGGCAAACAATCTATCGACGGCGACAACAACCAGACAGGCCAAATGCTTGGCGCCCTGGCCAATATGCCGCAGGGTACTTTCGCCTCTGAAGTCGTCATCGACGGCGACAAGGTCAATGTCACCCGTGAAGTCGATGGAGGTTTGCAGACCGTGTCGCTGAACCTGCCTGCAATCGTCACTACTGACCTGCGTCTCAACGAGCCTCGATACGCCTCGCTCCCGAATATCATGAAAGCGAAGAAAAAGCAGCTGGACGTGTATAGCGCGGATGACCTTGGCGTCACTGTAACGAAGCATCTCACTCAGGTGAAAGTAGTACCGCCACCTGAGCGTCAAGAAGGTATCAAGGTTGCTGACGTGGACGAATTGGTTGATAAATTGAAGAACGAGGCGAAAGTAATATCATGAGCACGCTCGTAATTGCAGAACACGATAACAGCAGCCTGAAGGCTGCTACACTGAATACCGTCGCAGCAGCACAGCAGTTGGGCGCCGATATCGATATCCTTGTTGCCGGTGCCGGTTGTGGTGATGCCGCGGCAGCAGCAGCGGCTATTCCCGGCGTAGGCAAGGTGCTGGTCGCGGATAACGCGGTTT
>JAAENG010000189.1 GCA_024224665.1 Chloroflexota bacterium | reverse complement strand
CTCTTGCACTTTTCTTGTAACTCGGACATCATTGAACTTCTGTAGCAACGGCTCTAGGTATTTTGATAGTTTTTTTTCATAGCATAATCATAGCCGCATCTCAGTATTTGTGGCTAGTCTGACTTTTCCAGAGTTTTCAGATATGTGGATATCGCGACATCAATCCGACTTGAAAGACACCTTGGGCTGGGACGTTTCAACCGAGTTCGTAGCGGATGATATATCGAAACAATTTAGCACTCGCCCGGCACGCGTGCTTTCGCGAGTGGGAGTAAAACTGGCCGACGTTCTCACCCCAGACCCTTTGGAAGGGGGACCTCGCACAGGTCAGTGGCGCCGGGCCCACGAAGGTGATTCTGCCAGAAAGAGTCTTTTTGAAAATATCCTCGTTCCGGTTACCGGACGTGAAGAACACTGGTTTGCGGTGCACCAAGCGTTGCAGGTTGCACGGCGCGAGGGCGGCCGCATCTTGGGGTTGCATGTCATTGATCGGGAATCTGATGCCATGACCGACGCCGTTCGCGAGATCCGTTCTGAGTTCTATCGTCGTTGCGCAAAGGCTGGGACGCCTATGCAGTTTTCGACCGATGTGGGACAGGTTGCACAGGTTATCTGTGATCGCGCCCGCTGGACCGATCTCACCGTCATCAGACTCATGTATCCCCCGGATCGCAGCCCCATCGCCCGTCTTGGCTCGGGCATCCGCCTAATGCTTCATCGTTGCGCAGGCCCACTACTGGTCGTACCCAGATCTTGGTACAGTCTTGAACACCCTCTGCTTGCCTACAATGGCACAGACAAAGCAAAAGAGGCACTCTTTGTGACAGCTTACCTGGCACAACGATGGCGCTTGCAACCTACTGTCTTAACGGCGGCTGGAGCAGGAAACACAGTGGTTGGCAACCTTGAAGACGCGCTCAATTACCTGCAATCACAGAATATCGATGCCACCTACATCCAAACGGACGATGATATCCGTGATGCGATACTAGAAGTCGCGCAAGAACGCGAAAATGATCTCATCATCCTGGGGGGTTATTCCGCCGCGCCGGTTACCGAGATCGTGCGAGATAGCAATGTGAACGAGCTATTGAGATCGAGTCGGTTACCGATGCTCATCTGTCGTTAGGATGGTGACATGGCGAACAAACAGATCGTAGATAGATTAGAATCTGCCTTGGGTCGACCACCTCGGCGTATTGGGCCACTTAGCGGAGGCTGTGTGGGCGAAGTGTACCGCCTGGATATGCCGGATGGTATGACCTTGGTAGCAAAAGTAGACAACTCAATTCGTCCAGCACTAGACAGAGAAGCCTTCATGCTCAGGTTTCTGGCAGACCATAGCAAACTGCCTGTTCCTGAGATCGTGTATGCCGACAGCCAATTGCTTGTTATCGAATATTTACCCGGCGCCAGCCATTTTTCTGGGGACGCCCAAGAACATGCCGCCGAATTATTGGCCGATCTCCACAGTATCAAGGCGTCAGCTTTCGGTCTCGACGAACATGATCTCATTGGCGGATTACATCAACCCAACCCCTGGATCGACTCCTGGCTGGAATTCTTTCGCGACCACAGATTACTGTATATGGCAGACCAGGCCCTGCAAGCAGGTCAATTACCTGCACCGCTGTTCAAGCGAATACATAAACTGGCGGACCGGCTACAAACATGGCTGGTAGAGCCAGCATACCCATCACTTATCCATGGAGATGTCTGGACCACCAATATCCTTGCTGAAGGGGGCAGGATAACGGGGTTCCTTGATCCAGCAACATATTTCGCCGATTCGGAGATTGAACTGGCCTTTATCACACTGTTCAATACCTTTGGATCCCCCTTCTTCCGGCGCTACGATGAGATACGTCCGATTCATCCTGATTTCTGGAAGAAAAGAAGGGAACTTTACAATCTTTATCCACTCCTTGTTCATGTCAGGCTGTTCGGTGGGGGTTATGTCAGTTCGGTTGAACGCACACTTGCCAAGTTTGGCTGCTAGAGTCCATGCGCTTTTGTTTTCAGTTCGCCGGCAAAAAGTTTGAAAGCGTGTCGCCCCTATGCCAGATTGTGCGCAGCCAACACCCATATCACTACACGAAATTACCTTAATACCAACGATTTCCCACAAAACACCCTGTTTTTCGGCCAATATTCGCTCATATCGGACGTAGAGCACGATTATTTCGCCAAAATCGTTGTGCAGGCTAAAGTAGATTGAAAGATAATAGCAAATAGCGTCTGATAAATGCTGTATATCGAATACTGAACGAGATCGCCGGTCACTATGCGCAGCCCTAATTCAACGCAGATCGACTATACTCACTCTGATCTCACGCTATTCGGCGAGCAGACTACACGAAGAATCTTGAAATTTGTCCGTAATAGGTATTGACGAATAGAAAAATAGTGGTATAATGGTGTTATCAACGCGAACCAGATTTTGGAGATGTAAGGAGGTCTAATCATGAAGCGCTATCTGCTTCTAGCTCTTATCGTAGCATTGATGTTGACATTAGTACCTGCTGCAACTGCACAAGCAGCCCCTTCTGAAGGCGGCTGTCGTAAAGTGTATGTTGTCAAGCGTGGAGATATGCTTTCGAGAATCGCAGCGCGATTTGGTGTAAGCACCAAAGCACTGGCAAAGGCGAACAATATCCGGAATTACAATAAGATCTACCGTGGACAACGTTTGTGCATTCCGAGTAAGAAACATTATCAACCACCGCCGCCACCAAAACACCCACCATCTTCGGGAGCCTGTGTTTATCATGTCGTAAAGCGTGGTCAATCATTGGCAGGTATTGCTAGATGGTACGGTGTCAATATGTGGACAGTTGCCAAGAAAAATGGTATCTCCAATCCGAACCGCATTTATCCAGGCCAAACCCTGGTAATCAAGTGCAAGAAGGCGCCCCCCAAGCCCTCCCACCCTTATCCCCCACCCCACCCTTATCCTCCACCCCATCCCTATCCCCCACCTGGGTACTATCCCCCACCCCCGCATCCAGGTGATCCTTCTGCACCTGCCTGCAGCATTACGCCGGTCCACGGATTCGGCAAAGTCTGGTACTACAATCCGCAGGTTCGCGATGCCCTGGGTTGTCCTACCGAAACAGAAAACGGCTTCACAGCCGGCGATCAAGCGTTCAAGAACGCTTACGTCGTCAGCAACCAAGACGGTAAACAGATCTACGTTCTGTTCAACAATGGCACCTGGGTGGTGATGCCGAACACGTGGCATGAGGGTGATCCAATCGTCAATCCTTACATGCATCCACCTTACGGCTGGTATCAACCAACCTATGGCGTCGGCAAAATGTGGCGCAACGACGACAACTTCTCACAACGTATGGGCTGGGCGAAGGCCCCTCATGTACGTCCCGTCCAGGCCACCAAGCAACGATACGATTATGGTGAAATGTTGTGGACCTCAAGTCGAGGTATCTTCGTTCTCTACGATAGCGGTACCTGGCGCCACTTTAACTAATGTGAGAGCCAACGCATAGCTGGGTCTGCATAAAAGCCGGCTCCTTTACGGGGGCCGGCTTTTCTTATGTCATTCCTTTGTTTAAGCGGAGTCACATGGCATCATGCTCAAGAATAATTTCAAAAATAGTATCTATCCGAGCATCACACCCAATACGTTTGAGGTAGTCGTTATAGGTCTCGTCATCGAGAATACATTTAGGGGTCGAAGCATCGATGGCAGAGTTTGTTAAGGGCTGAATGCATATTGCTGTGACTCCCGCTTTGGAGACAGGAAATCGGGAGCATAGTCGCTTGATGCCTGCAAATCAACCAGGGTGAGCGGCTCAGATCAGCACGGATGTGCGAAGTAGCCAGCACGGGGGGTTTTACACGTTACGGGCTATGCTGCACCTGAAAAAGGGCGCCTACGAATCGCGTATGGCGGGAGGTCCACCGTCGTACCGGCGGGCGTTCTCTTCTGAACCTCCTGAGGGCCGAAGTTCAGATAGAGCCAACCGTCTTCCATGTCGGTAACATATACGCTATCCAGCTCATTGTCGAAGACGGGCAGATCGACCCAGTCGCTATCTATTGCTGATAAGTGAAACAGGCAATCTCGAACCAGGTGCAGATACATATGCTGCTCTCCCATCCAGGCAAAGGAGAGATTCATATCCAGTTCGCTGGGGCCTGCACAGAAGATACCCCAGCCCCGCCCCAGGTGGTTCAACCAGACAACCGCCGTCTCGTCAGCTTCGGTGATTGCGGCTTTGCGAGTGGTTTCCAGCAGATGGCTGAAGCTCTGCACCGTCACGAGCTGAGGGACCCTGCCGAAATGTTGTAGAAAGGCGGGCTCCAGCAAGCGCAGAGCCTGGATGCCCGTGAGCTCCTCGCTCTGCGGGCTGAGGCCGAAGATGCGACGGCTGACCTCATCGCTTCCCTCGACATCCTTCAATAGTTGCCAGGAGACGATGGCTCCACCCTGTCTGACCCAAGTCTCGATCGCCTCTAGCGCCTCCAGTTCGAGCATCACCCCATCCAGGGTGATCAGATAGCGGTAGCGCTCCAGGGCTCCGTCGCAGATCATGTGCTCATCAACGAAATCGAAGTCGGTGATGTCACGCAACCAGCGAGCACTTGCCACCATGCGCGCCGAGAAGCCCACCTCCTGGTTAGTGAAATCGGAGAGGGGATACAACACTGCGACGTTCACCTGGGGGCGGCTCTCCTGCAGATAGGCGGCGTTGGTTTCGAAGCGCCGGGCCACCGCCTCCTTGAGTCCTTCCGCGGTGTAGAAGTTGTGCGCGTATTCGTGAAGTTGCCTGGCACCGGATGCCGTGGCGTTGTAGATGCGGGCCACGATGCCGTTTTCATCTACAGCGGAGGCCGGCTCGAATCCGAAGAAGGCGCCATAGTAGCGAGAGGCTGAACTGACTAGCCGGGTGATAATAAAGTTGAACAGGTAGTCGCTCCCCTCGTTGGTGATACGCACGCCACCACCGTGCCGGGCGGCCAGTTTGCACTGCAGGCTGAAGTCGGATCCGTGATGGGGCGTTCCATCGCCACCGGTGCAGAGGTAAATGGGGACGCCGGGAAAGTGCCGGGCGGCCGTTTGGAACCACAGATCAGCCCAGTCAATCATCGCCTGCCGATACCACCGCATCTGATCCAGCCAGGCGCGAGAGGAAGGGGCTTTCTGGCGCAGGACGGGATGCACCTCCTCCCAGGACTGATACTGACTGCCCCAGCACTGGTTGATGTCGGCCAACGAGCCAAACTGCTCCCTCAGCCAACGCTGGAAATCGGCCACAGCGCCTGTATCACCACACCAATAGCCCTGATGTGTGTGGTAGGCCTTGGGCCAGTTGCCGACGGCCTGGTAGATGGCCTCGCCGTAATCTCCGCTGATGCCGAG
The DNA here is from genome assembly GCA_024224665.1 of Chloroflexota bacterium. Lineage (GTDB taxonomy): Bacteria > Chloroflexota > Anaerolineae > J102 > J102 > PIVW01. The sequence continues at coordinate 15,900 of JAAENG010000189.1, read as the reverse complement.
AAGGATGGACTCCAACACGTCCATGTCCAGATAGTGTCTGGCAAAAGCAGACATGACCCGCTCGATGTGGTTCGGGAGCGCCGGGTTCCAGATGGACTGGACGCGGCTTTCCCGGCCATGTTCCAGACAACGCGCGAAGAGGGATTCGGGGGAGGCTTGGAACCACTCCGGGGTCACGTACCATGGACCTAAAATGATAAAGGGAACCCAACGGAGGCCATATTCTCGGATGAGCGCTACCTGTCGATCGTAGTAGTCCCACTCAAAGCGGCCTGGCTGTGGCTCGATACGTTTCCAGTGAATGTACGACTGGATACTCGTGGCTCCAGCCCGTCGGTAGTACGCCAGGAACTCTCTGGCCTGCTCCTGCTCCTCGGGCAGGTCACAGCAGAAGGTGATCTCCATGTATTGTCTATCCTTTGATTGCGCCTGCGGTCAAGCCGCGAATGTAGTACCTTTGGAGGAACAAGAAGACGGCGATGGCCGGGATCACCATGATGAGCGATCCTGCCATGCGCACGTTCCACTGGATCACAATCTGCAGATCCAGATCTTTCAGCTTGAGGGGAAGGGTAAACCAGTCCGGGTTGTTGAGCACAATAGAGGGCCAGATGAAAGCATTCCAACTGGAAATGAAATTCAAGATGCCCACTGTGGCGATGACGGGTGTGGAGAGGGGCAGAAAGATGCGGAAATAGATACCCCACTCACTACATCCATCCATCCGCGCTGCATCGTGCAGCTCATGGGGAAGTGAGGCGAAATAGTTCCTGAAGAGGAAGATCGCAAATGGACCTGCACCGTTCATCATGGGAACGACCAGCCCCAGGTATGTTGCCGCCTTGGTCGCATCGCGCCCAATAAGCCCTAATACTTTCAGTAACTGCACCAGTGGCACCAGGACGGTAACGCCGGGCACCAACAGCAAGCCCAGAAATCCCACGAAGAACAAATTACGTCCCCAAAAGGACGTCTTAGCGAAACCATAGCCCGCCATGGAATAGACCAGAATGGTGCCCGCGACAGCGGCTAGAGAGACGATGGTGCTGTTGACAAAAAATCTCCAAAAGTTCAGTTTATTCCATGTGTCAATGATGATGTCAGGGCGGATTTCTTGGGGGAAAAGAGAGTTGCTCGTGAGCACCTCGCTATTTGACTTCAAAGCTGAGGAGACCATCCACAGGAAAGGGTAGAAACTGATCAACGCGTAGCCGGTCAGGACCAGGTAGGTAATCGTGGTAAAGAGGGAGCGCCGTGTCTTTCCCATCATCAATTCTCCTGGGAACGGAAGATCCGTAAGTTGAAGAGTGCAACAACGAACACAGCGATAAAAAGCACCCACGACATCGCACTGGCCATGCCGAGTTGGCGCTGGTCGCCGAAACCATACTTGAAGATCTGCAGGCCAACCACCTCGGTATGGCCGGCGGGGCCGCCATTGGTCATCAGATAGACCATCTCATACCCTTGCAGCGCGGCATTGATGCTGGTGATGACGATGATCACGGTGACTGGGTACAGTAGAGGCCAGGAGATTTTCCACAGGAGTTGCCAGACGTTCGCCCCATCTATGATGGCGGCCTCGTACAGTTCCTTGTCGATGGTCTGCAAGCCGGCCAGGTATAGGATGGTCGCCATAGGAACACCGCCCCAGATCATCACGATCATGAGGGCGGGCAGGGCGCGATCCGGTTGACCCAACCACCCCTGCTTGGCCTGAAGGAGCCCCAGGCCGGCTGCTTCCAGGACACTGTTGAGTAGGCCATCGGGCTCGTAGATGAACGTCCACACGTAATAGACGGCGATGCCCGCGGTGACCATGGGCAGCATCATCAGCGTGCGGTAGAACGATTGCCCTCGCATGGCACGGTTCAGGGTGATGGCCAACGGCAGGGCAACCAGAATCGTCCCAAGGGTAACGAATATGGCGATCAGCACATTGTGCTCGAGGGCCCACCAGAAGAAGCGGGACCAGGTGGGCTCTTGATACAGAAACTCGCGAAAGTTATTCAGGCCAACGTATTGGCAGGCGGGAGGGTCACACGCCGGTGGCAGGATGGAGAACCTGCCAAACCCATTCCAACGGAAGAAACTGAGGGCGATGGAGTAAACGACGGTATAAAGGCCGAAGATCAAAAAGATGATGACCGCTGGCGCAATGAACAGAAAGCCGCTATTCGCTTTCAATACCTGCCGTAACGTGCGGCGACGCCTGGCAACCGTTTTCACTTGCGCTCGTTCCATGCCTCCGTCTCCTATTCTTAGGCAGAAGTGCGGGCAGCGGCATGGCCGGCAAGATGACACCGGCCATGCCGCGCCCTTTCAACAAACGAACCAGCAGGCGATTAGGAACCGCCGTGATCTTTCCAGGCAGCCTCGTTGGCCTTGTCTAGCTCCACTGCCAACTCCTCGGGGGTCGTCTCACCCGTGATGAACTGCTGCAAGCCTATCTTGAGGACCTTGGAAGGCGCGTCCAGCATCTGTGCCTCGCTGTCATTGAAGGGCGACCAGTCGCTGAGAGCATTCAGCAGGCCCACCATGGCGGGGCCGACCGTCTCCGGGTCAGCGGGAACCTTCACGGCCGGCATGTCGCCGGTGGCTTTGGCGAAGATGGCCATCTGCTCAGGAGAGGTGAGGAAGCGCACAAACTCCAGTGCCTCCTCTGGGTGCGCACTGTCATTGGTGATAGTAGCATCGATCAGCGGGAAGGAGCTGATTTCCAGTTGGTCATACGCCGAACCCTCCAGCGGAGGGATAGCGAAGGAAATGAGGTTGTCCGCATCCATACCCTGGGCGAGAAGGAAGCCCAAGGTGTAAGTGCCACCCACGTCGAAAGCAACCTTGCCCTGAGAGAAGGCAACATCGGCCGGATCGATGTTGGTCTGCAGGATGCCGGGCATCCACAGATCGTTCTGTGCCACCTCATACAAGAATTCGAGCACCCGCATGGAGCACGGATTGGCGAAACTATCTTCGCCGTTGTAGATGGCGTCGTAGGTCTCCACGCCGCAACTTGTGATGAGGAGCGGGTTGTAGACCCAGAAGTGGAGAACATCGGGGTTCTGCACGCCGGTCACCAGGCCAGGAACATCCGTCTTCTCCTTGATGGTCTTCATCATCTCCAACCACTCTTCGGCGGTCTCGGGCGGTGTGTTGGGATCGAGACCGGCCTCCTCCATGATCGCCTTGTTGCCATAGACGAACCAGGCCTGGCCAGCAAGATACGGCACACTGAAGACCTGCCCTACCTCGATGTTCTTGTAGGCGCACTCAGGGTCGTTCTGGCAGAAATCATACTTGTCCTGAGGAAAGACTGAGTGGCGATCGAAGGTCCCAGGCAGGAAATCGCTCTGCCATTCATCATCTACTTTGTCCGTCAATTCCAGCAGCAGATCCGTCGCCGCCATATCCCAGTGTCCGCCAGACCAGTAGGAGAGAACATCCGGCAGATCGCCCGACTGGGCCGCGGTTGTAATCTTGGTTCGATAGACCTCATCGGGGTTGTAGGCAGTGACCGCCACTTTGATGCCGGTCTTCTCCTCGAAATTCTTGGCGATGGCCTTCAGGCCAGGAACGTGGAAGATCTTCCAGGTCCACAGAGAAAGTTCAGTGGGTGCTTCCGCGGCCTCCTCGGCTGGCTCTTGTGCCGGCGCTGCTGGCGCTGCTGGCGCCACAGGAGCGCACGCCGTCACTACCAACGAGAGGAACACCAGTATCACCAGCATACTGGACATCTGCTTCTTAGTTAACATTTTATCCTACCTCCTAGTGTTGCCGGGCTTTGTTGCCAGGCTGCGAGATATGAGCTTCTTGATCGGTCACGAGCAAACGCTGGTCTCTGTTTGGTTACCTCCTTCCTCATAGGTTCTATCTGTCTGGCTCTCCCTCTCTAACATCATTGCAGAAGAGTGGCGATGTGAGGGAGAGTTGCGATGGGGGTTGATGCTTGAATCGCGGATGATCAGGCGTGCGGGTAAACGGATCTCTCTGATGGTACTGGACTCCCCCCGAATGCGCGCCAGCAGAAGGCGCGCTGCCTCGATGCCCAACTGGAATGGCTGCTGAGCAACCGTGGTCAGCGATGGCTTACAGGTTGCAACCAATTCCAAATTATCGAAGCCCGCCAATGCCAAGTCATCGGGTATGCGTATGCCGACCCGCTGGGCCACTTCGAGGACCAAGAGAGCGTGCAGGTCATTCATGGCTACGATGGCCTGAGGGCGTTCGGGGCCACGGAGAAACTGGGCGATGGCGTTGGACGTCGGACTCTCCGGAAAGGTCAAGGATCTGCGGCTCTGAACGTAAGCCAGTTCCGTGGGTCCCCCAACCATGAAGGGTGGTCGTGGCGCCAGGCCGGCGTCGGCCATGGCCGCCTGATAGCCGCGCAGGCGTTCTTTAATGCTGGAAAGCTGCAACGGGTGCCGGGCCAAGTATATGATATCGGTATACCCTTGCTCGATAAGGTGCCGGACAACGGCGTACCCACCCCCAAAATGGTCAGAAGCCACCAAATCGGCCTGCACGTCGGGGAGGTAGCGATCAAACATGACCACATTGTAACCTTTGGCAACCAACTCGTAGAGGGCTCGATCTCGGCTATCAGCGTGGAGAGGTTGGATAATACAGCCTGCAATGCCTTCGGCCTCGAGACGCCGGAACAGGCGGTTCTCTTCAGCCAGTTTTCCTTCCGAATTGCAGAATATGAGCTGATAGCCCTCCGTTTTGAGGATGCTTTCTACACCCAGGAGGGTCTGAACGTTGAAACTGTGACTCAGGTAAGGAACGACATAGCCGATGAAACCCTGCTCCTGTGCCCTCCCCACTTTTTCAGAGACAAAAGTGCCCTTACCAGGTACCCGAACCACCAACCCTCCTTCAGCAGCAGCACTCAGAGCCTGTCGGACCGTCACGCGGCTGACCTCCAGTTCAGCGACAAGTTCGACCTCCGTCGGCAAGCGGGTGCCGGCAGGCCACTCACCGCTGGCAATACGCTCGTGGATCTCGTTTCGCAATTGCTGGTACAACGGGATTGGGCTGTCCCTGTACAGTCGCATCACGTCACCTACTCTGATAGACCTGGAAACATCGCTTGGCGCACTTTGCCTCTGCACCCGACGACGGATCGAAGACGGTGTATACTGATGAGAAATACATTAATACGTTCTACAATGTATTATAGCATGAATGGCGACTCTTTTCAAGGGCGCATTTCCCGATCGCATTGCGGTCGGCGAGGTCTCACGACCCCCACCGCCGTTACCGAACTGTGCGTGAGACTTTGCACCAACTCCGGCAACAACTACTTGACTGGTACGAAACCGCCCCCCCATTAAACTGGCGGCTAGGTCTTTGCAAGACTGACTCGACCAAGCCAGTCAGCTCCAACTCAATCCGCTTGATGAAATCTGCACTACTCCGCGCAACTGGAGGGCAGAAATCCTCAATTTTTTCGCCTTCTGAATAACCACTGGCTTCGTGGAAACAACGAAATCAAGCTACTTTAACGCATTGCTTTCGGCATTATCGGACCCTGCCATCTCGACTCAATGAAACAATACCTGGAGCCGGAGGAACTGCACGTTGGTTCCCGGGCATGGAAAGAACATACAAATTCCTTTGAGAAAGAGACGACACCTGCGGGAATCAGCCGACACTATACGAATCCTGAACCCCTTAGCATATCTGATTACATTTTCTACGGACAAATGTTCCAGGCTACCATGTATGGCCGAACTATTGAGGCGCTGCGCTTCCGCAAGAATGATCCGCGTGACGACTGCCAGGGAGCGCTGATCTGGATGTACAACGATTGCTGGGGAGAAATCGGCTGGACACCGATTGACTACTACCTGCGCCGCAAGCCAAGCTACTATTGGATTCGTAATGCCAACGCCCCGGTAAAAGCGATAGTGCGCCGACGCGGGAAGCACTTAGTGACACGAGTCGTGAATGACGCCCTGAAACAAATGAAGGTTACCGTCCATTACGGCTGGATGCGGGTAGATGGTTCAAATCTAAGAATGAAATCAGAAGCAATCCGTATTGATGCGAACGGCATGGTCGAGATTGGGAAGGAAGCGATTGCCAGCCCCAAGGTTCTGAATCCCCGTGAATGGATTTATGCCGCGTATTTAGCTCGCGAAGACACCAACCAGTCGCCATCGGTCTGGCTTCTCACGCCGTACCGTGAACTAGACATACCGAAGCCGGACATTCGCGTTACTGTCAGAGGAAGAAACATTCAACTCATCAGCAGCACTTATTGTCACGGTGTTCATTTCAGAGACAATGGCAAGAGGGTATTTTCTGACAACTATTTCGATCTGCTGCCCGGTGTTTCGAAGTCTATAACATGTCTGGCGCCAAAAGTTCCCGGAAGAGTCCGGTTTCATGCCGTTACCTGATGCAAGGACTTGTGAGATGCTTCATAACAAAAGAATGAACGTGACAAACAATAGCTACGCTATTTTTCACACGTGATCCTGGGCGTTAAGCAACGTTTCGATACTGATTTACACCAATACGCCAAGCCGATAATCCCAGTTACAGAATACCCGGAACGATGGGAAAGAGTCCAGACAATGATGGAGGTAAAAGGGCTTGATTTTCTGGTGGCTTACGCTGATGATCGGGCCACCTTTTGACCAGCCCACGCTCGCTGGTTGGCGAATTTTCCGGTTCATTTTGAGCCTGCTTGCATCCTTATTCTTAAGCAGGAACCGCCGAAAATGTTGGTTGGGCCTGAAAGTGACCAGTATGCACTGCTGGCCGGACAAGTTGCTGATGTGCGTGTCTTGCAGGAGTTTACTCACCCCGATGAAGATTATCCCTACTCCAGGATACAAAGTCTGAATGTACTCCAATGCTTTGCTGCCAGCACGCGGTGAGTGCTATAATGCCGTAATTGCGAGATCGTATCGGCAGCAGACATTGACGCCGTCGGCCGGCCGGTTGCATCCGCTACTTCTAACCAGGACGATATGTGTGACTGATTCCGAGATACTACCCGCCCCCATACCAACGGATGAGGGCAATGCTGAGGCCGATCTAGCCTCAGCGCCTATTCAGCAGGACGAACAACAGCAGTCGTTAGGTCACTATGTATGGGAAATCTTGCAGACTCTGATTCTGGCAGGACTCCTAATTATTGTTTTCAGGACCTTTCTTTTCCAGAATTACATCGTCGAGGGCAGCAGCATGATCCCTACGCTGGAACCTGCCCAACGACTGATTGTCAGCCGCATCAGTTATATCGTGGGTGAACCAGAGCGGGGTGACGTGATCGTGTTTCAGTTTCCGCACGAGCCAAACAGAGATTTTGTAAAGCGAATCCTGGGTCTGCCGGGTGAAACTGTTGCGATCGAAAATGGGGTTGTCTTCATTGATGGTGAGCCTATCCCTCGCGAAGAGTATCTGGATTACACCAGCCCTACAAGCATGGCGCCTTTGCTGTTGAGTGATGATGAATACTTCGTGATGGGTGATAACCGCCCTGGCTCCAGTGACTCGCGCAGTTGGGGACCCCTGGCGCGCCGATATATCATCGGCCAGGCATACATGGTTTACTATCCTTTCGCCGAGTTCGGCATCCTCGAACACTACACATTGGAGCCCGAAGGATGAGTTCAGAACAGCGTAAGGGCGCAGTACCCAGTGAGGCTGATATCCGCTCGTTGGTAAAAAATACCCTGGAGCGGCTCGATAAGAACACGACGGCGCCTGCGCTTGCACGATCTCGTCGTAACATCATCGACGCCAATGCTATAGTGGAACTTCCCCGCCATAGCGCTTTAGATATTTCAGCAGACACGCTGGTCACGCCGCTGGCCATCGATGCCGCTCGTGAGCGCAATATCCTGCTCAACCGCCAAGGTGACACGTCTGCGGCCACAGCTATGGGAATGGGAAACAGCCAGCGTGCGATCGCCCTTGCCGCCGACCATGGTGGCTACCAGCTTAAGGAAATGCTCAAACCTTACCTTAAGGAATTGGGATACGAGGTCGTCGATCTGGGCACGCATAGTAGCGAAGCTGTCGACTATCCAGATTTCGCATACGCCGCTGCCAGTTCAGTGTCCCAAGGTCGTTGTATGGCTGCAATCGTTATCGATGGCGCCGGTATCGGCTCTTGTATGACGGCGAACAAGGTACCCGGTATTCGAGCCAGTATGTGCTACGATGTCAGCACCGCTAGCAATGCCCGAGAACACAACCATGCCAATGTACTGACGCTAGGCGCCGGGCTGATAGGCCCCAACGCCGCCAAAGGGATTGTCAAGACATGGTTGGCAACACCTTGGGGAGGCGTTAGGCATGCCCGACGCGTCGACAAAATCATGGCGGTCGAGAATCGTTTTAGTAAGAAGTAAACTCTAATCATAGCGACTGGGATCACAATGATTCATGATCCCCCCCATAAAACATTATTTCACATTTATCGTGACTCTACAGCAATACAGCCTCGACCAATTGGTTGATATCATCACACAAGAAGTCATGGCGGCCTATCCAGCCACCGCCTTGCATGCTGACTGCTCTACTTGCAGCCCGCAGTGCAATGGGCATTGTGTCTCATCGAGCCCAGATACTGCCAGGAGCTTCGTTGCCGCCGGCGCCAGCCGTCTGTCTGCCCGCCTGGGTATTGGCAATGTGGCAGAAGATATCGCCGACGCCATTGACCACACACTGCTCAAAGCAGATGCCACAGAGGCCCAAATCCGACAGCTCTGTAAGGAGGCGAAACAACACAAGTTCGCGTCCGTCTGTGTGAATCCTTCTTGGGTACCCCTGGCTGCCGAATTACTGGCCGGCGCCCACCCCCTGGTCTGTACAGTCATTGGCTTCCCACTAGGAGCGACTTTGGCCGAAGTAAAAGCTTACGAGGCCACACAAAGTGTCGCAGAAGGGGCCCAAGAAGTTGATATGGTTATCAACGTCGGCCTGCTAAAGAGCAAGAAATACCCCTGTGTCGAGCGAGACATCGCAGGTGTCGTACAGGCTGCTGGTGGAGCTGTGGTCAAGGTCATTATCGAGACCGCACTCTTGACCGACGAAGAGAAAGTAGAAGCCTGCGTGCTCAGTCAGGCTGCCGGCGCCGATTTCGTCAAGACCAGCACGGGCTTCTCTAGCGGAGGTGCTACCGTTGCCGATGTCGCACTCATGCGCCGCGTGGTGGGCGCCGACATGGGTGTCAAGGCATCCGGTGGGATCAAAGATGCAGCCGATGCCGAAGCCATGATCCAGGCCGGCGCTACCCGCCTAGGCGCCAGCGCAGGGATAAAAATCGTTCAGCAAGCGACAGGTCGATCGACAGCCTAGAGGTCATGCCGGCCAGTAGCCGATCTCCTGCAAACATAATGCTACCCGTTCTGGTTACCACTCCCCTACCCCCTGAATCAGGCATACCGAACGATTTGCCCCTTTCACTCTGGGCCAATTTACCGTTGCTTGTCTGCGGCGCCTTTTTTCTCTTCATCATTATTGGCACCCTCCTCATCATTCGTAAGAACCGCAGCATGGCACAAGAACGAGCCCTATTCGAACAAACCAACCATACTGCTAAGGACGCATAACTTATGTCAATCGATTTACGCTCCTATGTTTTTCTCGATAGTCTGCAACCCCAACACGCAGCATTTCTCGGCACCGTCGCCCGAGGATTCCTACCCCTGGTTGAGGACGCCTCACTTTGGATCGAGATCTCACCGGGTATCGAAATCAACCGCATTACCGACATCGCTATCAAGGCCACCGGTGTACGCCCTGGCATGCAGATCGTCGAGCGGCTTTACGGCTTATTGGAGATACATGCCCCCTCACAAGGGGATGTACGAGCCGCCGGAACAGCCGTTTTAGAGGCCCTAGGACTACACGAAGAAGACCGAATCAAGCCCAAAGTCATCTCCAGCCAGATTATTCGCAATGTCGACGGCCTGCAAGTGCAGCTTGTCAATCGCATGCGCCATGGCCACATGTTGATCGCCGGACAAACACTCTATGTGATGGAGGTAACGCCGGCAGCGTATGCAGCGCTGGCTGCCAATGAAGCCGAAAAAGCCGCCAACATAAACATCCTCGAAGTTCGAGCTTACGGGTCCTTTGGCCGCATTTATCTAGGTGGCGACGAGCGAGATATCATGGCGGGCTATGGTGCGGCCGTCTCTGCGATCGAAGGGATATCTGGCCGGGATCCCGAGCAGAAAAGCAAGTCCGAGTAATGAAAGACACGTGTTGCGTGTTGCGTGATGTTTGTGTGCTAACGAACCACGCCTTTTTAGTAGGAGCCATGCAGATTCCGAAAGTGACAGACCCTTTTTTACTCAACCGAGAACGACATTGATACAATGGGTCAGTGTTATTACAACTGGAAGTAACGATTTCTACCGGGTTCTAAGACCTGATCGATGTTAAATCAAATCAAGACGAAAACAGACCCACTCTCTTATCGAATATGCCCAAAGGAGCATTTTTCATGACTGATGCATTAGGAATGATAGAAACCCGTGGCTTTGCAGCCATGGTCGAGGCCTCAGATGCCATGGTAAAAGCGGCGCGCGTCGAACTCGTAAGCTACGAGAAGATCGGCGGAGGTTACGTCACTGCTATCGTTCGTGGCGATGTGGCCGCCGTAAAAGCAGCGCTTGAAGCAGGTGTGCGTGGCGCCGAGAAAGTGGGCGAAGTCGTGTCTGTTCACATCATCCCACGGCCACACGCCAACGTGGATGAGGTGCTACCTTTGGGCAGAACTGAAGAATAACACCCTCTCAACTATCCCCTACCCTTCGCCCCCCTTCAGAGGCTTTCTCTATGCAAAACCTGTGGCGAGACCTTCGTACCGGCCCCGATGCCCCCGACGTTGTTTATGCTATCGTCGAGATCCCCAAAGGATCGCGCAATAAATATGAATACAACAAAGAACACGGGGTATTAAAGCTAGATCGTGTCCTGTACTCCTCTGTTTCGTATCCTGGGGACTATGGACTGATGCCGCAGACCTTCTGGGAAGATGGCGATCCCTTCGACATCCTGGTCATGGTCAATCAGCCCACTTTCCCGGGCTGCATCATCGAGGCCCGCCCGATCGGCGTTTTCAGCATGGAAGATCGGGGCGAATCTGATGACAAGATCCTTGCCGTTCCCAGAGGTGACCCCATCTTCAGGGACTACCGTGATCTGGGCGATGTCCCCAAACACTTCTTGTCAGAAGTCGCCCACTTTTTTAGTGTCTACAAGGATCTGGAAGAGGGTGGCCGGGTGACCATAGGTGGGTGGCAGGGAGCTGATGTGGCGAAGCAGGCTATCCGGCAAGCGATGCAAGCCTATCAGGAACGTTTCGGCCTGGGAGGATTGTAGTTGGAAACGATAGTCCCCGATCTGCAACTCATCGCTCTCAACGGTGTCAACGCCTACCTCTGGACCGGCAGCGGTGGTCCTACCTTGATAGACACGGGATTCCCCTGGTCGAGCAAGGTGCTGTTGCAGGAAATGGCGAGTGCCGATATCCACCCCAAAGATCTGCAAAGCATCATTATCACCCATGCGGATATCGACCATGTAGGCGGATTGCCCGTGATCTTAGCCGAACATCAAACTCCGATCTGCTGCCACGCCGTAGAAGCTGCTTATGTGCAAGGGCTCAAAGCCAAACGGCCCAACCCCAGTTTGGTGGGCTACCTGATTCGACCCGCCGTCCTCCTACTCAACCGCCGATACAAGCCCAACCCCATCGAGATCGACACCCTGGTTATCCAAGGTCAGGTTCTGCCGGAGGATTTTACGGTTATGCACATGCCCGGACATGCGCCGGGCCAGATCGCCCTGTTTCACGCCGAGCGCAAGCTCTTGATTGTAGGCGATGCCCTGAGTAATCGGGATGGTAAACTGAGGATGCCGCCAAAAACGTTCACTCCTGACTATGCGCAAACCGTTGAAAGTCTCGATAAATTGCGCGCACTTGACTACGAGGTCATCTGTTTTGGGCATGGACCTCCTATCCTATCCGATGCTAAAAATACCATCAACACATTCATGCAATTGCTGAACGAGTAAGCTTATGGTCATAGGCAAAATCGTGGGAACATTGGTTTCCACACAGAAAGAAGAAAGTCTCAGCGGCTTGAGATTTATGGTCGTCAAAGCGGTTGATATCGACGGCGAGACCGGATCGAGTTATGTGGTCGCCGCCGATGCTGTGGGGGCAGGCGTGGGCGAATATGTGCTCTATGCCAGCGGCTCCTCTGCCCGCCAGACTCTGCAAACAGATAAGCGGCCCTGTGACGCCGTGATCATGGCCATCATCGATACTTGGGAGGTCGATGGTGATGTGAAGTACAGGAAGGACGCATGAGTACACTGAGCGACCAGCAGATCGAAAGTATCAGCCGGCGCGTGCTAGAACAAGCCGGACACCCTGCCCCACGAGCTAACCCCAACAGGGCGCCTCATCTGTCGTATGTGGGCCGCAGCGGGCGCACGCTCGATAGCACAATCTCGTCAGGCAGTGATGGCATCTATCCTGACATCGACGGTGCTGTTGCTGCTGCAAGGCGGGCCTTTACTGCACTGAATGGATTAACATTGGAAGAGCGCAAAATCTTGATCGATGCGGTCCGTGATATCACACGTTATAATGCTGAATTGTGGGCGCGTATGGCCCATGAAGAGACGGGGTTGGGCCGTGCTGAAGACAAAACCAAGAAGAACCTGCTGGTCGCCGATAAATCCCCAGGCCCCGAACTGCTGCAACCTTCTGCCTGGACGGGTGATAGAGGCCTGACGCTGGTGGAATGGGCGCCCTATGGTGTGGTGGCGTCGATCACACCCAGTACCAATCCCACGGCCACGATCATCAACAACAGCATCGGCATCATCTCGGCCGGAAATGCCGCCATATTCAATGTCCATCCCGGCGCCCGCCATATTTCTAACACGGTCATCCAGGCCCTCAATCAGGCAATCGTCGCAGCAGGTGGCCCAGCAGATCTTTTGACTGCCCCTGCCGAACCCACCATCGAAAGCGCGCAAGCATTGATGCGGCATCCCGGTGTGCGCTTGCTTCTCGTCACCGGTGGCCCGGGCGTTGTGCGTGAAGCGATGCAGAGCGGGAAGCGCGCGATCTGCGCCGGCCCGGGAAACCCCCCGGTGGTGGTAGACGAGACGGCCGATATCGACCAGGCCGGTCGGGATATCCTCTTCGGCGCATCTTTCGATAACAATGTTATCTGCACCGACGAAAAAGAGGTTTTTGTCGTCGACAGCGTGGCGGATGCGCTCAAGCAGGCGATGTTGGCCAATGGCGCCGTAGAGGTGCCCAGACATCGGATCAGGTCGTTGGAAAATGTGATCTTCAAAGAGTTGCGCGGGCCACGTCGAGCGGGCGTGACCAATAAAGAGTGGGTGGGCAAGAATGCCGGCCTTATCCTCAAAGAGATCGGCATCGATGCAGCTGACGCCCGCTTGGCCCTGGTGGATGTGCCTGTCGATCACCCCCTGGTGTGGACCGAGCAACTGCTGCCTGTTTTTCCCCTGGCTCGCGTACGCTCGGCCGACGAAGGTATCGACCTGGCGGTGGAAGCGGAGCATGGTTTCGGCCACACAGCATCGATGCACTCGCGCAACATCGACAATCTCTCGCGCATGGCCAGGCTGATAAATGTCTCGATCTTCATCAAGAACGGTCCCAATCTGGCCGGGCTCGGTTTCGGTGGTGAAGGCTACACCTCGTTTTCTATCGCCAGCCCCACCGGCGAGGGTATGACCAACGCTCTCAGCTTCAGTAGACCTCGCCGCTGTACCCTTGTCGATCATTTTAGGATTGTGTGATTCAAGAGCGTGTCGTGCTGAATTGATGAGTTTTGGTAATGAGTAGACAAGTAATCGCGTCGCAACACGCGACCAAACGACCAAACGACCAAACGACCAAACGACCAAACGACCACGCGACCACGCGACCACGCGACCACGCGACCACGCGACCACGCGACCACGCGACCACCCAAACCCATGCCCCACCCCCCAGCCCTCGCACTACTAGAATTCGACAGCATCGCCGCCGGTATTGTCTCAGCCGATGCTATGGTGAAGCGCGCGCCTGTGGATGCGATTGCCGGCGGCACTGTGCAGCCCGGGCGCTATTTGGTCGTGGTGATGGGAGGGGTGGCGCCGGTAGAGGAAGCGGTCGAGGCGGCGAATGCAGTGGGAGGAAGCAGTCTGCGAGGCCAGATATTGTTGCCGGACATCCATCCTCAGGTGTTCGAGGGGATAGCGGGCAACAGGGATACATCGCCCATCGCCGCCCTGGGAATCATCGAAACCACAATGGCGCCGGCGGCGATAGCAGCGGCGGACGCCGGTCTCAAAGGGGCTGATGTCACCTTGCTGGAAATCAGGCTATCTGACGGAATGGGTGGCAAGGGTCTGGTATTTTTTGGGGGATGGGTGGCCGATGTCGAGGCGGCGGTCGAGATAGGCGCCGGGGTATTGGGCTCAGGCCAACTGCTCGAGGCCAGGGTGATCTCGCAACTGCACGAGGAATTGGCAGAGAATCTGTTGGCATCTAGCAGATTCGAGAGGCTGATTCGGCGCTAAATGAACGCCTCCAATGCAGGGGCAGTGGATTGGGGAGACAAAGGGAACCGGCTGAGACGCGGCTACAGGCGATGGGGACTGCTGATGGCGATCCTGCTGGGAATGACCCTGGTTGGATGTGGGCGTGCACCGACTCCCACGGCAACAGCCACGGCCACGAAGACTGTTTTAGCGACGGCGACGCATACGAGTACCGTCGAGACGATTTTCGAATCCCACCAACCCCTGGTGATGACAGAACAGGAAAACCTGGCAACACCCGTTGTTCAGGCTCAAGCAGCAACGCCCAGCCCGACCCCATCACCGCTCCCTACCGCCACACCGACCCCAACAGCAACGCCCTTCCCACCCGGACCTCCTTCTAAACTGGGGTTGCTCGTGGGGCGCAACGATCCGCAGATCTTCGACTTGCTCGAAACCGGCAATGTCTCGGTGATCAAGACACTGGAATATGATGCCAATTTCGTGGCCGAGATCAAACGGATCTCGCCCCAAACCCTGATCGTCGCCCGCTACACACCCTTGCCATTGCCCGACCTGAATCAGTGGGATCCTATCGCCGCCGCCCGAGCATTTGTCGATCTATTGGCGCCGATTGCGGTTGAACCGCGGCGCCTGGCCAATATCGATTGCTGGGAATCGTACAACGAGCCGGTCATCTACAATGCCGAGCAGATGGCGAGTTATGCGCAATTCGAGGCAGAGCGCACGCGCCTGCTGGCTGAAATGGGCATTCGCTCCTGTGTGGGCAGCTTCAGCACGGGACAACCGTCGCTGGAACTGTGGCCTGCGTTTTTCCCGGCCTTGCAGGCTGCTAAAACATGGGGTGGCTATCTCAGCCTCCATGAATACTCGGCGCCCTATATGTGGTTCGCCAGCGGCCCCCACCAGCTTACCGAGGACGGCGACGAGGGTGACGAAGGCTGGCTCACTTTGCGCTATCGCAAAGTCTATAGAAATTTCCTTGCGCCCAATGGTCTCGACATCCCCCTCGTCATAACCGAAACCGGCATCGACGGCCAGGTCGGCAATCGCCCGGGACCGGAGGGATTGGGCTGGCAGGATTTTGGCCGATGGTGGCGGGAACAGGGCGGTGTCAGTACCACCGAAGAGGGTTTTTATGTCGAGCAACTGGCCTGGTACGACGCCGAGTTGATGAAAGATGACTATGTGCTGGGGGCAACGATCTACGCGCTGGCCGGGCCCCAAGGCTGGCAATCCTTTGAGATCGGCGGACTGACGGTGAACATCCTCGAACAGTACTTGGCGGTGCATCCGCAGCGGTGAGGTGAGGGGAGGGGAGGGGAGGGGAGG
>JAAENG010000188.1 GCA_024224665.1 Chloroflexota bacterium | reverse complement strand
TTCGCAACACTGCACATGGCATCCAGCAGGTCCATCAGCGAATCGGCTCGATTGTTAATGTTCTGATACAATGATGTTCGGAACTGTTTCAGATTGGTAGTGTGTAGAGTGATATTCATGCACTACTTCTGACGCAGTTCCTCCTTTTCGTCAACTTTCTGCTCAGCTCATACTCTTCAAATTGTCAAAAGTCCAATGTCCTATAAAGAAAGTACCCTAACTACCGCCGATGGTCTCTCTCTCTTCCTCCGCACCTGGACGCCGGATGCCCCTCCCAAAGCCGTGCTTGTTATCATCCATGGCCTGGGTGAACATGCCGGACGCTACCGCCACTTGGTCAACGCCTTCCTGGATAAGGGCTATGCTATCTATGGCCACGATCACCGCGGCCACGGGCAATCCGGGGGAAAGCGCGGGGACTACGAAAAATTCGATCAGATCCTGAACGATATCGATTTGGTGGTAGATCTCGCATGCCAAACGTATCCCGACCTGCCTCTCTGCTTATTCGCTCACAGCCTGGGCGGTATGTATGGCACCCACTACCTGACACGCCATGAAGATAAGATAGCTGCAGCTGTCCTTTCATCACCCGGCTACGGCGCCGGCCCTGATTTCAGCAAATTCCTCATTTTCATGTCGAAGGTCTTGAATCGAGTTGCCCCTAACACGAGTACTCAGTGGGGTAGTCAAGAGGATGAATTCAAGTTCAGCCATTGCCCAGAAGCGGAACGAGAGTACCGCGAAGATGAATACTACCATCACACTGTCACCGTCCGGCTCGCGTACTCCGGCTTGCAAAAAGCTGACGAAACGAAAGAGCTACTGGCCACTCTCGCCCTACCTGTTCTTGTCATAATGGGTGAACAAGATACCACTATCAATCGCCAAGCTATCATCGATGCGGTCGCAGCAGCCAACGAAAACGTGACCTTCAATCGTTACGACGGTTGTTACCACGAAATGCACAACGAAGTGGTAGAGTTGCGTGGGCCGATCTTGGATGACGTGGTTGCTTGGATGGGTGAGGCCGTGTTCGAGACGTCATCGAGACTAGTG
Organism: Chloroflexota bacterium; assembly: GCA_024224665.1. Taxonomy (GTDB): domain Bacteria; phylum Chloroflexota; class Anaerolineae; order J102; family J102; genus PIVW01. The sequence goes on along the minus strand of JAAENG010000188.1, from coordinate 1,204 downwards.
GACTAGTGGCAGGTGGCAGGCGGCAAGTCGCAGGTCGCAAGTGGACAAGTAGCAAGTAGACAAAGTTGACTCCTGCACCACGCAACACGCAACACCAGCCAGTTTCTCACCTTCATGCCCGATTCCCTCGTCCAACAACAATTCGGTGCCAATGCCGAGCGCTATGTCACCTCCAAAGTTCATGCTCAGGGGCACAGCCTGAAACGCATGGTCGAACTGGCCGACCCGCAGCCGGGGTGGCTGGCGCTGGATGTCGCGCCTGGTGGCGGGCATTCGGCCCTCGCTATCGCCAGGCATGTACAATGTGTCGTCGCCCTGGATATCACCCTCGCCATGTTGCAGGCAGCCCGAGATAATACCCGGCGACGGGGACAAGACAATCTGGTCTGGGTACAGGCAGATGGTGGGATGTTACCGGCGCCAGAGGGAGAATTCGATCTGGTCACCTGTCGTATTGCATTGCACCATTTCCCAGATCAGGCAGCTGCCATACGAGACTGGACGCGCGTACTCAAACCGCGGGGAGCCCTGCTGTTGGTGGATAATATCGGCCCGGACGATGCAGAAGCGGTTGCTTTTATCAATCGCTTCGAGACTATCAGAGACCCATCGCATGGTTGGATCTATCCATTGGCAGGGCTGGAAGCGTTCGTACGAGATGCAGGACTGGTTATAGAACATCGAGAGAGATTGCTGAAACCGATGAAGTTCTATCCCTGGATGGAACGCATGCAAGTCAGTATGGAAGATCAAGCGATGTTGGCGCGTATGTTGTGGAACAGTAAAGGCACTGCCCGCAAATTTCTCAATCCCCAGGGCGAAGGCCCTGAGACCACGTTCAGCTTGCAAGAAGGGATAATCCGCGCTCGCAAACCCTAACCATGATCCCTCCCTTTTTACGCAGCCAGCGCTATATGGCCAATGCCGCCGGCCACTTCACCATCGACATCTTCAACAGCACCATCCCCTTGCTGTTGCCATTGTTCAGTTTGTCATTGGGGTTGAGCAACGCTGTCATCGGCATCATTGTGGTCGTTCACACCTTTGGTAATTCACTGACTCAACTGAAAACTCTGGAAAAGTCAGACTAGCCACAAATACTGAGATGCGGCTATGATTATGCTATGAAAAAAAACTATCAAAATACCTAGAGCCGTTGCTACAGAAGTTCAATGATGTCCGAGTTACAAGAAAAGTGCAAGAG
>JAAENG010000187.1 GCA_024224665.1 Chloroflexota bacterium | reverse complement strand
GGGGTTATGTTGACGAACCTAGGTCGAAACCTGGTGACACATTATGTCTCCAACTCATTTAGGACGCACCCTTATCAAATAACCCATTCACCTACCATAGATGGGGATCTTTCGGACTGGGCGGAGGTGGGCGCCTTAACATTGAATGCTGTCAATGCCAGCAGAGTCGAAGGAGATATGCCTTCGTGGGTCGACAGTTCGGTGCAGGTTCGCAGCGTCTATACACGGGATACGCTCTATTTTGGTGTCCGAGTATTCGACGACGTACTCATTGCTGATAGCACCGATACAGACGGCGATGATGCGATAGAGATTGCGATGAAGACGCACCGGGAGAATATTCTGCGCATTTATCAGTTCAGGTTGACGGCTGGCGGTAGACTACATCTTACGGGTGAGCCGAACGCGTCTTTTCCCTTTGCGGTCAAACAGCGGGTGGATGGCTTTGATGCAGAACTAGCGCTCCCAGCGCACAACTTCCACGGCGCATGGTTCGACGGCCAATCTTTTTACACTAGTTTTGGCGTGATCGATGCTGATGGCGGGAATCGAGATAGCTATTATCTGTGGCAGAAGAAGCAAACATGGCCTTATGAAACTGGCTGGGGCGCCTTGCGGCTGACGACATTTGAGGCGCCACCTGTGACTCCCCAGCCACAAGCGCAACCGACCGGCAGAACCGAGAAATTGCAGCAAGGTTATCAGGGCTACGAGGATGTGCGCGATACACGAATTCACAGCTGGGAAGAGGCGACAAATTATGGGGATTCGATGTGGATAGGCGCGCGAAGCAATGATCTGTCCGCCAGTCTACTATCCTTTGAGTTGAGTGATATCCCCGGAGAGGCAGATGTGTTTCGCGCAACGCTGAGCTTGTTCGAATGGCAGCGAAGCAATCCCCAACCGCTGGCGCTGCTAGCCTACCCCCTACGACGCCCCTGGCAGGAGATGGAAGCGACCTGGCTGCGGGCAAGTGCTTCGGAATCGTGGCAGATGGCGGGGGCCAATGGCGAGTCCGACCGGGCTCAGCTAGAATCTGCCCAAGTCACGTTAGAGAATGTGCATCAATGGCACAGCCTGGATGTGACCGGTCTGGTGCGTGAGTGGATCGAACAGCCTGATCAGAACTATGGTCTGGTGATTAAGGGTGGCCCAGGGGCAGCAACGGAGGCGGATCTTATGAGCAGCAACTGGCAGGAGACGCCCCAATATCGACCTGAACTTGTTATAAGCTATTGGTTAGCGGCAGCCACGCCAACCTCAACAGTGACGCCAACCTCGACCGCCACCGTGACCCCCAGCCCTACGCCGATCCCAACCTCCACTCTCACCCCCACCCGCACACCGACGCGCACCCGCACACCGGCCGCAACCTTTTCGCCCAGTCCCAGCCCCACTCCGGTGACACTCTATTTGCCTCTGCTACAAAGCTAAGGAGTCGCACATGAGCACAAAACTGCTATTGTCAATGATCGTTCTGATCGCTGTAGGATTTGTCGGAATAAGTACGGTACACTCTGCAGTAACATCAGACGGTGAGGATGTGTCAACGGCGCTCGGATCGACACCTTCTTACGATATCGAATTACTGTCGCAGGTAGGTGGCATGGTCGATGCGGTAGCCCAGCAGGGACAGTATGCCTACGTTGCCATCGGCTGGCGATTGGCTGTATTTGACCTAACTGATCCGTCATATCCTGTGCTTGTGGGACGTTCGGATTTAAGGTCTGGAGACTACTATCTTCTCGAAGTTGAAGGCGACTATCTCTACGCGCTTACCAGTACTGGCTTCCGCATTTACGATATCAGTGATCCCGAAACGCCTCATTTCTTAAACGAATTGGTCGATTTGAAGGGAGTTGAGTTCCAGGTCGTAGGTGGATACGCCTATGTTATAGCGGATGGTCTCACGATCGTGGACGTTCGAGATCCATACCGGCCGCTGGTTATCGGACGGTGCAGAGGAGTTGGTGGGAGAGATTTACATATCAGCAACAATTATGCCTATCTCGCGTCCGGTCAACAGTTGTGGGTTGTAGACATTGTCGATCCTACCGCACCGACCATCGTCAATCAAGTCTTGCTTCCTTCCGGTGTAGAGGCGACATCGATCCACATTACCGGTGACTTGGCTTTGTTGGGCAGCATGCCTTATGGTTCGGGGGGTAGCCTTCTCTTGTTCGATGTCTCAGACCCCCTGGATATCGAGCAGATCGGG
>JAAENG010000186.1 GCA_024224665.1 Chloroflexota bacterium | reverse complement strand
CTACCGGTCTACCGGTCTACTGGTCTACCGGTCTACTGGTCTACCGGTCTACCGGTCTACTGGTCTACCGGTCTACCGGTCTACCGGTCTACCGGTCTACTGGTCTACCGGTCTACCGGTCTACCGGTCTACCGGTCTACTGGTCTACCGGTCTACCGGTCTACCGGTACCCACCCCACTATTCATTCACCTTTTAGTTCTACTGAAGCAACGCTTATGAAATCTTTTGCCGAGTTGCTATCAGACTACATGCAGCGCACGGGCATTAGTGATGCAGAAATGGCCCGACATCTTGGCGTGCGACGCCAGACCATATTCCGTTGGCGCGAGGGTCTTACACAACGCCCTCGCCAACGCCAAGATGTCATGCGTATCGCAGACAAGCTGCGGCTGACGCCCGCAGAACGGGACGAGTTATTGCTGGCAGCAGGGTTCGCACCAGAAGCTAGAGATATGATAGAGGTGACTCCATCTCCACGGGAAGCCACCCGATCTAGAGATGTCATCCCCCTGCCCTCACTCACTCAACCCAATTCCGCACCCAAACAGCTCTCGCCCCTCCCTTATCTCAAACCCTGGCTACTGGCGCTTGCGCTGGTTGCATTTGTGCTGTTCTTATTTGCCCTTGCCCAACCGGCCAGTTGGTGGCGGCAAACGGCTACACAGATGGGAATAACCCTACCGACACCCAGGGTACAATCGGCAATACCTGATCCGGCCGTGGCCGATGAGACCTTGATTCTGATCGCTGAGTTCGCCAACTATGGCGGCGAGGCCATCGGATATAATGTGGCGGGCAGGCTGCGAGACGTGCTGCGGAAGGCTGTGGCCGAGACAGAACTCATGCACGTGCGGATCGAGGTCGTGCCCGAGGCTATCGCAGAAAGACAGCAGGCGGTTGTGTTGGCAGAGACCCTCGGCGCAGCGCTTATCATCTGGGGTGAATACGACAGTGGCCGGGTACTGACATTTCTCACAACCCCATCAGAGGCCATTGAAGAGCGAGAGGTGCAGCGCCTGGTGAGCGAGCCGGAAGACCTGAACGCCACGATCAATGTCGATTTACCACAAGATTTGCAGTGGTTGACATGGATAGTTCTCGGACAAATTCACTTTCAAGCCGGCGAGTTGGATGTTGCCGAAGTCTCATTTACACAGGCACTGAATCATCCACCTCTTGATGCCAGTTCACAGGCAGGTGTCAATTATCATCTAGGATTGATCGAAGCGAGCAAAGATAGCGTCGATTGGAATCAGGTGATCGCGTTCTATGGCGAGGCCATCGATCTGAACCCCGGCCTGGTGTCGGCCAAAAACAACCGTGGCGTCGCCTACCTGCAGCGTCAAGCGCCCGGCGATCTGGCATCTGCCGAAGCTGATTTCCGAGAGACCACCCGCCTTGTGCCTGATCTCGCTTCCGGCTTCCTGAATCTATCCCTAACCCTCAACCGCCTCTATCCCAACGATAGAACAGAAGCATTGGAGCATCTGTTCACAGCCTATCACTTAGCGCCTGACTCGATAGGTGTCAACAATGCTTTGTGTTGGAACTATAGCCTGGCAGACCTGCCTGATGTAGCATTGTCCTACTGCGAACGTGCCGTCGATTTGGACCCAAGTGGGTACAGTCACGACAGTCGCGGGTTGGCTTATGCTTTGTTGGGTCGCTACGATGAAGCAGCGGCCGATTTTGAGTATTTTCGTGCGCAAACAGTCGGTCTGGATGCCGATGCCTTAGCCGCTTTCCAAGCTTCTCGTGCCTTATGGATCGAAATCTTACGGCAGGGAGATAGTCCCTTCAGCGAAGCTGTACTGGCCGAGCTTCGCCAGGAGTGATATTTATAGATACGAACGAAATGTCTGCATTCTCTTTGCCGTGAACCAGTGGGCATTTCCTTATCAACCTCACGCCCCCACGTGTTTCGTATTATCTTTCAGATCGATAGAGAGCCCTCTCGATAAAGAGCCCTCTCTATCGAGAGTGATCCTCTGTCAAGCGCCATTTTTGTAATGCCAACTAATCGTCTTTTCGTCTATCTAATTGTTTTTGCGGCCGGGCTCACCACACTTGGTGTAGAGTTAGCGGCCAGCCGCCTTCTTGATCCCTGGTTCGGAAACTCGATCCTGGTGTGGGCCAGCCTCATTGCCATGATCTTGCTCTATCTATCGGTGGGTTATTGGCTGGGTGGCAAATTCGCCGATCGCCATCCCCGCCCAGAGGCTCTGTACAGCCTAGTGGGTCTGGCGGCATTGGCCGTAGGGCTGGTCCCCATCGTCGCCAGACCCATCCTGCGCCTGGCTGCCGACACCTTTGTAACCTACGATATCGCCATTTTGGCGGGTTCTTTTAGCGCCAGTCTGTTACTTTTTGGCGTTCCCATCATTCTGCTAGGGTGTGCCAGCCCCTTCGCCATCCGCCTTCTGGTGCACGGCAGCGAGGACGCCGGCAGCGTTTCTGGGCGAGTGTACGCACTCTCGACCATCGGTTCTATCCTTGGCGTCTTTATGACGGTCCTGGTGCTCGTTCCCAATTTGGGCACCCGCCGCACCTTTCTTGTGCTTGCACTCGTTTTATTAGGGTTAGCGATCGTCGCCCTGATTCCCCTCGACCGTCGTCGGGCATTGGCTTTGGCCCTGGCATGGTCATTGTTACTCCTGCTCCTTCTGCTCCCCGCCGGTTTTATTCGTTCTGATTCAGCTACACTCTACGAGCGAGAATCTCCCTACAACTACATTCAGGTCGTCGAAAATGGCCCTGAAGTCGTTCTCAAATTGAATGAAGGCGGCGGGGTTCATTCTGTGTATAGGCCCGATATGGCTCTGTCCGACGGTATCTGGGATTATTTCTTGCTTGCTCCATTCTTTTCAGCAGCCCCAACACATCCAGAGGATGTAAATAGTCTACTCATGATCGGTCTTGCGGCCGGAACCATTCCCAAATTGTATACGGCGGCCTATGGCCCGATTGCCATCGACGGCGTGGAATTGGACCCTGCTGTCATCGAGACGGGGCAGCGATATTTTGCCATGACGGAACCCAATCTCCATGCTGTGGCTGAGGATGGCCGCTATTATCTCAACCATGGCGCCGGCACATACGATGTCATCGCTATCGATGCCTACCGCCCACCTTACATCCCCTTTCATCTCACCACAGTAGAGTTTTTTAACGAAGTACGAGATCATCTCAGCCCGGATGGGGTCGTGACCATTAACGCTACTCGCACCGAAACCGATTATCGTCTTGTCGATGCCCTTGCCAGTACCATGGCGGCGGTGTTTCCCTCGGTGTATGTGATCGATGAACCCCACTTTGGCGCCGATCTCGGCAATAGCCTGGTGGTTGCTACCATGCAGCCGACAACCCTCGACGATTATCTGAACAATACGCAGAGGTTACCCGAACCTCTGCTAGCCGAAATCGCACGTAGGGCCCGGCCCGATGTCGGCTATGCTAAAACAGATGCTCCTATATTGTCGGATGACCGGGCGCCGATAGAACAGATTGTTCATGGTATTGTTCTGCGCTATCTGTTGGCAGACGATTCGTAATAGGATTAAGGTTCCGTGGGGCTGGTGAAAGCCTGGCTGTCTGAATCGAGTAGTGCGGGGGGGCGAGGATTGGCATTGAGATCGAGGGCAGGGCGTTCTTCCAAATAACAGAGGATGCCGGCGGCGATCCCAAGTGCAGCTTTTTCAGGCTGCTGGGTCAGCAGTTCCCGATCACCACCGATAAAGCCGATCTCGATAATGGCTGCGGGCGTCTGGTCGTCGATGCGCTGGAAAGCATGATATCCGTACATGTCACTGGTCTCTGTGCTAGGATGTCTGCTTAAACCTGTTGCCCCAGCATAAGCCCGTTCCAGGCAGGTGACCAACAGAGAGTCCAGTTCAGGCAAAATCGTTTCCTCGGCACTTGTCGCCTTGAAGCCGCTCAGTGATACGCAGGAGTCCACATGAATAGAAACCAGTGCATCTGCTTGTAACCCGTTCAGTGCCGAATCATACTCATCCAGGACATCGACAAGTACCCCTTCCTCGCGCAGTAACCCTGCTACCAACTCGCTCACTTCTTCAGTGACCATCACTTCCATAAAACCATCATCACACATGGCGCCGGTATCGAATCCTCGATGTCCCGCCACCAACGCTATTTCCGTTTTACTTAATCCAGGTAACTCCAATACCTGGCCCAGCAATCGCCCGACCCGGACGGTGGTCAACCGGCCCTGATACACCCCCAGAGCGATGACAGCCAGCAACACCAGCACCGTAATCAGGAGCAAACGGAACAACCAGGTTCGTAGTTTTTCGAGACGATCAAAAGACACAGAAGCCTCTTCATCATAGGGGGAGGGGGAAGGAACCACTCTATTCTTCCACAAATCATCATTTGCTGCCAAGGTGACAACCCACGAATACCCTACGATTACCCTCTACTGATACATTCAACACCTGGTAATGTTTGACAATTCATAAATGGCCTCGCATAATCGATGATTGCATATCTTATAGGCGCCTACAGCGTCGACATCGACAACTTTTTGTCGATGTGTGTGGCAAGTGGCATGTTGCAAGTGGCAAGTGGCAAGTTCAACCTTGTCTGCAAGCGAAGTTGTACCTGCGACCTGCTACTTGCTACCTGCCCCAACGGGGCCTGATTTTCCCAGCGCAGTCTGGGAACAATCGCTAGTTACTTATGCAAGGAACCTTCTCGCTATGACAGATATTGGACAGCTCCTGAGGCAGACACGTGAAGCACAGGAGCTTTCGCTCGCCGACGTCGAAGAGCAGACGCGTATTCGCCAGCGCTATCTAAGCGCATTGGAGACCGGTGATTGGGATGACATGCCCAATGATGTGGTCGCTCGCGGATTTTTGCGCACGTATACTCGATTTCTGGGGCTGGATGATGATGAAGTCCTTTCCCAACTGGATGCCGCACAACCACCAACAACGACAGACGCGGCAACAACAGATGAAGCTGTAACCGAAGCGGTTGCTACGCCCGGTTACCATCCCATCGAACTTGATCTGTATGAAAATTCGATCCAGCGTTCTCAACGCATGCGCCGCTGGTTGGGGTTTGGCTTGAGCTTGATCCCGGTCATTATCTTGGCCTATCTCATCTACCAGTTCGCCTTACCCCTCCTACTCGATCGATCAGACCGCTCTGGCGCAGCGGCTACACCGGTCGCTACCTTGCCTCCCGAGGGCACGCCGCCCGCAACACCTCAGATCGTTATCGTTGATGCGCCGGCATCACCACTGCCGACATCTAGCCCCACCCCTGATGCAACGACTGCGACAACACCCGAATCCACCTCTACGCCCGAATCAAGCCCAACCCCCACCACGACGGCGACGCCCGCGCAGCAGCTTATTTTAGATATGAATGTGGTTCTGTTTTCATGGGTGCAGATTTCTACGGACGGCGAGATCGTGGAAGAGGCGCTGCTGAGAGAGCCGTACCAAGGTCGCTATGTGGCATACACGCAGTTGGAATTACTAACCGGAAATGCTGCCGGCCTGGAATTAACATTGAATGGTGAGCCGCTGCCACCGTTAGGTGAACCGGGTGAGATCGTGGCATTGATCTGGACTTTAGAAGGTGACGATATTGTGGTTACGACCCCAACGCCCGAACCTGAAGTGACCGAACCGCCCCCGACGCCGCTTGAGCCCGGTGCGGGCGAGACCGCGACAGCTACCGCCGAGACACCTCCCGCCGAGGCACCTCCCGCCGAGGGAGAGGAATCACCAACGGCAGAATAACAGACATGGCAAAAAAGAAACGGGACCCTTCCTACTACCTGCTCACACTGGGCTGCCCGAAAAATCAGGTCGATAGCGACAGCATGGCTTCGCTCCTCCACCACCAAGGCTATCACTTCACTGATAATCCTCGGTGGGCGGATGTGCTTATTGTCAATACCTGCGGTTTTCTAGAAGCGTCTAAAGAAGAATCGATAGAAGCACTGCAGGCGTTGAGCGAACGCAAGCGCAAGAGTCAGATTTTGGTTGCAGCAGGTTGTTTGGCTGAACGTAATGGCCAGGAGATCATTGAACGCGTGCCCGGTATCGACGGTCTGCTCGGTACACAGCGTTGGATGGATGTGGTCGGTCTGGTAGAGAGGTTAAGGGGTGGTGCGAAAAAGCGTAAGTTCGGGCTGATCGAGATGCTGGGGGAACCACAATCACCTGAACAAAGCCAAACGCCCCGCACGGCAGCCCAGCGGGCCAGTGCCTACCTGAAAATCAGTGATGGTTGTAACGCGCCCTGCGCCTTTTGCTCGATCCCATCCTTTAAGGGAAAACTCCGATCACACGATTTCGAAGCTGTCGTCGCAGAAGCCCAGGCCCTGACCGCGGCAGGTGCGAAGGAATTGATCGTCGTGGCCCAGGACACCACTGATTACGGCCGAGACCGAGGTGAACCCCACAGCCTGGCCCGGCTTCTGCATGCGATTGCCCAACGTGCCGATGGCCTGGCCTGGTTACGCTTGATGTACAGCTATCCCGGCCATGTCACCGATGAACTGATCGAGACTATGGCGACAACGCCGCAGATCCTCCCCTACCTCGATATCCCACTCCAGCACGGCCATCCCGATACGCTCCGCCGCATGCTTCGCCCCAGCAATATCGATGAGGTCTACCGCACCATCGAAAAACTAGGCGCTGCTATGCCCGACATCGCTCTGCGCAGCACCTTTATTGTCGGTTTTCCTGGAGAAACAGAAGAGGAATTCGCGGGTCTCTTGGAGTTCGTTAACGCCATTCAGTTCGACAAAGTGGGCGCGTTTCCTTTCAGCCCTGAACCTGGCACCCCGGCGGCAACGCTGCCCGACCAGGTGGCAGATGAGATCAAGCAGGAACGCTGGGAACGCTTGATGGAGACCCAGCAACCCATTTCGTTGGCGCGAAATCAAACACTTATCGGGCGTACACTGCCTGTGCTGACCGAAGGCATCGGTGATGGGCTTACCCTGGCGCGCTCTTATCGCGATGCCCCGGAAGTGGATGGCTTTGTCATCGTCTCGGGAGAATATCCCCCAGATAGGATGTTCGACGTTCGTATCACAGGGGCGATGGAGTACGATCTGGTCGGTGAACCCCTGGTGGTCGAGAACCAGACAACAGCGGTCGGGACACAGGTGAGTGCCATCAATCTGATCGGGATCTAAGCGATCAGGTTCTGGAACACCATGAAAGAACCGTCAGCAACAATCGAGAGGGGCAATGGCGTAGCCCAACACCCAGGTCACCAACGCCATCAGAATTAAAATGATCAGACGCTGATAGTAGCGCCAAGGGGGGATCAGGGCGAAGAGCATGGGAAAGGGCATGAGGAATATCCATAACCTGCCGATTTCGCCGCGCGTAGATCCGCTGAAGTTGAGAACCAACAGCATCAGCCAAAAGCTAATCGCCATCCCCGCTACATCCTGAACCAGTTCCGAACCGCTACGTATGCGCTGCAGCAGCCAGATCGTTCCGGTTATCCCCAGTAGGAGCAAGGCCGGGCCCAACCACAACGTAAAATCGACCAGATTCATCCAGGCCCAAATCCGATAGTTGCGATTGGCGGTGACGAGACTGTAGTGATAGCCCATACCAATCTGCAAAAGCTCGAAAAAATTCATACCCCAAAACAGGTAGGCTAACAACCAGGGCAAGAGTACCCCGGCGGCCATAAGCACCAGGCCAATGAGCGTCGGGCGAAAGGCTGTAAACAGGTTGGCCACACCCGCATGCCAGGGTAAACGTACCGCCTCCCGCCACAGGATATGAATACCGATGAGAAGGGCAAAGACTGCCATGCCAAAGCTGAGCCAGGTCAACAGGCAAAGCAGCAAACCCGCCCATAACCAGTCAAACCATTGCCCTCTCCTGTGGTAAGTTGCATTTCTTAATCGATTTTGCCCGCGCACAGCAAAGAACCAGGCTGCGAAACCGATAGCGGGGTAGTTCGTATCCCATTGCAAGACGAAGAGGGTGAGCGGGGCGATCAGTGGCAGCGCTAAGGTTGACCACAGCGCCCACTCGTTATTATCTTCCTTGAGTGAGAGCTGATTTGCAAAGGCGTAAAGACTGAGCGGGGTAAGACTGACAAAGATAAGCTGGACCCAGGCTGTAGCAAAAGCCGAGGTGATGAGGTGATCCATCAATAACGGCCATTCTCTGATATCAAGTGCCCAAGTACGGGCTAGTTCGGCAAACCAGCTACTGAGGCCGGGTAGTCGTTCAAAAAGCGCGCCAAAAAGTGCATAGAAAATGAAGAGGCCAGGAGGATGCGTCTGTTGTTTGTGGGCGAAAAAAGTTGGGATGCTCTCGGCGTAGTGGTTGAGAACGTAAGAAACGCTCTCCACTTGGGCCGGCGCCACGAAGTAGCCATTGATCGGAGGGGCGTACACTCTGAAGATAAGCGTATCCAGCAAGCTCTGTTCCCTTATCCAGATCTGTGATAATTGCCATACGAACAAGAAGGCTACGGCAACACCCACCACAACCACAGCATGGCGCCGTCCTCGCCTAGGCTTTGGGTGTAACAGCCAGGCTGTGCAAGCCAGATAAGCGATGAGCAATAGCCCATGGAGCAATTGCCGCTGCAGATTTTCTGTTTCCAGAGGGCGGTAAAGCCAACGCCAAGACGGTGGCCATTTGCCCGGCCCCCTCAAGGCAGGCAGTGCATCGGTCGCCATAGCGTACACAAAGGCCAGGGTGATCACGGCGGCCAGAAACAGCCAGATATTTTTGCGATCCCATTTGCTGCTGGGGGAGGCATCAGGTGGTGTCATGATCTGGTTTTGACAGGGGGATTCTGTTTGGTTGGGCTAATCCCGTCCCTGTCTCTGTTCACGGGCTTTCTTCTTCCCCCGCTTCCGAGTCCAGTGACGTCTGTGCACTATCATCCGGCATCATAGCAATCCCGCCGCCGTCTATTGTCGTATGCTCAGCACTTTCAGATGAATCGTCATCTGAGATCGTTTCGTTTTTGCCGCTCCAGGCGCGGGCAATCAGGGCCATAGGTACAGCCAACAGCGAGGTCAGTAAAAACGATAACAAAAAGATGACAGCGACGCCGGCAAGCTGGGCCTGCATCTGCCCCGGCCAATCGGCGATATACCCTTGGGCAACCCGAAGCCCGGCCACACCCTGCCCGACAATGCCCATGTACTGGTCGGCGCCGATAGCATTGTAACCGGCGCCGGCAGTGCCGCTGGCGAATAAGCCCACCGCCAAGATGCCCCACAAAGCGGGTACACCCAACATCGCCAACACCCCACCAACATCCTCCAATCGGGCGACATGGTCGATAAAATACATGGTAAGAACCATAAGCAAACCCGCGCTTGCACCGATCAAGAGGGCAGCACCCGCTGGGTAAAAAGGCACGCCTGCCAGCACAGCGACCCAGCCGGCCGCCACACCACGCGCAGCCATGAGCGGATCAGGATGTCCGGCAAAAAACCAGGTGTACAACAGAGGGATGGCGGCGCCAGCTGCCGCAGCCAACAGGGCGTTGCCGACGATGATCACGGCATCTACTTGAGACCAATCGATGAGCGGCCAACTGACCAACCACCCTGTCGAACCGGCGATGATGAGTCCGGCTCCCAGCACAGCCAACAGGGGCAAGTGCACCGGAGGTAGCACAACCCGCCCCCCATGCCCAGGGCGCCGCACCAGAAAGGCGAGGATGCCGGCCAGGGCCACACCGCCCCCCATGAGGAAAAGCGTTGCCCCGCCGAAATCAACGTACCCATGCCCCAACCCCAGATTGAAGCCCAGATTGGCGAGCCAACCCCCACCCTGGACCCAGTTCCCAATCAGGGGATAGGCGACAGCCGCTGTTAAGGCGCCTACGAGGGCGACTGCCGCAGCTGGGGCGCGCCCTCGTAACACCATCATTGGCAGCAAAGTAGCAGTTGTTGCCCAGGGGAGCGTACTGATCAGCAAAAGATATCCCAGACGAGTGCTCGCGCCTTGTAGCCAAAAACCGGCCAAACCGGCCATGCCCCAGGTCACACCCCATTCCTCGCTAAGCGCCGACCATTCCCAGATCAAGGCAGCGAGATCGGGATGGTCGATCTTTAGGCCGATACCACCATAGTGGATGGCAAACCCCGTAAACGCATAACCGAGGATCGCCAGCGCATAAGCTGCCAATGGCGTCAGCATCATTTGCCGAGCCTGTGTGGCTGTGAGGCCCCCCGCCGCCACCAGAGCCACGCCCCAAGGAATCAGGAATGAAAGCGCAGCCGCCAACAGCAGCCACATGGGGATAAGTTCGGTTTCAGCCATAGGTTTCTCGTATAATGGGGGGTGGTATTAGCGTGTTGCCTATTACGCAAGCGTCGCGATTATGTTGATCTGTTTCTTTGATTATCACTTATCTGCATTGTACTCTCAATGATATATTTTGTGTCAACACTGTTAGTTGATGTGACAAACTCGACTGATGGTCAGATCACATATATCGAGCGATCATACCAAATGCCCGAATCGGTAGCAAAAGCCCCACCACTTCTCATTGATGCCATGCTGGGCACGCTGGCCCGGCGCCTGCGCTGGTTGGGCTACGATGCCGAATATCGCAGTGATCTGCCCGATGATGAGATGATACGAATTGCAAAAGAGCAAGGCCGTTTGTTGGTCACACGAGATCGTGAGTTAGCAGGTCGGCGGGATGTAAGAGCGCTGTTCATTGCCAGTCTGGTGTTGGCTGAACAGATACAGGTGGTAGAGGATGCCTTGGGACCATCGTTCGGCCCTGCGCGTTGTATGGTTTGTAATGGCTGTTTGCTCGCTCTTTCTATTGAAGAGGCCACGCTATTGGTCCCACCCTATGTGGCCCGTACCCAAACCGAATTCGGGCGTTGCGACCGCTGTCATCGCATTTACTGGCCCGGAACCCATTGGCCCGATCTAATGAAGTGGAAAGGTTCGCAGTAAGCGCTTTAGCGCTGTTTATCGGGCGTTGGCAGCGCTAAAGCGCTTACTACGAACGGTCGTTTTTTCGAACACAGACTGCCCCAAGGAGAGGACGTTTATGTACGAGTACAGCAAATTATCCAGCGAAGAACGCAAACAACTGGTTGAAGAGCGTCTCGCTCTCGGCCATCAACCCAATTCCCCACCGCATCCGATTCGAGACCAGCTTTATTATCTTTTCACGGCAGCCTGCTACGAACACAAGCATCACATGTCTGTCGGTGTCAGACGTAAACAGATTCTCGACCTGTTGCTCGAGCAGTTCACTGAGATGGGTATGGAAATTCAGGGTTGGGTTGTGCTATCCAACCATTATCACCTCTTGGTTCGCGTCATCGATTTTGAGAAAACTGGCGCTATCTTTGGCAGAGTGCATGGTTCGACATCCTATTTGTGGAACCGGGAAGAAAGTACTGTCGGGCGTAAAGTATGGTATCGTTTTGCCGACCGAGCCATACGCTCAGAGAGACATTATTACACCACACTCAATTATCTCCATTATAATCCGGTCAAACACAACGCGGTAGCCTCACTCTATGATTGGGCAGAAAGCAGTGTACACTGGTATCTTGAACAACACGGACGTGAATGGTTGCGCTCGCTTTGGACAACCTATCCCTTACGTGACTACGGTAAGGGCTGGGACGATCTGTAAAGTTCGTAGTAAGCGCTTTAGCGCTGTTTGGCTTACATGAGAAAGTATTTCGCTCCGACGGCACTCTTCCTGATAAGCTTCGGCCTTTATGTGGCGACGCTGGCGCCTGGCGTGGTCAGTGTTTTCGACGATTCGCTTGAGTTGCAGCTAGCCCTGCCCACCTTCGCCATCGTCCACCCCACCGGTTATCCCACGTATACGTTGTTGGGATGGTTGTTTACAAAGCTAATTCCGTTAGGAGACGCGGCGTTCCGGGTGAATCTTTTTTCGGCATTGGCGGCGGCGACGGCTGTGGCGTTGTTGTATCTCGTGGCCCGGCGCCTGGGCAGTGCAGCAGTTCCCGCCTCTACCGCCGCCCTGCTGCTGGCGCTGAGTCCTGTGTGGTGGTCGCAGGCTACCATTGCGGAAGTGTACGCAGCTCAAGGGCTGATCATGTTGCTCATTCTTTATGCTCTTTTGCGATGGGATGAAGCACGAGTGGCCGGGCGCAAGCAACGTTGGTTGGCGTTTACCGGCCTGTTTTTGGGTTTGGGCCTGACCCACCATCGCCTGACGGTGTTGCTGTTTCCGGCTGTGTTCCTATTCATCTTCTGGGGTGATCCCGGCCTGATCCGTCGCCCACGCGCCTGGATTGCCCCCATCCTGGCGATCCTCGCTCCCCTGGCGTTCTACGCGATTCTGCCCCTGCGCGCAGGTGTGGGCTCGCTGGACGGCAGCTATGCTCAAATCGGTTTTGGGGGCTGGGTCTTGGGTGGTGGTTTTAGCGCCTTCCTGCAAGAAAATCCCTTTGGTATCGACCGTAGCTTTGGCGATCTACTGAATTTGCTGGTCGCGCAATATGGGCTGCTGGGGATCCTGGTCGTGGTTCCCGGCTATACACTGTGGCTGATGCAGCCGCGACGGTTTGTGCTCCTGACCCTTATCGCCTTGGCCGATCTGATCTTCGCCTGGCAATATCTTGTCCTTGATATTTATGTCTTCCTCATACCCCTGTTTATTGTTTGGGCGCTTCTTATGGCAGTTGGCCTTACTGTGTTGTGGGATGGGGTGCTCATTTATCTCACCGCGCTCATACGGCGGATCCCTTTCTCGCTCCCCCGCCTCCTCGCACCCGTACTGCTCGGTATCCTTTTTCTGGCCTGGCCTGCCTCCCTCCTACTGGATCGCTTTCCCGAACAGGATCGCAGCCAACCTGCATTGAAGATCTGGCGCCGCTACTCAAACGGCCTTGATAGCCTGCAGGTGGCCGATCCGGACAGCACAGTGGTCGGCCTACTCGGTGAGATGACCCTTCTACGCTATTTTCAGCGTACGGAAGGCATTCGCCCTGACGTGAACACGATTGCCGCTGATACCGATGAGGAACGGTTGGCAGCGATCATGGAGCTTGTCGAACAGGGTGAGACTACCTATACGACACACGGCATACATGGCTTGGCCGAACGCTTCAGCCTCAGTTCAGACGGCCCCTTGATCCGTGTCCGACCTGATGGTGACACTCAACCATTTCAGCCGGCCCACCCCCTCGAGATATCCCTGACGCCTGAGGTCATACTGGCTGGCTGGGATATCGAGCTGCTGGAACAGAAGCGAGGCCCCAGTGCCCGTCTCAGTGTACTTTGGCGGGTGGGGGATGTAGTACCTTCTGATTTCAAGGTGTCGACCCGCTTGCTTGCTGTTGATGGCGGTATCGTTGCTCAAGAAGATGATACACCGGTGCGGGGCAGCTATCCGCCCTATTTGTGGCGTGCAGGTGAGCTGGTTTTAGATAACTATGATTTGCGTCTGGATAGTGTTCCAAAACAGCCACTCACGCTTCTCGTCATCCTTTATCACCCCGAACATGGTTCTGAATTCGCGAGGTGGGAACAGCAAAATGTGCAGATCCGGACCACTAACTGATTTGTAGAGTTTCGTATTTCTATGTGACAATTTGTTCATCGTAATAATTATTATCTGAAAGGTAATATTCATGTCCCGATGATAACCTCGGATCATGAACAACGAATCGTACGTCTTGCCAGACTCTTCTCGCCGGGTCACTTGGCGGACCAACACTTTTATTGAGGAGAGGTACCATGAAATGCTTTCAGTATTCGGGCATCACATTGTTGTTGGTGCTGATGGTGTCGCTGGTCGCGTGCACCGCTGTACCGCCCACTGCTGCTATTCCCACACAAGTTGCGCAGGCCATTGCTGCAACGGAGACGGCGGCGCCAACTGATACGTCGGAGCCGTCTGGCGACACCCCACCAACCGTTACAGACACCCCACCACTTCCGACCGACACACCCACTCCTGTTACAGACACCCCGATACCTCCCTCGGAAACCCCCACCGAAGTGCCTCCCACCGATACACCTACCCCGATTCCGCCAACCGAAACGGCCACGCCATTGCCAACCGAAACACCTACTGAAGTGCCTCCCGCCGACACGCCGACGCCGGAATCCACAGCTACACCCAAACCTACACCCAAGCCCAAACCCCCTGCCGCGCCCCGTGGTATCTTACTGTACTCGAACGCCAATGTAGATGCCGGCCAGTGGGAGCTGTGGGAATACGACTTCGGCAGCGGCCAGAATCGCATGCTACATACCTGGCGAACAGAAGTCGATTTCAGCAACGATGGCAACCAGATAGCCTACTACCGGTGGGCTGACAACCGCGATGATACGGGCATATGGATCATGAACAGGGACTATAGCGGCGAGCGTAAGATCCTGCCGGGGGGCGCCTATCCCTCTTTTAGCCCTGGCGGCGATCGCCTCAGCGTCATGGGAGATCAGATATACATTGTCCATAGTGATGGTGGTGGTTTGCGTCCACTGATCCAGGGCGAATATCCTGCCTGGTCTCCGGTTGATAACCGTATTGCCTTCCGGAGTTGTTTTGGTGGCGACTGTGGTATTTGGATCACCGACGCGGATGCCGGTGGCCAAGCGCGTGTGACCACATGGGGCAGTGACGGCCAGCCAGCCTGGTCAGCTAATGGCAAAAAGATCGCCTTCATCAGCCAGGAAGAGGGCAACTTTGAGATCTATACCGTCAATAGCGATGGGGCCAACATCAAGCGTCTCACCAACCGCCCCGCCTCAGATGGCCTACCCGTTTGGTCACCTGACGGTAAATGGATCGCCTGGCGTAGTGACGAGGGTGGAACCTGGGGTGTTTGGGTTATGCGGTCTGATGGTACTGACCAACGTCGACTGTTTGATGCACCTGTCTTAGAAGTCTGGTTCTGGGAGAAGATGGCCTGGAGACAATGAGCAGATGGGCGTAAAACCAAAGGTCGGACATCAGGTTTTCCTGTTCGTCCGGCCTTTGTTATCATCGGGGTATTCCGCTTAGAGGAGAGATTTCATATGAGTTACGGTATTACCAAAACAATCCCTAAAGGGGAGGGCATGGCACGCCTGAATTCGCTTTATGACGGTTCGATTGCTGAATATGAGTTTCACATGGCCGGCAACAACCCCAAGGTCGATGTCGGCGATTATGTGTACACCATTTTCAATCACCAACTAAAAGGGCGGTTACGCATCAAAGAATTAATTCCCGGCCATGTCAATCCTAAATCGGGCAGACCCCGCACCCTGATCATGGTGGAATGTCCCGGCGAACGTCT
The DNA here is from genome assembly GCA_024224665.1 of Chloroflexota bacterium. GTDB lineage: Bacteria > Chloroflexota > Anaerolineae > J102 > J102 > PIVW01. The sequence goes on along the minus strand of JAAENG010000186.1, from coordinate 5,082 downwards.
TGATCCTCCCCTTCCCAGGCGTGGACACCAAGGCACGCGCTATTATGATGGTGCTGATTGGCCAACCACTTGAGCGTGATTATACATGCCCCAAAACAGAACGCAGATAACGCAGATCGAATGGACCGACGCATATTTTTCTGAATAGCGGCATAGTTCGGTATCTTATTTTGCCGATCTCAAGGTGATGATCGCTTGAAGGCTGTGAATGATATCTCTGGACGATTCAATTCTGAACATGCCACTTGCTACTCGCGCCAAGATATACAAGATATATCAGAATGGCCAGATTATGGGGGTAAGCCAGATGGCGGCGATGAGTACTATGACCAAAACCGGTACATTTAGCGCCAGGTAGTGGCGGAATTGGTAGCCACCCGGTTTACGCATCATGATGTTGATCACTTCGGTAAGGGGGGTCAGGAAGGCAGTGGCCACAGCTAATAGCAGGGCAATGGCAAAGGGGGTGGGGTTGACACCCATCGCCAGAGCGAGATCAAAAGCGATGGGCGCCATGATCAGGGCTACGATGAGATTGGCCAGAACTTGCGTGAGTAGGGCCGAGGCCAGTACCAGCAACGCCAACAATGCCTGTGGCCCCAGTGCTCCTAATTGTAAAGAGATCAGGGAGCCGATAGCGGTTGCCAACCCTGAATCAGTGATGGCCGCGCCCAGGGGAAGCAGTGCTGCCACAAGGATCAATATCGGCCAATCCACATCCTCGTACGCGCCTTCGGCAGAAGTGCATCCCAATAGGACAGATGCGAATGCTCCTAACAATGCTGCAATGGGTAACGCTAACAGCCCCGAAAGACTCAATAACACCACACCGGCCAGAATGTACAACATCCAGAGGGAGCGTTTTGAGATAAGGTCTTCACTCGAAACACCGAGATCGGATAGCACGACCATGGTGTTACCTTCTCGTAAGGCAATAAGTTGCTGAGGCACACCCTCGACCAGGAGACGGTCTCCGACCATCAAAGGGGTATCGAACAGTTTGTGCGCAGAGGCTTTATCCGATCTCAGTATCGCCAGTACGTTCAGATGGTAGATTTCACGGAAGTTCAATTCTTCAAGTGTCTTTCCCACCAGTGGCGAGTAAGGCGGGATCATCATTTCGGCTAGTTCCATGTCGGCAGGTGACAGGCGTGCCAGTTCGAAAATGCTTACCGAGCCTTTGGGTTCGAGGTGGTGGATCGATCCCATCTGCAGTACATCTGCGCGTTTTCCCGTTGCGATAATCTCGTGATCGGCCTCTAGGACGAGATCGGACCAGGGGCGAAATGAGGCCGCCCCAGGATACGCCACCCCCACGATGTTGACACCCCAACGATCGCGTAAATCCAAGGCGTCGAGTTGTTTTCCTACCATGTCTGAACCGGAACGAACGCGCAGGCGGTAAAAGGCATTGCCCATAGCGTAAGTTTTTTCCAAGTCTCGCAGGTTGGGGCCGATTCGTTTCGGCTGTTCACTGGTGTTGGGTAAAAGACGCTGGCCAAAGCTGACAACCCAGACAAGGCTCACCGCCACAACGGGGACGGCAACGAGCGCAGGTTCGAATAGGCCGAGAGACGCGTTCGTTTGCTGGGCCAGCAGATCGGCAATAATGAGGTTAGTAGATGTACCCAGCAAGGTAATCAATCCACCCAGTATGGCGAAGAGGCCCAGCGGCATCATAATTTTCCCGGGCCTCATATTGGCGGCGCGGCTCAAACGTAAGGCCACAGGCAACATGATGACCACCGTGGCCAGATTGCTCATGAGCGCAGATAAGCTTGTCGTCGCTGCGAGCAAAGCTGTGGTCAATCTGCGCCCGGAACTTCCGCCAAGCTGTAGCAACCACTGGCTGATAAGAGCCGTGGTGCCGGCGCGGCGCATGGCCCCTGAGATCACAAACATTGCCCCGAGCGTGATCGTGGCGGAGGCGCCGAAACCGGAGAGCGCTTGCTCTACACTAAGGATGTTGGCAACAACAAGCGCCAGCAGCATCCCCAAGGCGATCATATCCATGCGAAAGCGGTTGCTGGCAAAAAATACGATACCGATCGCGAGCACCAGAGCGGTATACATTTCTGTCGGATTCATGCTTTCCATACTAATGCCTGGCGAGACCTTTGTCTATTCTCAGGACTGAGATCAGGTATTCCAAAGGCCGTTGATTGATCCCCGCATTCATATTCGTTTTGTGTTAGGCGACTTCCGAAAAATAATTGAGGGAGATTATATCATTTTCCGAAAATCGCTAGAGGCGTTTTCGGATTGGAGGCTTATTTATTTTTCCGAAAATGCCTTACTTCACTTTCGACCCGCGATTGTGCTACACTGTGCCGACCACGATATATTTCCATCGGGAAGGGTTCTATCATGTTTTCACGTTTGCGTATCCCCCTTTTAGCGCTTACCATTTTGGCTGCTGTGCTCATATGGCAGTTTCCCACCAGCGTCGCAGACGAAGGCGATTGTACCGAGATCCTGGTCAACGGTGACATGGAAAGCTCCGCGGGTTGGAGCATCAGCAAAGCCGCCTATGTCACAGATCCATATTTTAGCCCTGTGCGTAGTGCCCGTTTGGGTCTTGTCGTAGGTGAGGATAGGAGCCACTTTTCCTCGATACGACAGAGCGTGACCGTCCCCGCAGGTAATCAACTGGTGCTTTCCTGGTATGTGTACCCGCTTAGCGAGGATACAGGTGTCGATGATGCACAATTGGTGAGATTTTTTAACACGGCCAACGGGATCAAGAATATCTGGACCGATGTTCGTAATGATGCTGCTTGGTTAAAATGTAGCTATGATGTCAGCCATTCGTTGGATGATGCATTTGATGTGTACGTGGGCGTGCTGAATGTTGGAAATAATGGTCGAACTGCCATGTATGTGGATGATATCAGCCTAAAGGTCTGTAGCGTAGATCAGACGACCCTACAAGGTTGTGAGCTGGTGGGCGAAACACCCACACCTACACCCACACCCACCCTAACGCCGACACTTGCTGAGACTGACACACCTACACCCACCACTACAGCTACGCCGACACATACAGCGACGGCAACGATTCCAGTAACTGCCACGCCAACAGCCACGCCAACAGACACGCCAACAGACACGCCAACATCTACCCCTACCACAACGCATACACCCACTGCCACACACACGAACACACCATCTTCTACACCCACGCAAACACCATCCCCCACGTACACATACACCCCGACGAAAACTCCGACATCGACCTTTACACCTACGTACACCCCCACCGCCACACATACACATACCCCAACCATCACGCCGACCCCAACCATCACACCTACACCCGAGCCAGCTTGTGAGCAACTGGTCGTCAATCCCGATTTCATCAACAATTATCAGGGTTGGACAGAGAACCTTTTCCTTACCAGCGAATTCACTGATTTAGAAAGTGTGACCCATCGCGGCGCCTGGTTTGGCGGCACCAACATGGAGGATTACTATCTTTATCAAGATATCAGCATCCCCGGCGACGCCCCTTCGCTGAATTTGAATTATCTATGGGCGATAAATCCCCCTACCATGGACACTACTTTGGGCAGCCGTGATGCGCTGACGGTAACCGTTCGTACGACGGGAAACACTGTTTTGCAGACGTTGGCTGTCTACGGCAACAGCAGTGAGCGGCGTTTATGGCGCGGCGATGCCTTTGATCTGAGCGCCTACATCGGCCAGAACATAAGATTCTACGCGCAGGCCACAACCGAAAACACAACTACCTCGTGGTATCTAAGTAAGATATATCTATACACCTGCACACTCACAGAGACCCTCTACTTGCCGGTGCTTATGAGGGCCGGGTAAAATGGTTGTCAGTTGACGTTTGGATCTTTTGCAAAGGACTGCCAGTCCTCAACTGCGCCCACCAGTTTCTAATTCACCAATCTCTGATCTCACCCCTAAGTCTGCAAAGCTAACTTGGATAACTTCTTCACATGTACGGAGTGCCTCACTTAATCTCCACTTTCTCCCAGCGCGCGAGATTGAGATCGGAGTCATAGATGAATTTGAGTTCAATGGGAGGGCCCAACGAATCCATGACCAGGGGGTAGAAGATGGCGTCCGCTTGGGGGATTGGTAAATCGGCAGTACTGGACGGGACAGTTGTCCGTGAGTGATAAAAACAGGTAACTTTGTTAAGATGAGGGAGAGATAGACACATTCCCGACTTTTAAGCGAGGTGGAAGCTATGACTTTAGTCCTGGATAAGCTCCTAGAACCCATCAAAGATGACATGGACTCTATTGAATCTGAGCGTCACAAACATGGGAACGAAACATTCCATTGGGTGGATTTTGTCAAGATTCTCGTTGTTTTCTTCGCGAAGCGCATAGATAGTCTGAATGCGCTTGCAACGGAGCTTGAGGACAATGGTACTGAGTTAGGTTTGCCGGCTGTACCTCAGATGACGCTATCCGACGGTTTTCATCGCTTTTCGCCTTTACTTTTACGACGTCTGCTAAAGGTAGCTTTGGCGAAAATCGATTGGATTGAAAATCCGGAACTGCTATTGCTCGGTCAGGTTTCTGTAGTCGATGGCAGTGTGTTTCCTGTTATCGGAGGGATAAAGTGGCCTTTACCTGGTGAAGTCGCAGATGTCGTCAAATTACATCTACAATTCGAACTGAACAGAATGCTTCCCGTTGATTTCTTGCTGGGTCGCAGATACTCCAGTGAAAGAGCTGCGTTGAAAGATATGCTTCAATTTGAGGTCACATATGTACTCGATCGGGGTTATATGAGCTTTTCTTTGCTTAAAGACATCATGCAGGCGAAAGCGTACGTGGTGATGCGTGTCTACAACAATGTGGTGGTTACGAGCGTGGATGAGCGAGAAGTGTTGTTACCAAAGCCCTTGCAAGGCGTGTGGGGAGGTGTGAGGGATCGGCTGGTTCGCAGTGAACAGGGTGAGGGAGCGGGATTGGTGTTCCGGCTGGTGGAGTTCACGGTGGGGGACACAGAATACAAGCTAATCAGTAATCGCATGGAAATCACAACATTTCAGGTGATATTATTGTATGCATACCGTTGGCAGATTGAGTTGATATTTCG
>JAAENG010000185.1 GCA_024224665.1 Chloroflexota bacterium | reverse complement strand
AACCCCCCTGTATATAGGGGTGCGAACAGCCGTTTTAGACTTTTCCAGAGTTCTCAGCTCTATTCATCCTTCACCAGGAGTTTAGGTTATGGGCAGTTTCATCATTTTATTCGTCATCTGGATCGTTATGGGACTTGGTCTCGGTTATTACGCCGCCAGTATTTTTAAAGGTGATCGTCCTTACGGGTTGGGCGGTGATCTCGTCGCCGGTGTGCTCACCGCCATCGTGGTGGGTTTACTCGATTGGTTTATCATACCACTGGTACTCCCCAATATGGGGCAAATGGTGCTTTTCGTGGCAGCTATTTTAGAACCATTGCTGGGAGTGTTGGTTGTCTTATGGCTTATGCGTTATCTCAAGCGTCGGTAAGCAGGATCTATTGCGGCACACAACTGTATTGATATTTCGTCAGCGGCACGGCTATGAGGCGTGCCCTGGGCTGCATTTGTACCGACGCGATGAGCCAAATTAGGAGTGACTATGACAGCTTCAGCACCACAAAAACAAGTACGCACGGCCGCACGGAGAGAGCAGATCCTGCAGGCAGCCATCGCCTGCTTTTCGCGCAAGGGCTACCACCTGACCACGATGGATGACATCGTGACAGAGAGCGGCATGAGCAAGGGCAGCCTGTACTGGCATTACAAGAACAAAAAGGACATTCTTGTCGCCGTAATGCATTGGTATTTCGACCAGATCACGGAAGAAATGATGATCGCAATACAACAGTCACAGACGGCGGTAGAAAAACTGAACATCCTGTTCGATCTGTTTTCTGATACGATCGCAGCTGAGGACACACTTTTCAGCGTCTTCATCGACTTCTATGCCGAAACTCGTCACGATGAAGAGATTACAGCGCTGCTCAGGCAGGCACTGATCCCTTATATCGACATAATTGCCGACATTATTCGCGAGGGTGTGGTTAGTGGGGAGTTCAAACCTGTTGATCACAGATATATGGCGGTTGTCTTTATGGCGTCAACTGAGGGGTTACTTCTATACAAGATCATTCTGGCCGAGGAGTTTGGGTGGCGCAAAATGAGTCAACTCTATCTAGAAACCTTCCTGACAGGCTTGCTTGCTGAGACGCAGTCCGGAGATCGGTGATGAGCCTGGCCAAGACGTACGCGGTGATGATTAAAGAGTCGCGACACATCCTGCGTGATCGCACGACCTTTTTGTTGATCCTTCTGATCCCGGTCGTCTTGATGATCATTTTCGCTTATGCGTTAGCAGTTGATATCAAAGAAGTGCCCATTACCCTGTACAACCAGGACCGAGGCCAATACTCGCGGGACTACATTACGATGCTGTCGAACAGCAAGGATCTGGTGGTTGGCCAGCCGGCAGAAAGCTATGCACAGATCGAAGCCTGGTTCGACCGCAGTCTGATTAAAGCCGTGGTGGTTATCCCTCCCGATTTCTCTGAATCATTGCAGGCGGGGCAACCTACCGACATTCAGTTGCTGGTCGACGGCACCGATCCGGCCACGGCCGAGTTTGCCATGAACCACATCCTCAGTCGCAGCATGACCTTTGGCTTTGATGTGGCTGTCGAGGTCCTAAGCAGACAGGCGTCCACAAGTTCTCTTGCAGCCATCAAAGAACCGCTCGACTTAAGGACGCGCATATGGTACAACCCCAACCTCAGCAATCAGGTCGGTATCGTGCCCGCGTTATTGGCGCTAGTGCTCAACCTGCCGGCCCTGGCTGTGATGACCTCCATTGTGCGTGAGAGGGAACTGGGTACACTGGAAGCGATCTTCGCCACACCTTTAAGTCGGGGTGAGTTGCTAATTGGGAAGATCATCCCCTATGTGATCTGTAGTCTTGTCAGCGCCTTGTTATGTGCTGCTGCTGCGGTTTACATCTTCGGCGCCCCCTTTCGCGGCAGCCTGCCCTTGTTCTTGCTGCTGGCGACCCTTTTTTTTCTCGCCGCATTTAGTATGGCCTTGCTCATTGCTACCTTTCTGCCTAACCAGGCGTCTGCCGCCATCGGCGGCCTGCTGATATTCATTTTCCCGGCATTCTTCCTCAGCGGCATCTTCTTTCCCGTGTCTGCTTTTCCCGACATCGTGAAGATGGAGGCAAGTTTTATTCCCTCGACACCTTTTGTCGCCATTGTGCGGGGTTTAATGATCAAAGGTCAGGGTTTGGAAACGCTCTGGTCGCAGGCGTTGCTCATGTTCGTGGTGTTCGTGGTGATGACCCTGCTTTCCATTCTTCTGTTCAAAAAGAAGATCGGGTGACCGATGATTCGCCGAACCTGGACTTTGAGCATCAAGGAACTGATTCAGATTGCGCGTATGCCGATTTTGGTCCTGTTGATCACCCTCGGGCCATTGGCCGAAATGTCGCTAATCGCCTGGTCTACGGCATCGCCCATCGACCATCTGCCCACGGCTGTTGTCGATTTAGACCGTAGTTCTGCTAGCCGTAGATTGTTGGCCAAACTGCTGACCACCGAGACATTTGATATCACCCACTATTTGGATGATGTCAATGCCGTGACGACATTGGTCGAGAATGGTGATGTGGTTGGGGCATTGATCATCCCGGCAGGATATGCAAAAAAATTAAGCACGTCCAGCGGTGAGACCGCCACACTGGGTTTTATACTAGATGGTTCTGATCCCTTGGCCGCTCAGGCTGAACTGGCGGCGCTTGAAGGAACGGTGCAACGCCAGGGCCAGGAGATCCTGACGGAATGGCTGGGTGGGAATGAGCTGGCATTGTCCCTGATCCAACCCCGAGTGCGCGTGCGCTTCAATGAAGAACTGAAGAAGTCGATCTATACCGTACCCTCCGAGTTGGGCCTGATCCTCTTCGCCATCGGCTTGATGCTCGCTGCCGTCGCTATCGCTCGAGAACGAGAATTAGGGACTCTCGAGCAACTGATGGTGGCGCCTATTCGACGTGTGGAACTGATCGTAGCCAAGGCTATCCCCCCACTCATCCTGGCCTATATCGCCTTTATCCTCATGCTATTAGTCGCCATGTATGGTTTTGGCGTGCCCATGCGCGGCTCCTGGGCTCTACTTCTGGGGTCTGCTTCGATCTTCCTCTTCGTCGAACTCAGTATCGGGTTGATGATTTCGGCGAGGTCGCGCACGCAGATCCAGGGTATGCTCCTGGCCTTTATGTGGGTGCTGATCGAGTTCTTTTTCTCCGGTTATGGTGTGCCGGTGGAGAACATGCCCCCCTTGCTGCAGAAACTGGCCTACATTTTTCCTATCTACCACTACATGATCATTTTTCGGGCCATTCTGCTCAAAGGCGTGGGGTTAGACGTGATCTGGCCCCAGATTCTGGCCGGTCTTGCTATCGGCGTAGTCGTCATTCCCACGGCGATCTGGTTCTTGGGTCGCCAACAATGGGATTAGGCTAAGGTTTTCATGTCACATCCAAACGACTTTATCATCGAAACAGAAAATCTGGTCAAGAAGTTCGGCGACACCTTGGCCGTGGAGGATCTGGACTTATCCATCACCAAGGGTGAGCTATTTGGCCTGGTGGGACCGGACGGCGCCGGCAAAACAACCACGATTCGCATGCTGGTTGCCATCATGAACCCTACAAGCGGTACTGCTTCCGTGTTGGGCTACGATACAAAAAAGGAAGGGGAATCGATCAAACCCCATATCGGCTACATGGCCCAACAGTTCAGTATGTATAATGATCTAAGCGTCATGGAAAATCTCAACTTTTTTGCTGATATCTTTTCGGTGCGTGGCGACCTGCGCCGCCAACGTATCCAAAGGCTGTTGGAGTTTGCCCGCCTGGATGAATTCACCGAGAGGCGCGCGGGACACTTGTCGGGGGGGATGAAAAAGAAGTTGGCGTTGGCTTGCTCCCTCATCCACGAACCAGATATTCTCTATCTGGACGAGCCTTCCACCGGTGTCGATCCGGTGTCGCGCCGGAAATTCTGGGATATTCTCACCAATTTGCACATCCAAGGTGTGACGATCGTGGTCAGTACGCCCTACATGGACGAAGCAGAGCGCTGTTCCCGGGTTGGCCTCATGTTTGGTGGCCGTCTCATCGAATGTGATACGCCCGCAGCTATCAAGAGCCGTCTCGAGGGCGACCTTCTGGAACTCAAACCTGTTTCAGCAACCGAACATAGCGTTGGCTTGTTGCAGCGAGCGAAAGAGGTTACCGAACCGGTTGCTGGTGTGTTGGAAGTTCAAACCTATGGTGATCTACTTCATGTATTTGTCGATAGCGCCGCACAACGGGAAAAAGCCGTCGTCGCCGCGCTCGACCGTGACGACATTGGTGTGCAATCATTGCGTGTCACGCAACCACGCATGGAACAGGCATTCATTTCGCTGGTACGGCGGGAGGAAGCACAGCTAAAGGTAGAGATGCCCGAGGAGGTCGTAGCTTGAATGACGCAACAACTTTGGCCGTTGAGACCAAAGACCTCACGAAGAAATTCGGAGATTTCATGGCGGTGGATCGTGTGAACCTGGCGAATCCTAGAGGCGAGATATTCGGTTTTCTTGGCCCAAACGGAGCCGGCAAAACGACCACAATGCGAATGTTACTCGGGCTAATCCGACCTACCGGGGGTAGTGCTTCTGTGCTGGGCTTTGACACCGTTGGCCAGATCGGAGAGATCAGACAACGCATCGGCTATATGAGCCAGAAGTTCAGTCTCTACAACGACATGACTGTCGAAGAGAACCTGAATTTCTTCGGCGGTATCTATGGCGTGAGCGGTAAACGTTTGCGCCAACGCAAGGAATATATCCTTCATATGGCCGGTCTCGAAGGCCGTGAACGTGAATTGACCAAGAATCTGTCGGGTGGTTGGAAGCAACGCCTGGCCTTAGGCACGGCTATCATCCATTCGCCGGACATGTTATTTCTGGATGAACCCACGGCCGGTGTGGACCCGATCTCTCGGCGTGTTTTTTGGGATCTACTTTATGAACTGGCAGAATCGGGCACCACCCATTTCGTCACCACGCACTATATGGATGAGGCCGAGCATTGCCAGCGACTGGCCTTTATCCAACGTGGCCGCCTGGTGGCTGAGGGTTCACCGCAACAGATCAAGGAAGATCTTATGCCCGGCGAGGTGTTAGAGGTTGACTGCGCTCTGCCGGACAAAGCGATCCGGGTGTTGCGCGACATGGATATATTCGCTGAAATCGCGCTTTATGGCGCCCAGATCCATGTCGTCACGACGCAGAACGCCGATGCAGACGCTCAAGTGAAGCTCATCGAAAAAGCCCTCGCCGATGAACGCATTCCGGTGAGATCGGTGGTTCGTATCGTTCCCTCATTGGAAGATGTCTTTATCGCTAATGTTCGTTAGGACGTGTTGACCTATGAAACTCTATCCCATCCTTGTCTTACTCGTCATCGTAGGTATCGCAGGTGGCGCCGGCTATTGGTATTTCTCTAACAACCCTGACGAATGGCAGCAGGTATTGGTCGACTTCGGTCTGGACCAGGTCGATGCCTTGCAGACTGAACAGGCAAAGGAGGATATCCTCCTCACCGCTTCAGGTTTTATCGAGGCCAATGAGATCCCGATCACTTCCGAAGTGCAGGGACGAATCGAGCGCATGGCCGTGGATCAGGGTGATGTTGTCGAGGCCGAACAACCCTTGCTACATCTGGAAACTTCTATGCTAGGTGCACAGAAAGCACAGATCGAAGCGCAGATTGCCCTGGCCGAGGCGCAGTTGGCACAGGTCGAGACCGGAACAGCGGAGAATGCCATTGCCGTCGCCGAAGCTGCCATTGTTCTGGCCGAAACCCAGCGCGATGCTGCCGAACAGGCCTTGCAAGATGCCATCCTGCTACGAGATACACCCCAGCAACTGGACGCACAAATAGATGCTGCACGAAGTGAAGTGCAGATTGCCAAATTACAAATGGAACAGGCAGAATATGTGCGAGACGCCGCTGATTTGGGCGAGGATATCGCCAAGGATGTGCGGAATCTGCAGGCGAAATATGCGATAGGTGATGTTTCTCAGGCATCGGTTGCTTGGAATCTGGCGTCGATGGAAGTATGGCAAGGTTATATCAACTGGGAAAGTGCACAGGCGGGCGATAACTCTACCAAAAACAAACTCAACACTTTGTTGGCACTCAAGCAGAAGCCATTGCAAGCCCAGTTGCTCATCACGCAAGCTGAGGCAGAACTGCAAGCGAAAGAGGCGGCTGTTGATTTAGCCGAAGCCGGTTTGCAGCAGTTGCGGGCGCCGGTACCGCAAGCCCAGGTGGACGTCCTGCTGGCTAACAGAGACCAGGCCCGTGCCCAACTTGATACCCTGTTAGCACAGCTCAAGACATTCACCCTCACATCACCCCTCGATGGGGTCGTTGTCAAGAAAACCGCTCATGTGGGCGAAATCGCTGTACCCGGAATAGCATTGTTGACGGTCGCCGATCTGGATGATGTGTCCCTAACGGTGTACGTTTCTGGAGCCGATTATGGCCGAATCCAACCAGGCCAGACTGTCGAAGTCGCGGTCGATAGTTATCCGAACGAGATGTTTGAAGGCGCCATCATCCGTATCAGCGATCAGGCCGAGTTCACCCCAAAAAATGTTCAGACCCAAGAGGAACGCGTCAGCCTGGTCTACGCCGTCAAAATCAATATCCCAAACCAGTCTCACAAGCTCAAACCAGGGATCCCGGCTGATGTTGTTTTTGTGCAAGCAACATCTCGGTAACTGGCGAAGATGTCCGCTTGGTGGGTTACACTTACCAAGCTAAACCAAGGAAATCCCATCATGAAGAAGTTACTTGTTCTTATCATTGTCGTCGCTGCAGTAGCAGGTGGTTATTACTGGTACGTCACGTACTATCCAACGACCCAAGCTGTTTCCGTTTCCATCGCAGAGGATATCAGGGCTTCCGGTCTTATAGAAGCAAAGACCCTATTGATAACTTCTGAAACGGGCGGACGCATCATTGATGTCTTTGCCAGGGAAGGGGATGAAATAGCGACAGGTGATCTATTGATTCAGTTAGATGATAGCATGTTAAAAGCCCAGCAGGCAGAACTCGAGGCCGCTATCAATACGGCCAGGGCGAATTTGAATGCAGTCAGTGCGCCGCCACGAACCGCAGATATCGCTGTAGCGGAAGCGGCGCTGATCGCGGCCAAAGCGCTGGAATCGGGAGCGTATCAAGTATGGCAACAGATGTTACGCGTGAGTGAGGACCCGCAAGAACTCTTGATACCGATTCAGGATATCCAGGCACAGATTCAACAGGTCGATAAGTTGATCGAGATGGCAAAAGTCGAGTTAAAGAGCGCCGGGATTCAAGAAGAAAATGCCGCACGTGATCAAAGCGCCGCGGGCAAAGTCGCTTACCAGATCGCTCTAAAGCAGGGACAGGCTGCGGACGTTGGCGTCAGATTGGCTAAGGCCAACCGCCAGGCGCTGCGCACTCAACTAAAGCACCTGAGGGAACAATACAATAATCCCGTTGCCTTGCAGACACAGGCCCATCAAGCGGAGAGCGCCTACAGTAGCGCCGAAGCAGCAGTGGCCGTGGCGGAAGCGCAATTGGCCGTCGCAAAAACCAGACCGAGGCCGGAGGATATCGCTGTCGCCGCAGCGCAGGTACGGGTGGCAGAGAGCGCTCGCGCCCTATTCGATACACAGATGAGCCGACTTACGCTCACCGCTCCTGACGATGGTCTGATTACCACGCGCACGGCCGAACGTGGAAAAATGGCCATACCCGGCGCCATTCTGTTTAGTCTGGCGGATCTGGATCGGGTTACGTTACGCGTCTATATCCCCCAAACACAGATCGGCAAGGTCAGCCTGGGACAATCCGCTCAGGTTACCATCGATTCCGTTGATCGCCCCTTCGCGGGCACGGTGAGCTACATCGCCGCTGAAGCGGAATTCACCCCACAAAATGTGCAGATACCTGAAGAAAGGGTGAACCTGGTTTTTGCCGTTGAAATCAGCCTGGATAATCCAAACCATATTCTCAAGCCAGGTATGCCGGCGGATGCGGAGTTACTTCCTTAAAGCGTATACAGACAGCTTTGACTTTGTTGGCGAAGTCCACATCTGTCCGTAAATATACGCAATCCTAGACGCTCGGCTTTGATGATCCTCCAGAATCTTCTCGCATCCTGATTGGGTCAGAACATAGCTTTCGCAGATCAAGATTCGGATCGTCGGTAGAGATTCGTGCGTAGCCGATTAACATCTAAACACGCTCATCGGTTAGCTTACTCATCGAGACGTGATGTATATCAACTATGATTATTGACTGGTTTTCTTTGCCACATTCTTGCACATTACGCCCTCCAAATACAAGCATCAAAAACAGTAAAGAATACCTCCGTTTTCCTTAAGGTAAACCCGAGATTTAAAACCTCCCAAAAATATGTT
>JAAENG010000184.1 GCA_024224665.1 Chloroflexota bacterium | reverse complement strand
CCCGGTGCGGGCCTCGCAAACGCATAGGCTACATTACTGAGTTATTTTCTTAACTTTCATTAGCGCTTTTGTGCACCTGTCACGGCCATGAATCGCCTACTACGAACCGCGCTGCTCCTTTTACCTTGCTGAGTTGTAAACATATATCAGGACGGGTCACGGGTCAAACTTGCCACTTGCTACCTGCCACTTGCTACGTACCACAAACATCGACAAAAAACTGTCGGTGTCGATGCTGTAAGCGCCTACGCATAACCCAGCCTTCGTAGTTCGGCGTCATCACGGCGCCATCTGGGTTTGACTTTGACATGTAGGTCCAGGTAGACGGGGGCGTCCAGCTCCACCTCGATCTCTTTCCGGGCTTCGCTGCCGATGCGTTTGAGCATGCTTCCGCCCTTGCCCAACAAGATGCCCTTCTGTGAATCTCGTTCGACGAAGATACGGGCTGCAATGTAAACCTTGCCATTGGCTCGTTCTTCAAAGGCCTGAACATCGACGGCTACGGCGTGGGGAACTTCCTGGCGCAAGTTCTGCAAGACCTTTTCGCGTATCAGTTCGGCCGCCAGAAAACGCTCCTGGATATCTGTTACCTGTTCGGGCGGGAAATAGCGAGGGCCGAGGGGTAATTGCTGCTGCAAGGTTTCGAGAAGGGCCTCCAGGCCCAGATCTTTGAGGGCGCTGATGGCGATATCAGAGACCGCCGCCGGCGCCAGGGCGCGATAGGCTTCGCTATGTTTGAGCAAGGCGGCTGCTGGGGCGAGATCGATTTTGTTCATTGCCAGCACCACCGCCAGATCTTGTGAGCGCAATACTGCGGCCACACGCTCGTCATCCGCCCGGGGCATCTTGGCCACATCCACGACCCACAAAATGATATCAGCATCGGGGATCGAATCCAAGGCCTCTTCGACCATAAATTCGCCCAACTTGTGTTTTGGCTGGTGGATGCCGGGTGTATCGACAAAGACCATCTGCATAGTCTCTTGGGTGAAGACGCCGCTGATGCGGTTTCTCGTTGTTTGCGGGCGCGACGATACGATGGCGATCTTCTGCCCGAGTATGGCGTTCATCAACGTGGATTTGCCAACATTGGGCCGCCCCACAACGGCGATGAATCCGGAACGATGATCGGCCGGAAGTTCTTCTTCATCTGTGAAAACCCAGGCTTCGAATTCAGGGTTTAGTGCTGGCTCTTGAGTCTGTTTGGACATATCAACCTTGTTGCTTCCGCCAAATAAAACAGGCGGATCAGAGACCCGCCTGTTTCTGGCATATCATGCTTGGTGGGTCTGTTAGCTCAACAGATCGGCGACGACAGCGCGTTCGCTTGCAAGCTCTTCTCCGGTGGTGCGGATTCCAGCCTGAATCTCTTCGTTCACATCCAGACCCTGCACGATCTGATAGGTACCATCACCAGGACAGACACAGGGGAATGAGGAAATGACACCTTCAGGCGTTCCATAAGAACCATCACTTGGCACCGCCATAGAAACCCAGTCATTTTTGGGTGTGCCCAGCGTCCAATCGCGCATATGATCGATGGCGGCATTGGCGGCAGAGGCCGCTGAAGATGCGCCCCGAGCCTGAATGATGGCGCCACCACGGCTGGCAACTGCGGGCTTGAAATGCTTGCGGTACCAGCGCTTACCTACAGCATTGATCGCCTTTTTCCGGCCAATGCGAGCGTGATAGATATCAGGCACCATGGTGTTCGAGTGATTGCCCCAAATGATCATCTGGCGGATCGTCGAGAGATCCGCTTCAGTTTTTTTGGCAAGTTGGCCAATAGCACGGTTGTGATCGAGTCGTGTCATGGCAGTAAAGCGTTCGTTGGGCACGTCAGGCGCGTTGTGCATGGCGATCAGTGCATTGGTATTGGCGGGATTACCCACGACCAGCACATGGATGTCGTCCGCCGCATTGTCGTTGATCGCTTTGCCCTGGCCAACAAAAATGGGGCCGTTGCGTCCGATCAGATCGCCACGGTCCATGCCGGCCTTGCGGGGAAAGGCCCCAACCATAAATGCATAGTTGGTACCCGAGAAGCCGGCGTTGGCGTCATCAGTGAGTTCGAGGCCGGCCAGGAGAGGAAATGCGCAGTCTTCCAATTCCATGGCCACGCCCTCTAAAGCGCCCATCGCCGGTGTGATCTCCAGCATTTGTAAAATGACGGGTTGTTTGGGGCCAAATACCTCACCCGCAGCAATGCGAAAAAGGAGACTGTAGCCGATTTGTCCGGCAGCGCCGGTAACTGATACTTTTACAGGTGTGGTCATTTTTTAGCTCCGAATGTTTGGTCGCGTGGTCGCGTGGTCGCGTGGTCGCGTGGTCGCGTGGTCGCGTGGTCGCGTGGTCGCGTGGTCGCGTGGTCGCGTGG
>JAAENG010000183.1 GCA_024224665.1 Chloroflexota bacterium | reverse complement strand
TTATGAAGGTTAATTATTTATTTCGGTAATGTCTTCTTGCCAGGTCCGCCGGGGGATGAATCTCCCGGCTAGCAAACAGCGCCGGATCAATCCGGCTATCGGCTCGTTTTGTGACACTTAGGGTGTCAAATCAGCCCCTTTCAAGGGGCGCTGTTACGTAGCACCGGGAATTCATCCCGGTGCGGGCCTCGCAAACGCATAGGCTACATTACTGAGGTATTGTCTTAACTTTCATTAGCGCTTTTGTGCACCTGCCACGGCGATGAATCGTTTACTACGAACCGCGTAGCTACTTGCGCCACGATGAACTAGCCAGCTAATGCCAATCCCTTGAACGCTGCGACTTGTCCCTGAATCGCCCGTTCGGTATAGGTTCAGACCCTTCTCCCAATTGTAACTCCGAATCCGTTCTGTTAAAATCTACCTGTCCGACTTTAGATACGTAATTCACTCTGCCACCCTTCTGTCGACGGAGATACTGCATGGCCCTCGATGGCGACAAGATTTACGTTGGTTTCGGTTTTGGAGCGATTCAGACTGGGCTATTTTTGTATGAAGCTCTGAATTCAGCCAATTTTGGGCGGTTGGTCGTAGCAGAGATCTTAGCCGATGTTGTGGATATGGTACGCACTGCCGGCGGACATTTTACCGTCAATATCGCACACGCCGATCGGATCGAAGGCGTGGATATCGGTCCGGTCGAAATAGAGAACCCTGCCATCGACACAGATCGTGAAAGGCTGATCACTGCGATTGCAGCAGCGCATGAGATCGGCACGGCCATTCCCAGCGTCGATTATTACGAGTCTGCTGGCCCTGGCAGTCTTCATGCCGTTCTGGCGGAGGGGCTGAGACAGAAAATGCGACTGGATGGACCTCCTGCCGTCGTTTATGCTGCAGAAAATAATAATCATGCCGCCGAGATCCTCGAAGCCAAAGTGTTTTCTGCCATTCCTGCGGACGAACGCTCTCAGATCAAGGAGCGTGTCAGGTTCTTGAACACGGTCATCGGTAAAATGAGTGGAATCGTCACCGATCGGGCTGAGATAGAGTCGCAGGGTCTTGCCGCCACAACGCCGCAGGCCGATCGCGCCTATTTGGTAGAAGCGTTTAACCGCATCCTGATTTCTGAGATCGATTTTGGCGACCAACGTGCATTCCAACGCGGTATCGAAGTCTTCGCAGAGAAAAAGAACCTGCTGCCCTTTGAGGAAGCGAAGTTATACGGCCACAACGCAACGCATGCCCTGGCCGCTTATCTTGGTGCGATGGTAGGCGTCGAGAACATCTCTGAACTTCGGTCGGTGCCAGGAATGATTCCATTCATGAGAGATGCCTTTGTTGGCGAATCAGGGGCAGCCTTGATTCAAAAGTATGGGGATGTGGATGCCTTGTTTACCGTTCAAGGATACCGGCACTATGCCGATGATCTGCTGGAACGAATGACCAATCCTTTTTTGCATGACACTGTGGAGCGTGTAGGGCGTGATCCTCGCCGCAAATTGGGCTGGCGGGACAGATTGGTCGGTACCATGCGGGTGGCCATTGCCCAAGATATCGCCCCTGAACGCTACGCTTTCGGAACGGCTGCAGCGCTGGCTTTGCTCGAACCAGCTGTGCTAACCGCGGACATCCAACTCGCCCCCCTACTCGACTCGATCTGGAACAAAACCCCTAATGATCGAGTGGAAAGAATGCGAGTTGAGTCACTCTTAGCGCAGGCTGTGGAGCGACTTCGCACATGGAATGGGGCTGGTCTGCCCGACCTGAGCCTGTTCTGGGCAGATGTTTTCTGACCAATTTGGAGTAAAAGGTAAAAGCGCTTACACTAGGTTTGACATGGACACAGATGTGGGTATAATGCGGTCATATCAGCTGCATACAGGTTGCATATTCCCCCACCCTCCCCAGCACCGACACGCTCAATGTGGAGAGAATTGGTCATTGGCAGATCAGGCTGCAGCACCGCAATCGAGTCATAGCGATCTCGCAAGCCCGAATCCTTCTCTGTTGCTAAAGGATATCGCATACGAGCGTATCAAAGAAGCGATACGGTTAGCCGAACTTCAACCCGGCCAGCCGTTGTCAGAGACTCGTTTGTCCCAGCAGTTGGGGATCAGTCGAACACCGGTAAGAGAGGCCTTACAGGTGTTGGCGCAGGAGGGATTGGTAAAGGTGATTCCAGGGCGAGCGGTCACCGTGGCGGCGCCTTCGCTCAGGGAGGTGATGGATGCCATCCATATCCGTTCGGTTCTGGAGCCGGAGTTAGTGCGTTTGGCAACGAAAGCTATCACGGAGGACCAGTTAACGATTTTGTGGACGGCTTTGGGGGATTTGGAGAGCGCCGTTAGCAATGATGATCGCCCGGCCTGGTCGAACGCCGACAACACGTTTCACGAGGCGATTAGTGAGGCCTGTCCCAACCAGTTGCTGGGTGAGTTATCACTGCAAATCAGAAACCGCATAGCACATCTGTCCATTGACATTGGCAATGACGTTGAAAGACTACAACGATGTACCTACGAACATCGTGTCATTGTCGAACGTATGGCCGTTGGAGATGCCGAGGGCACAGAACATGCCACACGTGACCACATCAATAAGCTCAGGGAGAGTATTCTACGACGATATAGTCATAATTACTGATCATTTACGTCGCTATTCAGGCGTAGGCCAGATGAGGTAATTTGGCCAATATCGCCTTGAATTCTTACACATGTTCCCTACTAGCCAATCGACGGCCGATCATCGACCGTTACTATCACCAAAGGAGGTGAACGCACGGCTAAACAAACAAGAGGTACCCCGGTTCAACGTTTTACCAATATCTTTTCTTACTCTTTCTCAGGAGGAGTCTCGAACATGTCGAAGCGACTACTTATACTTTTATCTATGATTTTGCTGGTCGTCCTGGTTGCAGCCTGCGCCACAGCAGCACCTGCACCGGCCCCAGCTGCCGAAGAGCCGGCCGCGGA
>JAAENG010000182.1 GCA_024224665.1 Chloroflexota bacterium | reverse complement strand
GTTACGTAGCACCGGGAATTCATCCCGGTGCGGGCCTCGCAAACGCATAGGCTACATTACTGAGTTATTTTCTTAACTTTCATAAGCGCTTACTACAAACCGGTTCTTTGGGATTTCGCGTGGTGCTGATTATTTCCACACTATATCTAGGCGCTGGCACAACCAGCCACTAGGTGTGGGGGCATCATCGACTGAAATTCGTGATCGTCACGCGAAGTCCCAAAGAGCCTACAAACCTAAATGTCAACCAGATGCCGGTCTCTTGGTTTCTGAACTTGAAATAAGCGGAATCCCCGACCTTCCGCAACGTTTCTAACTCTGATAGCAATATGAAATCGATCGTGCAAGTATTGCTTTAACTCCTCTGATAGCGACTTGGCGCGAGTCGAGATCAGGTCAATAGCTTGCGTCATGCGAGGCTCATCCACATAGGCATTCACGGCTTGCGCGCCGTACACGACAACATCATCCCGGCCGCGCAGGAAGTCCAAAACAGCCTCTTGAATCGTTGCCAAAGGTAGTGCTTCATCCATAATAAACTCTCGAAATGTCAACGTACCTGCGTTGAGCATGAAGTTACTCCATTTCACATGGGTTGATATGAGTATAGCAAAAAAACTGATTCTATCGGATTCTGTGGTTACCTGTCATGGTGTCACTCCTTCGGCTTCGCTCAGACCTGTCCTGAGCGAAGCCGAAGGAATGACACAGGCAGGATAGGAGTCGCATCCACAGAATTCACCAGAACTAGCAAAAAAACGGGGTCAAATCTAGCTGGCCCACCACTGTGCATCCATCGAAGGAGAAATTGACATCGACGCCGACCTCCTCTATACTTAAACTTAGTTCATCAACTGGAATAAGTAAGTAAAACTAGGGCTAAGGCAGCTTTGGTCAAGAATCTTCAGGCGGTAAAGAATTTAAACAGGGCTGCGATCTTGAGCCATATCCGGCTTCATGAGCCGTTGTCGCGCCGGGCTATCGCTCGCAACCTCGAGATGAGTCCGACTACCGTTTCGGCAGCGGTCGAGGATTTGATGGGGCGGGGGTTGGTCAGAGCGTTAGGTGAAGGGAAATCGACAGGTGGGAGAAGACCGATTCTGCTTGAGATCAATCCCGAAGGTGGTTTGGTGGTGGCCGTCGATATCGCCAGTTCGGCGCAAGAACGAAGGGTCAGGGCTGCCGCATTCGACCTGCAGAATCGTATTGTGTTGGAGTTGACGCGACCTCATATGCTCGTCGGCAATAAGGCGATGCTCGGCGCAATCCAAGGCATCATTGCCGACCTGCTTGAATCTCCCGAACTTGGCCGCATTCCCACTCTGACCATTGGGATCAGCGTGCCGGGAGTGGTCGATGCTCAAGCGGGCAGTGTGGTGTACACCGGGATCGAAACAAAGGATCTACCTTTGGGCAGCGCCTTGAGAGAAACATTTTTGGCATCGGTCATCATCCAAAACAGTGAGGATGCGGCCGCATTAGGGGAATTTCATAACGCCTCAGATCACGAAAGCAACAGCTTGCTATATCTCAGTGTAGGCGCAGGCCTGGGCGCAGGTCTGGTGGTGGCAGGGCAGATCTACCAGCCAGAGCGGAAGAGCATTGGCGAAATCGGGCACATGACCGTGAAGGCAGATGGCCCCCAATGTCACTGTGGCAACTACGGCTGTCTTTCTACACTCGTCTCCAGCGAAGCGATCGTCGAGAGGATACAGGCGGCGCTCGTGCAAGGCTATCGTCCTCAAACAGGCGTGTTGAAAGGCAGTCCCATACAAGCTGTCGACATTCCCCTTATCCTGGACGCCGCCGAGATGGGGGAAATGCTGTGTGAGGATATTTTGCAGGAGGCTGCGCAATGGATGGGCATCGCCGTAGCTTCGACGATCAACATACTAAATCCCGGCATCATCGTATTTGGAGGCGAGCTTTATGAAACCGGCGACTATTTCTTTGGCCTGACGCGAGATGTCGCTATGCTGCGCTCCTTTCCTGAATATTTCGAGGACACCCAACTGAAGCGGTCCGCACTGGGGCGAAATGCCGGTTTAAGAGGTATCGGCATTTTAGCGCTAGAGGAGTTGTTTCGAGTTTCCATCCAGTCTCAGTAGAGGCAAAAAAAATAGTAAATCAGTAAACCAGTAAACCTGGCAGATTGCGCCTTCATGTTCGTTTTAGCGGCATATCCCTGGTAGACCGGTCTACTGGTACCTGGTATACCGGTCTACAGGTACCTGGTATACCGGTCTACAGGCGCCCAGTCTACCGGTCTACTGGCACTTGGTCTACTGGCACCTGGTATACCGGTCTACTGGTACCTGGTCTACAATACCATCGTCAATCTGCGTTTTGGTTCTACTGAACTTTTGGTAAAGTCGCTAGTTTGCAGTACACAAAGAGAGGCCAGCTAAACGGAGGCAACCTATGAATCAATAACAGTCAAATAAATGTTCTTGCAACCACTAACCGATTCTCAAGTTTCACCATAAATCAGGAGGAACACAATGAAGCTCATAAAACCGGCAATTCTGTTGTTGATTATCGTTATGTTGGCAGCTTGCGGTGGCGCAGCCGCACCTGAGGAACCGGCGCCAGCAGCGCCTGAAGAACCCGCGGTTGAAGAACCCGCGGTTGAAGAACCGGCGGCGGAAGAAGCACCGGCAGCGGAAGAAGAGATCACGTTGCGTTACTTCATGTGGGATCCGTCCTTCGAAGAGAAGGAGCAACAGATGGTGGATAAGTTCACAGCCGCCTACCCCAACGTCACCGTCGAGTTCGAGACATTGGGCACACCAGAATACTGGACCAAGCTTAGCGCCCTTGCCGCTGCCGATGATCTGCCCTGTGTCTACAATGCCAGCGCCGGATTCGTCGACCAGTTTATCAGCGATGGCCTGCTCTATAACATCCAGGACTACGTGAACGCCGACATCGACGGCGACGACTACTTCACCGGCCTCTTCGACGTGGTACGCGACAAGAACAGCGGTGACATGCATGCCTTCCCCTTTGCCTTTGTCGAAACTGTGCTCTTCTACAACAAAGATGCCTTCGACGAAGCCGGCCTGGACTACCCATCAGAAGGCTGGTCCTGGGATGACTTCCTCGCTGCCGCCCAGGCTTTGACCAAGGACGACAACGGCGATGGTCTCATCGCCCAGTACGGCTTCTGGCACTATGGCCGCTATGCTCACGTCGAATCCTGGGTCTATCAGAACGATGGCCGCATCCTCAACGACAACAAAACCCGTTTCGAGCCTGATGCCAACGCCGTTGAAGCCATGGCCTTCCTCGATTCACTCATCCACGAGCATGCCGTTGCCCCCGAGCCCAAAGAGATGGAGGGCATTCGCCAGCAGGATGTCTTCCCCCTGGGCATGGCTGCCATGTGGGTGGATGGCGCCTGGAACATCAACGGCAATCGCGAGAATATCGGCGATGCATTCAACTGGGGCATCGCCCCCGTCCCCCGCGGCCCGCAAGCCACAGTCGATACCGCCTACGGTTGGCCCGATAGCATGGCAATTGCCTCCTCTTGCGAGAATCCCGACGTCGCTTGGGAATTCATCAACTTCATGACCGGCCCTGCTCGCACCATCGACCTCTCATTCGGTGGCAAGATCCCTATCTACAAGCCCGTAGCTTTGGACGAACAATTCCTCGAAAAGGGTCAGCAACCAGATAACAAGGAATTCTTACTGGAGTGGGGCAACAACACAGGCCCCACCACCTTCACGCCCGGCTGGGGTGAGTGGCGTGGTTACGTCGACGGCGCCGGCCTCGAAGGTCAGCTCAACGATGTCTTCAACGGCGTCTCTGACCTCGATACTGCCATCGGCAATGCCAACGAGTATGCTAACTCTGTACTTGAACGCTTCTTCCCGTAAACTTGGACACAGCCATCAGTCACTTGATTTCGCCAATGACAGATGACTGCTGATTCATCATCGGCGTCCTGTCAGGAAGCTTTCTCCCTGGCAGGGCGCCGACCGCATACTATCGGAAACTTACGACATGAGATATGGTAAACTCACCCCTTATCTTTTCTTGACACCGATGATCCTTGGATTGCTGATTTTTCGCCTTGGGCCGGTGGTCGCTGCCATGCTGGCCGGTTTCAGCCATTGGAATATCCAGACATCGCCAGAATTGGTGGGTTTGGCGAATTATGTAGAGGCGCTGCAGTCAGACGTGTTCTGGCAGGTTACCAAGAATACCGTCGTTTTTGCCCTGTTTTTTGTGCCCGGCGCCATGTTCTTAGCCATGGCCATGGCGCTCCTGGTCAACCAGAAGCTGCGTGGTATTTCCTTTTTTCGCGGCCTCTTCTTCTTGCCCTACATCACTGCTATGGTGGCGGTAGCCATGGTTTGGAAATGGATTTTCGCCACGCGCTTCGGTATCCTCAACCACGTACTGAGGACGTTCTTCAGTGTCTCTGACCCGCCCGCCTGGTTGGCGGATGCGCAATGGGCTTTGTTTGCGCTTGCGATTGTGGCTATTTGGAAAACCGCAGGCTTTCAGATGCTGATCTTCCTGGCCGGGCTACAGGGCATACCCTCCAGCCTGTATGAGGCGGCAGTGATGGATGGCGCCAATCGCCGTTCGCAATTCTTTCGCATTACCCTGCCCCTGATGTCTCCCGTGATCTTCTTCGTCTTTATCATCACCGCCATCGACGCCTTCAAGACATTCGACGTGACCTATGCCATGACAGGCGGAGGGCCGAACTTCGCCTCAACCACACTGGCATACCTGATTTACCTCAATGCCTTCACCTATGGACGCATGGGATACGCCTCAGCCCTTGCCATGTTATTACTGATTTTGGTTGCAGCCACGACACTCATCTCCTTCCGTCTAAAAGATCGACTGGTCGAGTATTCACTTTAGGAGATCACATCGATGGCACTCACCGGCATTCGCACACGCCAACTTGGGGCATTGCTATCCTACAGCATCCTCATACTTTTCGCGCTTACTACGATCTTCCCCTTTTTATGGATGGTGATCACCACTTTCAAATCACGTGGCGCCATTTTCTCACTACCGCCTACATTGTATCCTGATCTGATTTTCAAGCCGGAGATGTTCGACTCTTATATCCAGGTCCTGACCAGATATAACTTCCTCCGTTACACTGGCAACAGCGCCTTTGTGGCGGGCATGGCCGCCATCGGACAGATATTCACCGCTTCGCTGGCCGGATTCGCCTTTGCTCGTATGCACTTCCGGGGCAGCAATCTACTCTTTGGCATCCTGCTCGCCACGACGATGATCCCGGTAGAATCCATCATCATCCCAGAATTCCTGCTGATGGCCCGGCTCGACTGGCTCGATACCTACCTGCCACTCATCGTCCCCTCCTTTCTTGTGGGCACGCTGGGCACCTTTATGTTGCGCGAATTCTTCGCGAGCATTCCGGACGAGTTGGTCGAAGCAGCCGTTCTGGATGGCGCTTCCACATTTCGCATCTACTGGAATATATTCTTGCCGCTCTCCGTGCCGGCGATGACCACCCTCTTCTTGATCGCCTTCATCACAAACTGGAATGAT
Source organism: Chloroflexota bacterium (assembly GCA_024224665.1). Classification (GTDB taxonomy): domain Bacteria; phylum Chloroflexota; class Anaerolineae; order J102; family J102; genus PIVW01. The sequence goes on along the minus strand of JAAENG010000182.1, from coordinate 24,061 downwards.
CTTTTACGGCCGGTACTCTACATTTCCAATTCCTCGCTTCGCACCGTCACTATCGGTATCACGACATTCCAAAACGAATTCGGGGCGCAATGGAATCTACTTTTAGCAGGATCGGTGGTCTCTATCATCCCTCTTCTGATCGTCTACATTTTCGCGCAACGCTACATCGTGCAAGGCATCGCCACCACAGGGTTGAAATAGCATGAAGGTGTTGATTTTAGCTGCTGGTTCACAAACGCGCAGTGAGCGTTCGCCGTGGGTGTTAGAACGCCTGGGTGATCGCTGCATCATCGATTATGTGGTGGAGTGCGCCGGTCGGGTCGTTCCACCAGAGGATATCTATCTGGTAATAGGGCCGGAAGATGACGCTATTCGGGGGCATTTGGGCGAAACCTATTGCTATGTGAAACAGGAAAAACAGTTGGGCACCGGCCATGCCGTATGGCAAGCGCGGCAGCAACTGGCGGGCTATGAGGGGAATCTTCTGATTCTGTATGGAGATACACCCCTATTCAGGCGCTCATCCATCCAGGGTCTGATCAATAGACACCGGCAAAAAGCTGCCACACTGACGCTACTGACTGCAGCCACCTCTTCGGGCCTGCCATATGGCCGCGTCGTACGCGATCAAAGCAGCTGTATCATCGATATCGTCGAAGCGGACAAGGCCATCGAGAATAGTCCCCAAAGGCGTGAACTCAATCTGGGAGCCTATGTCGTACAGGCAAACCTGATGTGGAGGGCGTTAGGCGAGGTGGTTACTGCCTTTCATGAAGGTGACATCCCTTTCACCGCATGCGTGCAGCGCTTGCTCCATCACCCCTGTTCGGTGGCGAACTATCAGGTTCTGGACGAAGATGAAATCCTCGGCATCGATACCTCCGATAATTTGGCCGAGGCCGGACTGATCCTAAAAAAACGCCAGCTCCGTCCACGACGCATCGAAGAACAAAACATCATCCGCTTTGGTACGGGTGGGTGGCGGGCGCTTATCGGCGAAGGTTTCACGCTGGACAATGTGCGTCGCCTCTGCCAGGCGCTTGCCAATGACATCACCCGGAAGGATCGCGAACAGGATGGCGTGCTCATCGGCTATGACCGCCGCTTTTTGTCTGATGTAGCCGCCCAAGCTGCCGCCGAAGTGTTTGCAGGCAACAACATCCCCGTGCAATTGCTGATGGAACATGCACCGACACCGCTAATCACCTATGTCACGGCAGAACAGAATTTCGCTTATGGCTTGGTTTTCACCGCCAGTCACAATCCACCGCAGTGGAATGGGCTAAAGGTCTTCGCCAGTGATGGTTCTCTGCCCCTGGATGAGCAAACACGAGAGATCGAAGCAGCGGCCAACGGCCTGGAGATCGCTCAGGTTATAAAGGTCGAGATAGAAACGTCCCTTGAGAGCGGCATGGTGCGCGAGGTAGATTATACCAACACCTACGTCGATGCCGTGGAAGCGCTGATCGATATGCAAGCGATCCGAGACGCCGGTCTGCGGGTTCTGCTGGACCCCATGTTTGGGGTGGGACAGGTTACTTTGCAGACCATTCTCACCGAAGCCCGTTGCCGGGTCAGCACGATCCACGAGCGCCACGATCCTCTTTTTGGCGGGCGTTCTCCTGCACCTGACCTCAAGGCCTTGACCAATTTGATCACATCGGTGCGGGAGGGAAATTACGACCTGGGCCTGGCCATGGATGGAGACGCAGATCGCATCGCCATCGTCGACCATCGGGGGGTCTATATCTCAACCAACGAGCTGTTGCTCCTGCTGTATTACTATCTCCATGAAATACGAGGGGAGCAGGGCGGCGTTACGCGTAATCTCGCCACAACCCATTTGTTGGATCGTCTGGCCGCGCATTACGGCGAACAGGCGTATGAAGTGCCGGTCGGTTTCAAGCACCTCGCCGCAAGCATGAAAGCGCATGATGTGCTGCTGGCCGGAGAAAGCAGTGGCGGATTGAGCATACGCGGCCACATTCTGGGCAAAGATGGCATTTTCGCCTGTGCCTTAGTCGTCGAAATGCTGGCCCGCACCGAGCACAGCATCGCCGACATGCTGACGCACATTTATGGCATTACCGGTAAGCTGTTTAGCCGAGAAGTGAACTTGCCGGCCACGCCCGACATGAAAGTCATGCTACCGCACAACCTGGCGGCAACCACCCCCACGCATCTGGCCGGCAGCAAAATCGAACGGATTTCAGCTCAGGATGGTACCAAATTCTATCTGGAGAACGATAACTGGCTATTATTGCGCTTCTCCGGCACCGAACCTTTATTGCGCATCTTCGCCGAGGCGGATACAGAACAGAAAGTGGATGAAATGATAGCATGGGCACAAAAAATTATACAGATTTGAAACACGATATCACGGTTGCAGGGATCGACAAGGTGCAGGGTCGGCGCAGATGGTCAGATGGCGGCTTCACTGACTTCGTTTGTCTGCACTTCGACCACAATCGTTTGACCTTACGCGACATCGACCAGCGCCATCCCGAACCCAAAATACACAGCCTCGCTCACCTGCGTTATGTCAAGGCATTGGGTTATGGGCGAGAACGGCCTCGTATCGTGCTGTGGCAGCGCCTGTACGAGGATCGCCCGGCCCACATTCTCTTCCCCGGCATTTCCAATGAATCCGACGACGGCGAAGTCATTTACAGCAGCAATTCCCTTATCACTTACACGCTGCGACAACTTCTGGCGAGGGGTTGGCTACGTTTCCAGGCAGGTGTCTGGCAGGCAGATATCCCTGCCGCCCAGACATCGTGGCGCCAACGAGCCAGTTCGATTTTGGACTTCCTGCAATCTCACAATCGCCTGCACTTGTATGCGGGGCCGGGCCAACCCTTGCCCGAACATGACGATCTTGCGGGTGTTCATCCTCTGCAAGACCTCATCCCCCTTGACCGACTGGGTTATGTTCGTGAGTACGTGTGGTATGAGAGTCCTCTGGCAGTCTTCAATACCACCTACTTTCTGCTCGAGCACAATGATTTCATCAGCCATCACTCCGGCTTGGGCCAACCTTATAATATGTTTGTCAGCGATGGCGTCATCCAACGTCCGCCCCTGTACCGACGCAGCGCCCTGTATCAGCTAGAGGATGGCTCATGGGATATCGGCATGTTTGGCTTGGAGGATATCGAACTGGTATTTACGCCTGGCGCTCCCGCCGGTCAGCCCCTGATCTTGCCATTCGTGGTTGACCAGCCAGGCCCTGTCACGCTGTATAGTCGCCGCTGGGCCATTGCCGGCCAGAATCAGGTCATTGGCTTCACACCGGCCGATGCCGCTCGCCACGAATTCACCATCGTAGATCGCCAGGTTCTCAGCTACAAACGAGGGGGCGGGCTGGAAATCCCCCAAAATGGCATGATCCTATCCTTCGCCCATGAGGCGCTGACAGCGCATGGTCAAGCAGCGCATGGTCAAGCAGCGCTTGGTCAAGCAGCGCTTGGTCAAGCAGCGCATGGTCAAGCAGCGCTTGGTCAAGCAGCGCTTGAGACAGGACGCCTGAGTTATCGCTGGCGTCATGATCAACATCAAGGTATCCGTCAGGCGATTCAGACGGGGCCACGCCTGCTAAAAAATGGCGAAAGCGTACTCGGTGACAGCTCTCTTGCCGAGGAATCTTTCTGGGTTGATCGAAATGCAGCGGATGGTTCGATACAGGTGGGCGTCGTCCCCTCCGAGTACCCCGACGATGTCGATAAGACACGCGCCGGCCGCGTGGGGATAGGTATCGATGGGAATGGACAACTGCTCGTCGCGATCATGATGGGGGCCGAGACGTGGGGCATCAAACATCCCGAGCTAGACAGCGCCGGGGCCACGCTAGTGGAGCTAGCCGATCTTATGCTGGAGATGGGCGCTGTGCAGGCGCTGAATCTGGATGGTGGCGGCTCCAGCCATATGTTCTACATCGGTGGCGCCACCTTCGTACCCGGTAATCGCCTGGGTTTGCAAACGGTCCATTACGAACGGATGATACCCTCTGTGGGTGTGGTTGCATGAAGTTTACTGATCGCAAACCCGGTGCCGACCAAGATCGAAGGTTAACGGCCGAACATATCTCTAATCCTCACCTCCGGCCTGCGCAACCTGAGCGGTTTAATATCATGGCTCTTTCGGAATTTGCGTGGCCCCTGCTAGAAAGGTATTTCTTTCGTTAGCACAACCACCACGCAACACGCAACACGTGTTCTTCTAGGACCCCACGAAATCCTGTTGAATCAATATCATTTGCGGGGCTTGAAAGTGATGTTATACGGTTTACCGGTACTTCCTGCTTGGGCCAATTTTCTCGTCCTGGCAATTTGATAGGCACGGATTTCCTTGGCCAACGGATGCTTGCTCTTCACGCGCAGCTGTGTCAAGGATGCTACGATGGCAGTATCCTGTTCTTGAGTCAGCCGCAAAGCACAGCCAATGCCACCAACATCGCCCAGATAGAGTACATCGTCTATATGCACATCCTCGCTGGTCGGGATTTTGATACCTTTGTCACGCATAGAAAACACAAACGCTTTTGTCGCGCGAGCTGGAATTGGAATATGTTCGTTCATCATATCCATCAGTTCCATTGCTTGTTTATAATCATCAATCATGCGTTTATTGTATCACTATTCCGTCGAGTTGGAAACCTGCGTTGGCTGGCTGCGAGCGACGATTGGCAGGTAGTTTCCCTCCACAATACGCTTCAAAAAACATCGCTTCTTGCGGGTAGTTTTCCACGGCATGTCGTTTGGCGGCGTCGCCGATACCGGCGGAGATCTCAAGTTGTCTGACCGCGCCCGGATAGGCCCAGAAGCGAGGCAAAAGCATAAGAGGATCCCCCACCTCTCGCTCTGGCTTGCCTTGCGGAATCCAATTGTACATAAGGGGTCCACGTGAATAGGCGGTATAGGCGTTTCGGTATTCAGCCTCTCGCGCCACTTCCACTGTTGTTTTGGTAAAATTACCGCCTGGCCAGATGAAGGCGGTTGGCCGATAGCCGACGTGTTCTTCCAACATGGGTATGGGGCCGAATACCTCCTCCTTTATCTCGTCCTCCGGCGTACTATTCACCATGTATTGATGGCGCAACCCATGCGATTGCACATCGAGATGACCCCTATCATGCAGGCGTTCTAAGCGTTTCCACACGCCGGCGCCACTGTTAGAGATCCAACCCAGGGTCAGGGTCCAGCCATTCACCTCCAATACAGGCATGAAGGCCCCCTCCACTGTGCTCAGCCGACCATCATCGACGATGAGAAGAAGCGAGCGTTCAGGGATGGACGCATTGAACTCCAGGAAATCAGCCACTTGTTCGGCTGTAACCGTCTCATACCCCAGCGCTTTGGCTTTTTCGATGGTGCGCTTGAAATAGGGCAACGGCGTCCAGGTATCGCCGCGACCACGGTTGGCTCGCTTCCCCACACTATGATACATCACCGGGACAACGATGGTTCCCGGTTTGCTGTTGTCGCGATCCCAACGCTCTAACAAATACTCACATATATTCTCGATGTAGGTCTCAGGCCGAACACCCTGTAATAGATAGGCGCTTTCGAAAAATTCCGGGAGGACGGCGTCCGCCGGTGGTGTGGGGAGTGGTAACGGTGTTGGGGTTGCGGTAGGTTCCGGTGTGGGCGTGGGTTCTGGTGTCGGGGTGGCCGTGGGAGGGATTGCAGTTGGCGGCAAGAATGGTTCAATTGCCTGAGCCTGGCACGCCCCTAAAAGCAGCATGAAAAGCAAGCTCAGCATCAGGCAGGTCGGGGGAAATCTCTGCACAGACGGCTCCTTGAAAAACGTTCAGTTTGACGTAGGGGAATAGAAACAGGAGTCTATTGGAGGATAGCAGGTAAGAAGTTTACATCCCCCCAGCGAACCGCGCCAATATCGGTGGCGCTCACATTCACTCCTGTTCCGCTGAATCTGGCCTGAGAATCCAGATTGCTAAAAACGTAGCCGCAAAAAAAGCCGCTGCCAGCACAGCTGTAATGCTTGGCAGCAGCCACTTCAATATCGCACTCTCAACGGATTTAATCCGTGCGCTAGTTGGCCGCTGCGGATCATAGAGCACGGTAACGGACTCACCCACGGTGTAGCCTGGTGAGGTACTTCCCTCAGACAGGGTGGCTGTTTGGCGATCTTCATGCGGCAAATAGAACTCGACCACGGGGTAATAGAATTTATAACCGCCTTCGTCCCGCCGGATCACTAGCTCCACCACCCGCCCGGGGGTGCTCTCCTCTCTGGAAAGTGAGCGCCAGGCGCCAATGCCCGAGACAGCGGCAATCGACAGCATGAGAACTGCCACTCCCAGAAAAATGGCGACGATCATGAGGGGGAAGCGGGCCGTCTGCCGTTCCAGTTGGCGGAATGCTTCCTCGAACTCCTCATCGAAGGCTTCGTCAAAGTCCGAGTCAAAGTCGCCGTCGCTCGGCTGTGACAGAAGCAGCAATATCTTCTCACGATCCTCGGCATCCGGGATTTCATCACATGGTCGTATGGAATTCCGTCGACCTCGATCGATACGACGTTTTCATTCTCCCATTTTATCGAATACGTTTACTCCATGTCTTGTCCTCACTGGCAAAATATACACTCGTTGAAACCACTTTCAGTATACCGATGCCATCAGCCTCAGGCAAACAGGTGTTTGGCTGCTGGGATGGGGTGTACCAATGAACAGCCAAAGTTACCCTGTTTTTCTCATGATCTGGTTTGGACAAATGGTTTGGCGTATGGGGACAGCAGCCACCCGATCTGCACTGATCATTTGGGCATATCAACAGACAGAAAGCGCAACCGCCTTGGCCCTTCTTGGCTTATTTGTTTTCGTGCCCATGATCGTTGTCAGCCCCTTGGCTGGCGTCAGGAGAGTCGGCTACCCTATCTCGACATCGCCATGTCGAAAAGCGCATTAATGGTCCGCCAATTTCGGGTCGTGGCCACCACCTTCAACTTGCGCTCGAAAAAATTGTTAGTCAACTTGGTTCGCCCGGCCCCGCTGGGCAAGAAAAGATAGATCTCTTTGCCCACAACATAGAACTCATCATCAGAGTTATCCGGCACTGCCAGAGTTTCCAACAGCGTCGAGGTGGGAATCTCCGCAAGAAATGTCACGTAGAGTGCTTTTGCGTTCTCACTTCTCGTGCGCAGATAGGGGTTGTGCTGCAAAACCCGCGTGAAATCGGCGGATGAGCGCAGCAAGAGGGAGACCGAGTAGCCGTAGTTTTTCTCGATCTCCGCCTCAATCATGTTCGCAAGCGCGGCCCTGTCTTCTTCATCGCTTTCAAAGATGACATTACCGCTTTGTAGGTAGCTCTTCACAGAGGAAAAGCCCAGCGATACGTAGAGATATCGTAAATCCGCCATGCGTATCTTTTTCTTTCCACTGACGTTGATACCGCGTAGGAGGGATATGTGTGTGGCCATATTGTTGATATTACTTATCGAATATCGAGCAGTAGATTGATGCCTGAGCTTGTCCTCACTCCCAACCATCCTACGACAGGTCTGTGATAATCTCATGTTACCATCTGGTAAGACATGTCGCTATGGTTGAACATTTCTGGTTCTTATGGATTCTGTGGATCTGGCATGATCCTGGTCTGATAGCACCGAGAACCTGTCGTCTTGCGGCGCCGCCGGGGGAACGACGACCGTTGAGGACGGTCGTACATGCCAAGAACGGATCTCGGCAGAAGCATGATCCACAGAAAACGACGGAACCGAGCGCTACGGTGGGGGTGCCCGCTCCGGTATCACTTGCTTCACAAGCCGCACGGTCCCGGCATCGGCAGCGAGGATTGCAACCGACTTTAGCGGAATCTGGCTACCGGGAGGAAAGGCCATATGGCCGGTCACCCCCTCGAACTGCTGGATTTCCCCCAGAGCGCGCCGTACGGCCTCCGGATCGCTGCTACCCGCCTCACTGACGGCAAACATCAGTAGGCGCGCCGCATCGTAGCCCAGTGCTGCGAAGGCATCTACTGCGGAGTCGGGGTACGCCTGACTGTAAGCTTGTCGAAACGCAACTACCACGGGATCGTCATTGTCGGCGCCCAGGTAGGCGTGAGTGGTGAAGTACACCTGGTCCACGTCCGCCTGTTGCTCCCACAGCCCGGCCACGTCGAACCCGTCGCCGCCCAGGATGGGCCCATTATGGCCCGCCGCCCGCAGCGCCAGCACGACCGGCAGGGCGTCGTCAGGGGTAGCCGCCAGATAGATGAGGTCGGCCAGTTGCAGGCGATCGGCCGCTGCCTCTATGCCGGCGGCGTCTCCGGGCACATAGCTCTGCACCGACAGAACCTGGCCACCCAACTCTTCAAATCGAGTCCGGAAGTAGCCCTGCAGCAGCTGCGTGTAGGTTGATTCGCTGTTGAAAAGGATGGAGACCGTGCCGGCGGAGAGATCGTTGTACGCCCATTCCGCGCCGGCGGCGGCTTGTACATTGTCGCCAAAACAGGCCAGGAAGAGAAAGCCCGGCGCCTCTGCAGGCAGCTTGGGCGAGGTGGCGCCGGAGGTGAGGAAGAGGCGCCCATGCTCGGCTGTCACCGGTGCTGCGGCCAGGACCAGATCGGTGTCCGAGAGGCCGAAAATGGCTGCAGTGGATGGTTGCTGTTCGATGATCTCAGCAGCGAGGGCGGCGACTACAGCCCGCTCGGACGTCCCGTCCTTCACAACGAGTTGCACGGGGCGATCCAGTACACCGCCTGCCCGGTTGGCTTCAGCAACAGCCAATTCAGCGCCTTGGGCGGAAGGCACGTCCAGACCAGCCTGATTGCCGGTCAAGTTGTAGATCGCAGCGAGTACGAGGGGCTCAGGCGCCAGCGATTGCCCTTCAGCCTCGCTTTGGGCGAGTATTGCCTGTTGAAACGCTGTGCTCTGCGGTACATCCAGGTGAACGGCGTCGCTGGCGTCGATCTCGATCTCAACGTCCTGCACCAGGCAGTCTAGCACATGCCCACCTTCCTGGCGGTCCTCTGTGAGGAAGTGGAAGTGGTAACCCACCGAGTTTGCACCCTGCATGTAACTGGGCAGGCGAAATCCGAGCATGGAACCGATCACATTCTGGAACTCGAATACGGCCTGGTTGGCAAGCGCATCTGACAGTGTCGGGTAAGGCTGGCTTTGCTTGCGCGGTGCGCGCGTCTTAAGAGTAGCGAAGGCGCCGGTGATCTTGAGCGCATAGGGTGCATTGGCCGTGGATAAAAAAGCATCCAGGTGATCCTCGAGCTTTTCACACGTCATCGACTCACTCACCGAAAGCCTCTGGTCCGCTGCAAAGAAGGTCACCACGGCAAAAGGCGTTTGCCCGGCATCATCGGCGAGATACGCCACGCCGTCAGATTTTACCTGATAGACTTCACCGTCGATCACTATCATTTCTCCGTCCAGCGCATTGAACGTACCCAGTCCGAAATCGCCGTGGCTCTTCAGTTCTGCAATGGTCAAATCCCCATCGTAGAGACCAGCTAGCAATGCGCTTAGCGTCGACGTTTGCCAGAGGGTTTCCTGGTTTGGAGGCATCTCTGGCCGGTCTGGAACCATCACAGGAGCGACACAAGCTGTCAGTAGTGTCGCCAACATCAGAATCGCGTATCCTAACAGAGTTTTGGTTGACATCTTTTTGTTCCTATTCCTGTTGAGTCACTGCAACTTCAGTAATCTGGCTCATTTTTTATCCGCTGTAACAACTTGTCTCGCAAATTACCAAGGCAATTACGCGAGATAACAGCCAAGATTAGTCGCCCGACTTTTGCTAGTCATAAGGCCGCTGTGTCTAAGCTGAACTAAGGTATCGCTATTCTTGCACATTCCCAATTATCAAACAAATCGCACGCTCAACGATCCGTAATTCTATGGGCCGAGTGTGACGCGCTCAGTGTTCCAACTAAGGATTTAATAACATGCGGAACTCCACCGTCAATTCAGGATGAAATTCCGCATGTCATTCCGCCTTTAGTTCTAGGTATTACTTTACAACGATTTGAACACCCACCGTTGTGAATTGTTATTCTGCGCTGTGCGGGTGACGAGAGAGAAGTCCCTTTCATCACTCTCATGAGCGTCCACATAGCGGCGATTGCTCTGTTGTTGGATCGTGTAGGTATCGTCACCTAAATATCTCAACATCCACCTTTGTGTGTCGTTGTTCTGTGCAGTGCGGGTGACGAGCGAGAAGTCTTTCGATGAACTTTCGTGTGCATCCACGTAGCGGCCATTGCTCTTTTGCTGGATCGTGTAGACGCCACCAACGAGTGTCAGAATCCATCTCTGCGTATCGTTGTTTTGGGCGGTGCGGGTGACGAGCGAGAAGTCTTTCGCCGAATGTTCATGTGCATCCACGAAGCGGTTATTGCTCTTTTGCTGGATCGTGTACGTACTATCGCCCAAGGGCTTAAAAACCCACCTCTGCGTATCGTTATTCTGCGCTGTGCGGGTGACAAGCGAGAAGTCGGGTCCTGCACTTGTGTGTGCATCCACGAAGCGGCCATTACTGCGCTGTTGGATCGTGTACGTATCGTTGCCCAAAGGCGTTAGAATCCATCGTTGTGTATCATTATTCTGCGCTGTGCGGGTGACGAGAGAGAAGTCGTTTTGATTACTCTCATGTGCATCCACAAAACGGCCGTTGCTCTTTTGCTGGATGGTGCAGACGACTGCCACGGGCGTCAGGGTCCATCTCTGCGTATCGTTATTCTGCGCTGTTCGGGTGACAACCGAGAAGTCGCGTCCCGCACTTTCGTGTGCATCCACGAAGCGGCGATTACTCTTTTGCTGGATCGTGTATAGCCCGCGCCGCACAGTTGCGGTGTCAACGCCGTGCCGAAAGGTTAGGGGAATCGATGGAGCGCTGAGGTTCTGTAGTGTTGGCGATTCCTCGAGTATCCTGCTGATACGAACGCCGGAGTTCGAGCCAGCCCCGCCGGTGGTGCATCCTCCATTGGTATGAACGCCGACGATCTCGCCTGATGGCGAATGCCAGATAGCTGAACCTGAGTTTCCACCTAAGGTATCGATATCGTTATACTGAACCCGATCTCCCGAGAAAGAAGTCAGCGGGCCGGCCTCGATACGTTTGGGTACGCCGGCCGGATGCCCGATGATGCATAGCATATTCTGCTCTGCGGCATCCGCTTGGGCAACGTCGCCAATCCCGAAGGCCTGACTTGGTGAACCGGCCAAGCGGAGGATGGCGTAATCAAGCCCTCCAAGCCGGTACTCCACCAACTCCTGAACAGCAAATACCACAGGTGCTTGGAGATTGCCATTTGCATCGACTTGATAATTGAAATTGACATGCATGTTGGTAGCAATCTCAGAGGAGGGAATGATGTCGTTCGTCCCGTTGATCTGGGGTCGCTGCCAGCCGCCACCCGTCTGGTCAAAGCAATGGCCAGCGGATAAAAACAGATTCTCGCTGATCAGCGTTCCCGTACACCATCGCGCGCCAGAGACATTCCCAGGGTTATTATAGACAGTGCCCAGGTTGTCATTCCATTGAAGCTGCCCGACCTTCTGTTCGTGGGTGTCGACAAAATTCGCCGTTACGCCAAGATTGCCAGCGTACTGTTCTACCGGCTGCGAATCGTCGATTGCCCCACACTGCGATTCGAGTATGAACTCGTACAGATCGTCCGCACCAGCACTTTCTGTCATACTCTCTAAGATCTTTGTCATTTCCTCCGGTAGTGGAGGAAACATTCCAGATTCATCCGACTCATGGTCCATAGCCATTGTTTAAGTCTCCTTATATGAACTCGTTTGTTGGACTACATTGTCTATCTTGAACGTAGCAGATAGTTGGACTCGTTTTCTCAAATAAACCCTCCTTCCAATAGTGGACTGATCGAGTATTTCCATTTTGGGGAAAAAGACTTGATCATGTCGCCATTGGTTACAACATATCACCTTTCAAATGGCGCTGGTTTGCCGTGCAGTGGTTGGAGCTGTACGCTCGCTGTCTTTTGCACATCGGCATAAAGCGCTTTCCAAATGACGGTTGCTGGCTGTGTGTAGAAAATCGTGATGAAATAGTGTACCTGGCGGCGAGCGGAACAGCGTCCGCACGAGCATTGGTGGTTAAGTCATATTGGCTCGCATTGAAAGGCGAGACTCTCTAGGGCTTGATCATCGATGAAATTGCGCCCATAAACCCTGTAATTGAGGATACATGAAACTCTCCCCTTTCACTATGATCAAGCTCTCATTTTGCACAGTTGAATATACTGATTCCCAAAGATAGACGAAGATTCAAGGGCCCGATAAAATATGCGCTCATCCACTTTTGAGCACACGAGCGAAAGGTGGAATCTCATTCGCAACTCCTTTCTCACACCAGTTACGTCTTCATCAACTTTCGATTGGTACCTCCCCTTCTCCACTTAGGTGACCTCATCGCACAAACAGGAAAAGCCCTTGTCACGACAGGCGCAAATCTTTTTTCGTGCTCAGCATACTCGACGTCATTCTGGATCGTAACTGACGATAGTAATTTTTGGTGACAGAGCAAACATCATTCCTTGACGTCGATCCCAGAGTAAACACACCATTCCAAAAGGGCAGTCTTCGTCCGCTGATTCTCATAATCATACCACGATTGTAGCAACCCTCTTGATTCGAGTAATCGCCTAAACCTGAAATAGGCGCCTCTTCGTCTGAACATGGTGTATACGGAATCGAGATCTTCGGGAAGATAGGCAGCCGTGAAATCAAAGACAAGCTTGCTTCCTAATTCAAGGTCGTTTTTGTGGGGAATGGAGATGTAGCGCTTGACATCATCTATATCGTCAGGTACTTCGTCCGAATCGCCCATTTCAGACATGTAGTACATTTTGCCGGTTTCCATACATAAAATCACGCTATGCATGAACGGTGCATCACTGCTGACGTACATGAAAGCATACTCGATGTCATCATACGAAATAATCTTGGTCTGTGGGCGTTCTTCCACCTCGCCGCAATCATTCTGATCTTGTCGCTTCATATGTCACTCTCCTTAGCGCTGACAATCTGACGCTACAGAACTTTAGCCAGTTTCACAAACTGATTGGGCATCGCAGACAGGGTGTATCCATGTTTGATGTAGAGAGCCTGCAACCTTGTGTTGTCTTCGTCTGTATAGGTTACAGCCTCATGCTGACCCCGCTCCACCATCCAGCGCTCTCCTCGTTTGAGCAATAGGGACGCTACACCAGATCTTCGTGCAGTCGGCTCCACATAAAGGGTCGAGAACAGACCGATGTCGTTGCCATCATCATCGCTATCGATCCGCACGATGGTGTGACCTACGATCTCACCCTCTGTTGCCTCAGCCACGTACACGTTTCCAATCACCTGGGCTGAATGCAAATGCCATGATAGGCGCTGTACCAGCCATTCCATCGAGTACATCGAGCTGCCCCGCTCTTCGCCCAATACTTCGATGAGGGTTTGGCGCATCCTCCAGGCAACCAGCTCAATCTCCTGCGCAGATTCCAGATTTATCTCTCGAATTCGAATGTCTTCAGTCCTGTATGAGCAGTGTGGTGGGGTTAGTTTCCTGATCGGTAATACTGGATGGGAAACTGGATTGACTCCCCTGATTGCAAGGTGATTCTTATAGGCGTGACGGCTGAAAATGTACTTTTAAGGTCTTACCGTCAGCGAAGCTTTGTATGGCAGCAGGAAATTCATTGAGTGGCAGTGTGTGGCTTATCAGTGGTGTGACGTCGATAACGCCTTGGGCCAGCCATTCGATAGCGGGCTGGAATGTGTAGCAGAGGGCGAAGCTGCCGATAATCGTCCAATCGTGAAGGAAGATGTCGTACGGTTTGAGCTTGACGGTAGCATGTTTAGGCGTGACGCCAAACTGAAGATACTGACCGCGAGGTTTTAGATAATCAAAGGCTTGTTCGACCACTTGCGGCACGCCTGTGGCGTCCACGACGACCGCAAAGCCGTAGGGGGCGAGTTCACGTAGTGATTCGGTCTGGTTGGCTCCGGCCATTACCGCAGCGGTGGCCCCCAGTTCGCTGGCTAAAGCCAATCGCTCGGGTTGTTTTTCCACCACGACCACCTTTGATGCCCCACTATGCTGCAAAGCCTGTACCAGCACCAACCCCATCGGCCCCGCCCCAAAGATCAGGACTTCATCTCCCGGCCAGATTCGTAAGCGATTCAGGGCGTGAACCACACAGGAAAGCGGCTCTACAAAGGCGGCCTGGGCATCACTCAGTTGTTCGGGAAGAGGGTAGCAAGCTTGGGCTGGCACCGTAACGTACTCAGCAAATGCACCTGGTCGAGTAATGCCTACACCCTCCCAGTTGAGACAATGGTTGTTCTGCTGATTGCGACAGAAATAGCATCGGCCACAATACAAATTGGGGTCGACGGCCACCCGCTGACCCAAGGGTAGATCAGTGACCTCTCGCCCTACTTCGACGACGACACCGCCGAACTCATGGCCGGGGATGATCGGAAACTCCGACATGTATTCATTACGGTAGATATGTAGATCTGTACCGCAGAGTCCACTGGTCGCCACCTGGACTACGACTTCGTCTGGTTTGCAGGCGGGATCGGGAACATTCTCTACGACAACGGTTTCCGGTGCAGGAAAGACTACGGCGCGCATTGGGCATTACTCCAGGTTGGTGTGTCGGTTACGCAGATTCAGGGAACTCTGGCCCAGAGCCTGTTGCAGGCGGGGGATCATGGCATCGAAGAGTATCCAGAGGGACTGTTCGAAAGCAGAACCCATAGCCTGTGTAGAACGGCTGGCTTCTGCCTCCGCCATGGTCTGGGCAGGGAACGTTACTAACACAGATCGGCTTGTTGCGGCAGTGGCGCCAGGGGCTGAGCCGTGAGCATGACAATGCGGCTGCTGGCCTTGCGTGCAACACCGGTCAGTGCCTCCACCGTAGACAGGTAACCCGGCCCGCAACTGACCACAAACAGGTCACCGGGTCCCACCGGCGGGGTCGTCATATCTCCGACAATCGCCGCGTCGAGCCCCAGATGCATCAAGCGCATGGCAAAACTGCGCATCACAAGACCTTCTCGGCCCAGACCATAGGCGACAATACGGTGGGCCTCCAGAATCTCGTCCAGACATGCCTCTACCTCGGGCTCATCCACCTGGCTCAACCCGCGGTCCATTTCCTCCAGGATCTGGCGTGCAGTCTCGTAGGTCGTCATGGGAATCCCTTCCTTACCACGCACAGTAGCCTCCGTCGATGACCATATCATGGCCGGTCATGAAGTCCGAGGCTTGTGAGGCGAGATAAACGACGGCGCCTTGCAGGTCGGTCACATCCGCCATTTTGCCCATAGGCGTCATTCCCATCCATGTGGGCATGACCTTCTGGCCGAGTTCGGTGGCTAACAAGTCATCGACCAACTTCGTGCGGGTGTAACCGGGACTGATGCTATTGACCCGTACGCCGCGCCTGGCCCACTCCGTCGCCAGACTGCGGGTCAGGTGTATGACACCAGCCTTGGTGGCGTTGTAGGCAGCCTGGTTTTGGGGCATGTTGACGATGTGGCCAGACATCGATGCAGTGTTGATAATCTTACCATAGCCGGCCTCCAGCATAACCCGGGCCTCAGCCTGGGCACATAGAAAAACGCCTGTAAAATTGAGATTCACTATTTTGTCCCAATCTCCCTTGGCCATCGCTTCGGAATCCACCCACAGACCGATGCCGGCGTTGTTGACGCCGATAGTCAGTTTTCCCCAACGACTTAGTACAGCATCTACCATCGCCTGCACCTGATCGGCCTGGGTCACATCGGCCCTGATGGCCAGCGATTCAATGCCTTTCTGATCTAGCTCCGCGGCCACTTCCTCGGCAGCGTCGATGTCGATATCCACGATGGCGACGCCTGCCCCTGCCTCACCAAGCGCGTGAGCGTAGCCTCGACCTATCCCGCGGCCACCACCGGTAACCAGCGCAACACGATCATCCAGGCGGAACCGCTCCACGATGGGTTTTGCATCCAATACCGTATCAGCCATATTGTCCTTCCTCTTATGAGATGTCGTCGACAAAGTTATCTGAAATCGTTTCGTTCATGGGTGAAGCCGCACAAGATCCGACAGGCTCGCTATGGTGTCAGGGTTACCTTGATAGAGTGATCGCCGGCTGCTACCAGATCGATCCCCTCCTGGAAAGCAAATAATGGAAATCTGTGGGTGATGATCTGATCCATGGGTAATAAGCCCTTTTCTAGCATGTCGATCGCAATAGGATAGCAGTAGGGGCCGAGATGGGAGCCGTGGATGTTCAATTCTTTGCTATCGCCGATGATGGTCCAGTCCACTGTCACCAGATCCCGCATAACGCTGAATTCGACGAACGTCCCCAATTTGCGGATCATGTGCAGCCCCTGTTCTACAGCGGCCGGATGGCCGGTGGCCTCGATGTAAACATCACACCCATATCCATCACTGAGCTTGCGTACCTCGTCGATCACGTCGATCTGGCTGGGGTTCAACACCATGTCGGCGCCGCAGGCACGGGCGATCTGCAATCGTTGGTCATTCAAGTCTATTGCGATCAGCAGGCCAGGGTTCTTGAGCCGCGCTGCGGCGACCATGCCCAGTCCTAAGGGGCCAACGCCGGCGATGACCACCACATCACCAAACTCGATCTCACCGCGCTGGACTGCATGGATCGAACAGGCCAGGGGCTCGATGAAGGCAGCATGTACGGGGGGAATAGACTCTGGCACCTTGTAGTTGAGGGCATCATTCGGGAAACGCATGTACTCGGCCATGGCGCCAAAGGTGCGCTGGCGAAAACCGTAAACATCATGCTTGTCCTGGCACATCCAATACTGGCCGCGCCTGCAATAGCGGCATTTCCAGCAGGGGACGATCTGCTCGGACACCGCCAGATCGCCTAATGCCAGCCCATATTTCTCATCTGCGCCCTCGCCCAGAGCCACCACTTCGCCCACAAACTCATGCCCGGGAATGACCGGTGGTTGGCAATAGCCCTCTCGATGCTCGTCTCCCCAGAAAAGGGGTGCTCCCAGGTAGCACTTGAGATCGCTGGCGCAGATGCCAACGGACTTGACCCGAATGACAACTTCGCCCGGCCCTGGTTCTGGAACAGCCCACTCTTCCAGGCGATAGTCTTGTGGCCCACGGCAGACCACGGCTTGCATGGTCTTGGGGAGAGGGCTACCGGATGTATATCCCATGTCTTGTTGCCTCCCGATGAAATGTTATGATGTCGCACCGCCCCCCTCAGGTGAGGGCTGGTTCAGTTCACCCATAGGCCTGAGATCGGGCAGATCTCGTCCCCAGACCTCGCGCACCATCTCCAGGTAGAACCAGTAATTCTCCAGCGGTACGTCAGGCGGTACGCGATGGTCACAAAAGCCGATGTAGCCGCCCTCTTCTACCAGGGGGGCCAGGCGATAAACCTCTTTTTCAATCGCCTCTTTGGTACTAGCCAGGATTCGCTTGTTGAAACCACCCATAATCAACATATCCTTGCCATATTCTCTGCGGAATGCGATGGGATCGGCCTCCCATGTACCAACTTCGATGGGGTAAATGCAGTTGACACCCGCTTCGAGCCACAAGGGCGCCAGGAGATCTATTTTACCATCGCAATCGACACAGATCACATCCACCCCGTAACTGCGCAAAAAATCGGAGAGACGACGGTATTGAGGTACGAGGAACTGCTTGAAGTGTTTGGGGCTCAGCAGAGGGCCCGCCTTGTAGGCCATGTCCTCCCAGATGAAGGCGGCGTCGAACTGTCCTCCTGTCTCCAACGCCCGAGATAGCGTACCGATGATGCAATCCGTGACCGTCGTCACCATTTCTTCGAACCATGCTGGGTCGTCATAGACTACCAGTGACAGATTTTCGAGACCATTCCAATTGCGAATCCAACCGTAAAGGCTGCCGGCGTTCAAACCAATGACCTGTTCCCGCTTTGGGTCGGTCCAGAGCTTGACCCTTGCATCCCAGTCATCTGGATAACGCTCGGGTGTCGACGGATCGAGGCGGGATTTATAGTGCTTTTGCCAGCTATCACGATCGGTCAGGAGATATCCCTGATGGATGGGAATGGAACTCATAAACTTTCTGCGCAACACGCGCACACCATCAGATTGTTGCATTATCTCGTGATCGCCCCTGTCCTCTATGACTTTCTCTTCGAATGCCGGCACGAGTCCAATATCGATACCGGTGGCATTGACAGCCCGGTCGATGCTGTAATCCATGCCGAAGAAATGGTCTGCGTTGCCATTACGCCACAGATAATAATCCGGGGCAACAATATCATCTGGTAGACCCTGGTCGCGCCATACGACGATGGTCTCTTCCCAGAAGCTGAAATCACAGATAGGGGACCGGTCGACAGGTTGATAATGCATGGTCGCCAGGAATCGTTCACGGTCGTTCATCGTCAATCTCCTTGCTGATCGCCCAAGCGCCGCAACGGAAAAGCGCCTGGGGGCATTCGATTTCAAATCGCTGATGAAGGTTAAGAAAATAACTCAGTAATGTAGCCTATGCGTT
Source organism: Chloroflexota bacterium (assembly GCA_024224665.1). Lineage (GTDB taxonomy): Bacteria > Chloroflexota > Anaerolineae > J102 > J102 > PIVW01. Next base: position 5,529 of record JAAENG010000182.1, on the reverse strand, counting down.
TGCGAGGCCCGCACCGGGATGAATTCCCGGTGCTACGTAACAGCGCCCCTTGAAAGGGGCTGATTTGACTCCCTAAGTGTCACAAAACGAGCCGATAGCCGGATTGATCCGGCGCTGTTTGCTAGCCGGGAGATTCATCCCCCGGCGGACCTGGCAAGAAGACATTACCGAAATAAATAATTAACCTTCATAAGCGAGTTCTTTGTCTTAGGCCAGGTTGCAACCTGTGTAAAGAAATCATGTTTGGAATCGTTGCGTCTCCGACCGACTCATTGATAGAGGAACTGGGTCGTGCTCAGTCGTCATATCTTCTTGAAGATGAGTCATATGCGGTAGTTACCGCCTGGTGTTCTTGCACCATGGCGATTTTTGTAAGTAGGAAAGCTACTGAGGCAATTCGATCTGCGCCTTGACCGAGGTCGGAGGCATCACTGTGGCAAAGTCAAAGGCTTCGATACTATCCTGGAATGAAAAAGTATCGGTGATAAGAGGCTTGATGTCGATCTTACCGCTGCCCATGAGTGCCAGCGCCCGTGGATAAACATGCGCATAGCGGAAGACGTGTTCGACACGTGCCTCTTTGACCTGAGCAGCAACCACATCATAGGGCACGGATTCCAGCGGCATGCCAATCAACACCACGGTCCCGCCAGGGCAGAGCGGCTCGAAGACACCGGCCGTGGCCTGAATACTTCCACTACACTCGAATACGATGTCTGCACCCCAACCATCTGTCAGATCATAGACCAGTTCTGTCAGATCTTGCACGGCGACATTGACAGGGATGATGGGCCCCAACGTTGCTGCCAGATCCAGTTTGGGCTGCACGACATCAGTCATGATGATCTGGCTACAACCACCGGCCAGTGCTGCCAGGGCGGTGACCATACCTATGGGGCCAGCACCGATAACCACGGCCACATCACCGGGCTTGATCTGCGCTTTCATAGCTCCATGCATCCCTACAGCCAGCGGTTCCACCATGGCTGCCTCAGCCAGACTGACATTGTCCGGGACCTTGAACGTGAAGTTGGCCGGGTGTACAACCGTTGGCCGCAACACACCGTGAATAGGTGGCGTTGCCCAAAACCGCACGGCCGGGTCCAGGTTGTACATGCCCAGGCGGGTGGCTTTGTTGTTGGGATCGGGGATACCGGGCTCCATGCACACCCTATCCCCGATCTCGAGGTCAGTGACATCGCCGCCGACCTCGAGCACAGTCCCCGACGCCTCATGGCCCAACACCATCGGTTCCTCAACTATAAAGGGGCCGATACGACCATGGGTGTAATAGTGGATATCGCTGCCGCAAATGCCAACGGTGTGTATAGCGATCTTCACATCGCTGGGCCTCAGCGGCTCGTCGATGTTTATGTCCCGCAGGGAGAGAAGGTTTGTTTGTTCCAGAACTAATGCTTGCATAGCAAAAACCTCGAATTATATTTGTGTCTGTCCAGAGCACTTCGAACTCGGTTGCCTGCCGCTATCCCCAACGGGTGATGATGTAGCCCAATATCACGGAGAGAATGACTGCAATCCAGATCGACAGGAACGCCTCGATGAAGCGCATCCACAACAACTGGATGGCGATGAAGCATACGACACTGATGAAGACGCGATCGAAGGTGTTGGTTCTGATAGGCAGAAAGCCCTGCCGGCCATGATGCTCGATGGGTGAGACAACCCCGCCCTCACGCTGTGGCGCCTTTGTACCTGCATCGTAGGATTCTCGCGGGGGTTGTGTCATATTCGCTATTCCTTCACTGCGCCAAACGTCAGGCCCATCACAATGTACCTCTGAACCACCACCAGGAAGAGCAAAGCCGGTAGGAGCGCGATCACAGAAACTGCTGCCATCTCGCCCCAGTTCGTACCGGTCACGGTCACATATTCTGCCAGTCCGGTGGTCACAGTACGCGCATGTACACTGGTCAATGTCGCCGCATAGATATACTCATTCCAGGCAAATACCCAACTGAGCACAAATGTGATGGCGATGCCAGGAGCGGCCAAGGGTACGATGATCTTGGTCAATACGGTCCAGGTGCCGGCACCATCGACCAGTGCTGCTTCGTCAAGATCGATGGGGATACCATCCATGATCCCTTTCAAAAGCCAGATGGCGAATGGCAAGTTAAAAGTACAATAGATCAGAATCAAGCCAAGCCTGGTGTCGAACAAGGACCAGTCGCCAAACTTAACAACGCGGGTGAACAGTAGAAAGACAGGGAACATAAACGCGGCTGGAGGCGCCATGCGATTGGTGATCGTCCAGAAGAATATATTCTCATCACCTTTAAGCCGCCAGCGTGAGAGCGCATAGGTGGCAGTCACGGCCAAAATGACAACCAGCGACGCGTTGGTAGTGGAGATAATGATCGAATTAATCAGGTAACGTCGAAAGGTGGGATCCAGCAAGGGCTTGGTATAGTTCTTGGCGAAGAAGCTGGTCTGGATCAACGACGGCCCACCGAAAAGTTCTACCCGGCTACGGGCGGAGACTACGAATATCCAGTAGATCGGAAATAGGACGACCAACGTAGCGATTATCCATACGAGGTAGGTTCCAACCCAATCCAGAGTTTTGCGAAATCTGCTACGTGTCATGACGCTCCTCAAGAAGATTGTTTGCCCTTGGCGGTGATGGCTGCAAAGACCAACCAGCAAAGAACGATGGTAAAGTAGAGCGTAAGTAACGACATAGCCGAACCATAACCGTAGTCGGTTTTGGGAAACACAATTTGCCAGATGTGAATACCTATGTAACGCGTGGAAGTTCCGGGCCCGCCACCGGTCAACATGTACACCTCGTCGACGATACGGAGCGCATCCATAAGGCGAATAAAGACGGTTGTCAAGATCACCGGCATCATCATGGGGATAGTCAGATGGCGGAAGATCTGCCAACGGTTGGCGCCATCTACCAGCGCCTGTTCCATGGGTTCTTTGGGTATGGCGCTGAGCCCGGCCAACATGGTGAGTGTAACAAAAGGAGTCCAGTGCCAGATATCCATCAGGACCGTCGTCAGAAAGGCGTGGCTGGCGAACCGCCCGATGTTGTAGTTGAAATCTAAAAACTTATCTAAGTAGTATGGCACGGGGCCAAAGCCAGGTATGACCAATAATCGCCAGGCAGCCCCCACTACGATGGGTGCTATCACCAGTGGTAAAGCATGGATCGTTCTAAAAATGGTCTTGCCGCGAAAATCTTTGGTGAGCAGTTGCGCCAGGAAAAAGCCCAGCGCCAACTCGATGCTTACAACTAGTGTGGTGAATAGAAAGGTGCGCCTAAGTGCACCCAGGAATTCCGGATCGAAGACTAGTTTACGGTAGTTATCGGCCCCAGCGTAGAACATCCCCACCTCGGCCGAGAAAAGATTCCAGTCGAAGAAGCCGACGTAAATGATATAGAAGAAGGGCAGCAGCCCCGCAACAGCTAGTATGATGAGGGTGGGGGCAAGAAGCCCCCACCCCATACGGTTTGATCGCATACTCTCTTAAGGTACTATTCGCCGTAGCCCAGTTCCACCAGGAAGGCATCGGTGGCTTCGGCCATCTGGTCCAGGGTTTCATCCGGTGTGAGATCACCGGTGATCGCCTTGTACCAAATCGGGAGAATTTCCTCGCGTAGGGTAGCGTGGAACGGGAAGGGTGATGCACCGGCGAAGAGTTCACCTTTATCCTTCATTAGTGTGAAGTAGCCGTTGGTCTGCTCGTCCATCGCCTGGAGTTCAGGCGAATCGTAGGTGGCGTTGTGTGTAACGCGAGCGCTGGCAGCGGCCCACTCAGGCTGGAACTGCTCCTGCGCAAAGTATTGCACCCATAGTAAAGCACACAGCGGGTTCTGAGAAGAGACCGGTATGCCATAGGCGCCACCGTCGTAGTATCCCACAGAGCCCTCGCCAGCTGCGGCTGCGTCAAGCACGCCTGGCTCAGTTGGCGGCAATGCAACGCCGACGTTGCCGACGACGATAGAGCGTTCAGGATCGGTGGCAACCCAGGCTGCGTTCTCGCCATAGATCAAGCCTTGTGCTACTCGACCGGCGGCAAAGGTGGCCGCCGTTTCATCCCAGGTGCTGCTGGTGGCTTCTGGTGGCGCGAATTCGAGATTGCTCAACCACCATGTCAGAGCGGCTTTGTTCTCGTCGCTGTTCATGGTGCCGCCATTCTCCACCGTGGCTTTCCAGTTATCCATGTTGATGCCCCAGTCATAGACACCAAACTGTGGAGGAACCTCGGTGAACCCCTCATACCAGGAGGCTGCGTGTCCGGTGTGCGCTTGTACGGTTGTACCCCAAAGCTCCATATCGTTGGTCTCGCCCCACTCGGTGAAGAACTTGGCGATATCGGAGTACTCTTCGTGGTCGGTGGCCGGCGCCAGGGGGTAGCCATACTCGGCCTCGAAAGCAGCTTTGATCTCCTCGTCCTCGAAGAGATCGGTGCGGTAGAGGTAGGTCTTGATGAATGCCTCCATGGGCACACCCATCAGGTTGCCGTTCTCCGGATCCCTGAAGTAGTCGACGAAGGACACGAACATGCCCTCATCGAAATCGGAAAAGGCCAGTTCGGGATTGTCTATACGCATTTGGGTGACGTCACTGAGGAAGTCACGATCTATGTACGCATAGGCGATGTCTTGCTCGATGTAGATGAAGTCGTAGACACCAGCGCCGGACTGCATGTCCTTCAATTCCTTGTCATACATTTCACCCCAGGAGGTCGTCTCGAACTCGACCTTAATCCCGGATTCTTCCTCGAATTGAGGAGCGATGACATCGGCAGAGTAGTTGGAGGGTGGTGTGCTTTCGGAAATGCCTGTAATAGTCGTGCCCACACATCCCGCTGTCTCCGCAGCCTGGGCCCACCAACTCATATCCTCAGCAACAGGTTCTTCTGCAGCAGGTTCTTCTGCTACCGGCGCCGCAGGCGCTGCCGGTACCGCCGCGCATGCAACTAACATTGACATAACCACAAATAGACTAAGTATTGTCCACATTTTGGATTTCATTTTATTCCTCGTTGAATATCGTAATTTGAGCTTCGCATGAAGCGTCACTCCTAGATTATTGGTTCCTAATCTCCATGACGACTACGATGGAATTTCCGCAAGCTCGTCCGAAGACAGCTCGCTCCCGGCACATATAGCACCCTTATTTTTGCTTCTGAATTCACCTCCTTATTTTTTGACATTCGTTGCGCCGCCTGTAGTCGGTTCGCGTCATTCACTGCAATCCAGAGCTTAATGCACATGCTAACGGACGCATAAATTATGCACGCGCGGTTCATACAACTGAAACACGAAGCCAGAACATAGTCCAGCATCTGAATTTATACAGACTAGCCCCATTCTAACAGAAGGATAGTTGTTTGAGTATGATCTAGATCATCTATAACACAGGTCTGTGCTGATATCCATGCTGTGGTATCCTCATGAGCACTGGGATTGTGTTATTTTGACTGTGAGCGACATCATACAGCAGTAAAAGCATGACACAAAAATAGGGAATAATCATCTGAAAGATGAAGCTC
>JAAENG010000181.1 GCA_024224665.1 Chloroflexota bacterium | reverse complement strand
GTTGCGTGGTCGGGTAGTCGCGTGGTCGGGTAGTCGCGTGGTCGGGTAGTTGCGTGGTCGGGTAGTTGCGTGGTCGGGTAGTCGCGTGGTCGGGTAGTTGCGTGGTCGGGTAGTTGCGTGGTCGCGTGGTCGGGTAGTCGCGTGGTCTGGTGGTCACTTGGTCGGTTTGCTTGTAGACCAGAATCCAATAGAACAGTAGACCGGAGTATGACTGCGAAGTGACTATGAGGGCCAGTCTTGGCGGTTTCCTGGTTTACGCTTTGGAATAGACGATGAAGACCAGGCGTTGGTTCCTCTAGCTGCAGACAAAGGAGAAGGGCGGCTGCATAGACCGCCCTCTTCTGCGACCCATTATTTTAGCATGGTGGCTCAAGTGGGGCCAAAGGTAGGATATGAATGGGAGGTGAGAGGACGGTGGTACATGAACGTGGAGATGCTTCACTGGCGATACCTTGTAGCTTGCGGAAGATTTCGGGGTAGTTGGCTTGAACGATACGCCCTTGTCCTTCCTGCTCTGTTCACCTTTAAGTGTCGTGTCGAAGGAAACCTAGCGGATGGGAGTCGAGGCGACCAATTTGCTTTTTAGACGTATGGGGGGCGAAAATGAGGTCCGTCTAGGCATATCGTCTTGGATACCGACCTCGTTGTGCGAGATTCCGCATAAGGATTTTAGGAGTACGACATGGCAAGCATTTGGACGATGGGAGAGATCCTGGTTGAGATCATGCGACCCAGATCGGGTATCGAACTCTACGAACCTGGTGAGTTTCTGGGCCCCTATCCCAGCGGGGCGCCCGCGATCTTTATCGACACGGTTGCGCGTCTTGGTCATAAGGCCGGCATGATCGCAGGTGTTGGGGAGGATGATTTTGGCCGATGTGTGGTGGAGCGGCTACAAGATGATGGGGTGAATTGCGAGTCTATTCGCACCTACCCTCATCGGTCGACCGCCGTGGCCTTCGTAACCTATTTTCACGACGGTTCACGTAAATTCATCTTCCACATCGACGGCACTCCTGCGGTCATGGCGGAATTCCAACCTACGGGCACAGGTGATATTCCGACCTATTTTCACATCATGGGTTGCTCATTGATGGCCAACGATACGTTCAGGGCTCGCATTTTTCAAGCGATGATGTATTTTCATCAGCAAGGATCGAAAATCACCTTCGATCCGAACATCAGACCCGAACTGCTCGGAGAAAGGGGAATAGAGGAGATAGTTGGGCCCGTGCTCGCTAGATGCTCAATCCTGTTTCCCGGCACGACAGAACTAAAGATGATCAGCGGAAATCAGGATGTTGAAGGAAGTGTAAGACATCTATTCGCTAGAAAATCACTCGATATAGTCGTGCTAAAACGAGGTAAGAAGGGCTGTACGATCTATACTAGGGATCGGACGCTTGATATTCCCGCCTATCAGGTGGAAGAAATTGACCCCACGGGCGCGGGTGATTGCTTCGACGCTGCGTTCCTGTGCGGTTTGCTTGAAGGCAAAGACCCGGAAGATTGTGGTCGGATGGCCGCCGCGGCCGGCGCGCTCAATGCTATCGCCTTTGGGCCCATGGAGGGTGATATCTCGCACAAGACCATCGAGGCTCTGATCAAAACAGCGGAATCTGGCCGGTGATCCCGGCTAACAATCAACTCAAGGCTGTCATTAGGTCACCCTGTCACCCCTTCACCCCTTCACCTTGACACTCCATCACCCCGCCACTCGCAACCGCCTCAACAAAGTCAACCTCCCCTCTAGCACCAGGCGCGCGGTTTTGTCTTCTGGCTCGAAGCTGTTGATCAAAAGAGCTTCGGCGTCATCCGTATCCAGTAGATCACGCTGGACGGCGTAGACCGCCCGCGCCGCCTGCTCGCTGCCCGCCTGCACGAATTGCACCAGGGCATCGGCCATGGGCGCGGCCCGTTGTGCAACCTCATGCTCAGCCTTGATTGTGCGTAAGACGGCCAGGCGCTGGCTCAAAGCAGTTGCGTTGGTCTCGTCCCCCATGGTCCCGGCCTTGGCGACGGCCTGCTCGATGGCTTCGATCATGCTGTCTTCCATGAGTATCGGCGCTCGCTCCACCAGCGACTTCAGGGCATCGGCATCGGGAACTTCAGCGAACATCTGCAAAGTCATGGCAATGAGCCAGGATTCGTAGGTAGCACGCAGGTCGGGATCGGTTTCCAAGGCAAGGCGCAGGCTTTCTTCATCCTCCACGCCCACGGCCAGAAGGCGTTCTTTTAGATCATCTGGTAGTTGGCTTGACATGTTAGTTCAATTTTCTATATGCTGACACACACGCAGAACACTGATTTCGTATCCGCCTTCCTCGTTTTTCTGTGTTCATCCGCGTACAGATTCTGGTCGTTTTTTGGTGAAACCATGCTGGATTATGTTGATTATTCATAAAGAGCAGGGGATATCAAACTAGCCACCGGCATGGGCGGGGCCACGCGTTCGCCGGTTGTGGGGTCGTAAAAACCGGCCACGAGCGTATAATCTCCTGGGGGCAAGACATCTGGCAGGGGCAGGGTGAAGGTATCGATGATGACATCGCCCGAGCGCCAGAGGGTGGCGGGAATATAATCACCACCGGGCCGATGGTCGTCTGCCTGTTTCACCTTCTCGCCGTCGGCATTGTAGATCTGCAAAAAACTGTGCAGGGGCGTTGTCGGTGTATCAACCGCCCGCCAGGTTAGAGTCACGATCAATTCCCCACCGGGGCTGCTGTCCCCCTTCCAGTCGATATCCAACCAGCGTAGGGCATCACCGTGCGGCATTTCAAAGCTGCCCTCCGGTGTCGGATGCTCGGCCAGGATTCGGGTTACACCGAACTCCAACTCCTCCACCTCGAACAGCGCCTCGGCCCCGGGCATGGGTTTGATCACGTACACCGGGCGTCCCGTAGCAAGCGCAGAGCGCAGGGTTTCATTCAGGTCCGCCCAGGCCGGATCAGGGTGGATGAGGGGGAAGAGGCCGCTCATGCCGGTCGCCTGATTCTCGATCTGCTGCAAATACACCAGGGGCACCATCTCATCCCGATCATTGCTGACGACGATGGCATTTTCAGGCAGGTCATGGTCGAGAATGCGTGTCCAGGTGATGCGGGCATTATAATCGCTGTTGCGGTCAAAATCGGCCCGATAGTTGCGGAAGGCCAGCAAGGGGATCAGGAGGGCGATGAGGGTGAACGCCATCAGGTAGGGACGTGAACGGGTGCCGGTGAAGCGCGTCAACAGATCGACGACGTAGATCAAGCCGTAGCCTAACCAGAGTGTGGCGATCAAATAGGGCGGGATATAAAAGGTGTGGATATCGCCGATGCCGTAGAACAAATTGAATCCCACCAACAAGATGAAACTCATAGCGCTGAGCACCAACACGGGGACTTGTTCTTCCAACACCAACCCTACGATGCCGACCATGATCAAAGCCAACCCGATGATTCCAAAATGCAGGTAGAACAGATTGGCGGCCACTGGAATCTGGGCCAGGGCTGCAGCGGGCGAGTGCAGGGCAGGTGCGAAACCGGCGCCGAGTATAAATCGGATATACCCCAACACGCTGGTATCGAATAACTGCAAGGTTTGGTCTGGCGCCAGCGTGGGAGAAAGCCAGGAACTGGCCGACACCCGCAAAGGGATAAATAGATAAAGTAGCAAGGGTGCCAGGACAAAGGGCATTAGCCGTAGCAATTTGCCCCATCGCAGCAAGTCAGGCCGTACCAGCCACACATAGGCGAATACGCCGGGGATGAACATACCGATGGTTAGGTGGTGCGTGAATCCTAAACCGAAGAGCAAGGCCACCACCCAGGCGCCGCCCGGTCGCTTATCTTTGCGGCCCAATGCCAGGGTTGCCCCCAACACAGCTGCCACCAATGCCGCGTTTAGGGCGTAAACCTCGGCACGGGTACTTTGCGCCCAAAACGTGGGATTACCGGCGAAGACGATGGTGGGCACGATCGCCATCCAGCCCGCGCCCCAATCCCATTTCAATCGCACCAGAAATTGGCTGAACGCCTCGTAACACAGCAGATAGAAGGTAGCCACCGCCACCCCGCCCCAAAATGCACTGAACTGATTGGCGCCCTGTGCGGGATTGAGGCCAAAAAGCATCGACCATAGCCAGCCCAACACATGGTAGAGCGGATATCCGGTGGGATGGCTAACACCGGCCAATGCCAGCGTAAACTGAAACTCACCCGAATCGCCAAACATGATATCAGGGGCGGCGGTATAGCTATAAAGAACAAATGCCAACAAGCCTAGAAAAAGGGCCGGAGGGATGGATCGGGGTCGCATGAGGGTTAGGCGAAGCGTTAGTGGCAGGGGATCATGTGGTGAGAAGAGTTGGAGTTTGTGGACTAGAGATCAGAGATTAGGGATTGCAGCTTGAAACCTGGATCTTGCAGCTATATTGTGCGAAGTGATTTTGCCACGAATTACAAAGATTTACACGAAGTTAGATCAAATCCATTAATCCATTTCACGCACTCACTCGATCGCCAGCCAATCCAGGGCCGCGGCCAGGGTACGGAAATCGCCGCTGATGCGCAGGAAGGCATCGGCAGGATCGATTATCTCGCTGGCGGTGCCGGGTGCTGCTCCGGCTATGCCTGCCAGGGCGAAAGCCTGTCCCCGAAGCCGTGCAGGATCTGTCACACCGGAACCGACCTGGGCAAGAGCATCGATGAGGGAAGGGGACACGAAGTCGCCTGCACCTTCACGGGTGGCGATCAACACGATGGATCCTTCTGGTATCTGCTGCAAGTACTCGACCAGGCGCTCGACCTCGAAGGCGTTGGCGACTGTATCAAATCCTTCCTTGGCGACGATATCACCCGAGCCGGGATCGAGGATGGTGACATTGAAACCACGGCGGCCGAATGAGGCATCGGTGCTGACGCCATCGGCATCGGATAGGGTGATAAAGGCCTGGTCGAAACCGTGGATGTCGATATTGGCCGGGCTCTGGACAGCGGTCGTGCCCACCATCGCTTGAGCCAGCACAAGGCGCGGGCTATCGACCCGGCCGAATTCAAACCAAAGGTGATTGATCCCGACCTGTGGAGTTAGCTCGACCTCATACTCCTGCCACCCGGGCGCCAGCGTGATGGTGGCATCCAATTGCTTGTCATTGAGTGCGATAGTGAGCTTCTGGGGTGTTGCACCGGGCCAGGTGAAAGGCTGAACCCGCAGTTTTAGCCTGCGCGGCGTGGTGTCTTCGCTACGGAACAGCACATGCGAACGCTCGGCTGTTGCCCAGATGCCGGAAGCGCCGCCGACATCGGCTTCATCCCTGGCCCAACCCCGCCCTCGCCAGGCATCGGTCACCTGTCCGCCGAAATCAAGAGCCAGCGGCAGGGGCTCGTCTGGTTCAACAGCCCACACCTGTATTTGACCATCGTCGATGATAGGTTCCTCACTGTGAGGGATCAAATCGAGCGCCAGTTGTTGGCTGGCCTGCCAGTGGTCGGCGTAGGGCAAATGGCCTGGAACTGGTGGCAGGGTCATGAGATAGCGCACCCCCCAGAGCGTGACCAGATCACCTGCCTGCGCCTCTGCGGCAGCCAGCGTTTCCGCATCGGGTGTATTGCCAAATTCTTGGCCTGTGATGGCGGCCACCAGGGGCAAACGCTCGAAATAATCAAACTTGATAGGGGGGTTACGCGAGGTGTTGCCGGAAAGAATGGGCTGTTCGTGGGCAGTCATGTAATATTGCGCCTGCGTGCGCTCGCTGCCCAGCACGCCGAAACTGTTGCGCCAGCCCATAGGGATCTGCAAAACAGCGCCATCTGCTTGTTTGGCCAGCGCCTGCACGGCTTCGGGAATGCGGGCGTCTGTGAGCGGCAGAGGCACAGCGATATGTTCGAACAGGATGAATCCGGCCAACACAATGGCGATAGCGGCTGACACCTGACCGGAGCTGCTCCCCCGCAGCCGTTGCAACAGCCACCAGGCGCCCCAGGCTGCCAACACAGCCAGGGCCAGCATCACCACAATGCTCCAGCGATTGGCCGTGCGATTACCCTTTATTAAGGGGATGTAGTGTAACAGCAGGAAAGGCATGGGTACCGAGGATTCCAGGCCGTCGAAATCATAGACGGTTTCGCCATAGATCTGCAGCAAAGGGCCAAGCGTAAATAACCCCGAAACCACGGCAGCCAGGATCCAACCTCGCGAGGGCTGTTGCCTTGCACGGCCACTTCTTCCTATCTCGACCTTTTTGTCTGATCCCCTGCTCAAGCGCCAGGCGATGATACTACCCGCCAGTGCCAACAACAGCGTGACATAGCCTAGGAAAACGGTATTCACATCCCGAAAAGGCGCTACACCTTGCTGAACCTCACGTAATCGTTGCACCCAATCACTACCCCACAGCGGATGCAGGGCCGTAGGCGTCAGCCATCCGACCAGATCGGCTGACAGCTTGAGGGCGTCGCCCCAACCCGCCAGCAGAAAGTCGGCCGTGAGGAAAGATCTCACTGTTGCCCAAAAATAAGGCAAGGTGAATAGCATAGCCAGTGCGCCCGTGGTGAGCAAAGCCAACCATCGCCTTGTTTCCAGTGGTCGGCGGAAGAGAAGCCCGCGTAGCGGTTTGGTCAACAAGAGACAGGCGGCAAAGAATGCCATGAACACCCCGTATTGCATGTCCACCAGCAAATTAAATGCTCCGAACAGCCCGGCCATGATCACATTGTGGCGTGTGGGGCGATCCAGCAATCGCAACAGATACAGCAAAAAGAAAGGCAGGTAGAGCACGCTGTGGATATTGTAGTGCCCCAACGCCAGGTAGATGGCCCGATTACTGGCAAACGCGAACACCAGGGCGGCGATAAAAGCGGCCAGATGGATGTGTTGCGTGTTGCGTGTTGCGTGTTGCGTAGTGCGTGTTGCGTGTTGCGTGTTGCGTGGTAGTCCCTGGCGAGACTCCAGCCTCTGACCTCCGACCTCCGACTGCTGACCTCCGACTTCCGATCTCCGATCTCCGACCTCCGACCTCCGACCTCCGACCTCCGATCTCCAACCTCCAACCCAAGCGCGAAGTGTCCAAAGCGCCAGCAGATAGGCGCCGTATCCAGATAGGACGATATTGAAGAGCAAACCGATGTTCGCAGTAAACGCCCAATTGCTTGCCAATCCCAATGGCAGGGCCATGATCGCCGCCATGAGATTGTAGGAATAGAGGATCAGTTCCATCCCAAGCGGATAAAAGATTTGCTGGCTAAAGAGTATGCTTTCCCTTAGATCGAGCAGGCTGTACTTGAACCACCACATCGACCAGATGAAGGTGTACTCGTCATAAGCCCAGGTATTCGAGCCGGGCACATGCGTGGTTATCTTGCTGACAAGGGGCCAGGTAAGCAAGAGAGCGAGTAGTGCCAGCAAACCGAGAAGTAGGCCGTGTCGACGAAGTGTTGTAGACATGAATTGAGATAGAGGATAGAAGAGTCGTGATAAATGCAGATCACCTGCAGCTTGCAGCTTGCAGTTTGCAGCTTTCAAATGCGCTGCGGATCGTACCACATTCAGGCGATGAGGGTTAAACCTCGCCATGGTTGAACAAGGACTCGATGGCAGCGAGAACCCGACCATTTCTTGATGTTCTCCTGGCGCTGGGCTATGCTAGCGCCTGTTTGTGCGCCTCCGCAGCGCATGAGGAATGGTATGTCTACTGCTGAATCACCAGGATCACCTGCGCCCGGTTCGGGAAATAACGATGATATCGCCGCGCGTGCCGTGAGCGGTTCAGCCTATAGCGCAGCGGCATCCCTTATAACGTGGACTTTGGGCGCTGTACGGTTGGTCTTGCTCATGCGCTTACTTTTCCCCAGCGATTTCGGGGTCTACACACAGGCCTTCCTCTTCCTCCGTATCGCCTCACAGCTGAGTAATTTTGGGTTCAATCGAGCGCTGATCCATCGCAAAGAGATAAGTGAAAGCATCCTGGCCACTTATTTTACACTGCGCGTGCTCTTTTTAGGGGGAGCACTGCTCCTCTTGGCATTACTGACGCCGGCTATCAGTCAAAACTATCCTGACATGCCCCAGCTCGGCGCTGTTGTGCTGGTACTGATCGCCTTGGAACCCTTGCATCTGCTCAACAATGTGCAGACAACCATCCTCAGCAAACAACTCGAGTTCAGAAGGCTGGCATTGGCCAACATCGCGGCCTCAATCGCTATGACAGTTTTAGCTCCCGCGGCAGCCTGGTTGGGACTTGGGGTTTGGAGCCTTGTCATCGAACATGTAACCGGTTACGTTGCACGAACGCCGGTCTTATGGACCTCGGCCAAACGATGGCGACCTCATTTCGGTTTGAACCGATCAATTGCAAGGTGGTTCCTTCACTTTGGCTCACGCTTGTGGATAAGCGTCAATCTGGTTTTCGTACTCGATCGCTTTGACGATTTCTGGATTGGGCGGCAACTGGGTAAAACACAGTTGGGTTATTATTCGCGTGCTTATGAAGCGGCGAGATATCCCCGACGCCTGGTGGCAAATCCCTTGCTCGATGTATTCTTCCCAACCTTAGCTCGCCTGCAAGATGATCGCGCTCGCCTTTCACGGGCGTTTTTTCGCGTCACCAGCGTCATGGTGCGATTCGGAGGGTGGGTTTCGTTGATTGCAGTGCTGGCCGCTCCTGAACTTGTGCTCTTGCTGTTTGGCGAGCGTTGGCTGCCCATGACGCGCGCATTTCAATTCATGGTCATCTATACCTTGCTAGATCCGCTTGCACTCAGTGCCAGCAACCTCTTGACGGCGATTGGTTATCCTGGCATAGTTAGCCGCACACGCATTGTCCAGTTCATCATTTTTGTCCCGGCGGTTATCCTGCTTGGCACCGTGGCCGGTATCGAAGGCGTAGCCCTTGCCGCCGACCTCATGGTTCTGGTAGGAGCCATCATTCTGTTTGTTTACAGCAGAAAATACACCGATTACTCAAGCAAAGCGCTGTGGTTGTGGCCAATTGTAGCCGTACTGGTCACAAGCGCATGTATGATAGTTCTGCAACTATTATGGCAAGGTGTTTCCCCCATCCTTTCCCTGCTCCTGAAAATCATGTTGATCAGTTTGTTCTATGGTGGAATCCTATGGCTCACAGAGCGCGAGCAACTCCGTAATGGCTTTCAAATGCTCTGGGGGATGCTTGCACCTCGACTATCTCGTTTGCGAAAATCCGGCAATTCTTTATGAGCGCTCCATCTTCTAGCATGAACCTGCAGCAGAAACCGCAACTGTTTTTCATCCGCATCGAAAAAACAGCGGGGGGTTCTTTGCTGCGTTCGCTGATATAGGCTAATGTGCAGACCTACTACCTCGAAGGTGGGTATCGAGCTTTCTCATCTTACTGGCAAGGTCGCCATGCTGATTGCGTGCACGGACATGTCCCTTACGGTCTGCAAGTGCTTACTCGACGTCCAGTTCAGTACATCACAATGCTGCGGGAACCGGTGGATGGAGCCGTGAGCTTCTATTACTTTGTTCGCGAGTCCGGCCGCTTGAATAATCATAATATACATCCCTTTCAGAAGTATGCGGATAGCGTTTCGCTTGTCGAATTCTACCAGCATCCAAATCATACTGATCGGCAAGCGCGGTACCTCGCAGGCATGCACTTTCATCGGGCCTATCCTTATCTTCATCAGAATCCTCGCTTTCGGGCCGCGCTCATTGCCGCAGCCAAGAAACATTTGGCCGATTGCGTGGCTTTTGGCATCCAAGCCAGATTCAAAGAGGCAATCGCTTATTTTCAGACAGCGTTACAGTGGCCCCATTACAACGAGATCCCGCGCAGAAATGTCACTCAACATCGACCCAAAATCGACAGCCTGAAAGAGCAGGAACCGGAAATCTATCAGGCGCTCGAACAGGCAAACGCTCTGGATCGCGAATTGTATGCCTTCGCCGAAGTCTTGTTCGGCGAGCGATATGCAGCAATGGTTCGGCAGACAACAAGTAGATCGGCGTAGTAACTGTTGTCATTCTGTCGTCCTCTTACAAAGACTTTCTGTATTAGTCAGGCACATGTTGAACGCCGTTGAATAGGATTAGGACGCAGACCTGTCCTGAGCAGGGTCGAAGGATGAACGCAGAAAAAGCAGATTCTTTCCTCTTTTATCCGCGTCATCAGCGTTTATCTGCGTCCCATTCATCTGTCCAACGTGTGATTGACCATTACACTTACAAAGACTTTCCCTTACGACAAAAAATACTATGAGCCGAGTACTACTCATCGGACTTGACGGTGCAACCTTCGATATCATTCGACCTTTGGTTACTGAAGGACGCTTGCCTAATCTGGCACGTATGCTGGAGCAGGGCGCCGCCGGGGAATTGCAATCCTCCATGCCCCCGATCACACCCACACCCACACCCACACCCACACCCACGGCCTGGACATCGGTCTTTACCGGCAAAAATCCGGGCAAACATGGCATCTACAATTTCCAGGATATCGACTCGGCAACTTACGCCACGCGGCCCGTGCGCGGTGATGGGCACGGCGAAAAAAGCGTCTGGCAATTATTAGGTGAGGCCGGAAAGACAAGTGTCGCCATCGACGTACCCTACACCTTTCCACCAAAACCACTGAATGGCGTCATGATCACCGGATATGGCGCCCCGTACAGAAGACACGGTTTTCACCTACCCTCCGAACCTGGCCGAAACCCTACCGGAAGCCTTACGTCCGGAAATCCGTGTGGCCCTACCGAGGCACAGTTTCGAGCGCAGCCATGAGATCATGGCCGGGCGACGGAAACTGCTCGGGCATTACATGCAGAGGGTCAAGTGGGATATTTTGCAATACCGCAAAAGTCGGCAGGTAAACCCTTATTTTACGGGTAATTCGTCCTTTCGTCTTCCGCCTCCCGGCTGAAGCAGCAATTCCAAATACGGCAATTTTGCAGGGATGACAACCTCAATTTAGGTGCGAGATTGCG
>JAAENG010000180.1 GCA_024224665.1 Chloroflexota bacterium | reverse complement strand
GCTCTTTTATGACCGTGCTGAGTATAGTACTAAGTGCCTGTCCATTATTGAATTCTCGAATTGACAGGTTATCATGAATGGACAGGCTTTGCTTCTCGGACTCTACCTATACCGACAACCAAGTCTTTCTTGGATGAACACTTAACCTTGAGACAACATTTACACGCTTATGGAGAATATCATGCTTCACAAACACAGTGTTCGGACCCTAATACTTCTTTCCTTATCATTGGCCCTGTTAGTTGCGGCCTGTTCCCCAACCTCGGTTGAGCAGATCGGCCAGCCTACTACAGCCCCGTCATCTGAAACGACACCAGAAGCAGTTGCAGAGCCGATTGAAGACGTCAGCAAAGAACCCCTAAAAATTGGCGGTTTAGCGCCCTTATCTTCGCCGGGATCCGTGACAGGTGGAGAAGCGATGAAGGCAGCGTTTGATATCGCCCTGGATGAGATCAACTCGGCTGGTGGGGTGCTGGGCAGACCGGTGGAGTTCATCCTAATGGATACAGAAGGATTACCGGAAAAAGGCAATGCCGTAATGGAAAGGTTGATCGATCTCGACCAGGTTGTGGCTGTAGTCGGGGGATATCATAGTTCGGTTGGTTTAAAAGTTAGAGATGTCGCCCATGACAGCCACATTCCTGTGATCTTCGCAGAAACCTGGAATGATGACATCACTGCCTCGCAATATCCCGAGGTCTTTCGAATTGCGCCTCTGTCGTCAGAGATAGCAGCGGTTGACGCCGAATTCATCCAGTCGCTGGATGTAGATCAGGTCGTGATTATGACCGAAAACACCGACTACGGCATCCCGGCAGCAAAAGATACAACAGAGCGCCTGTCTGAGATGGGTATCCAGGCCACGACTTTTTCGGCTGATATCGGCACTCAGGATTTCTCAGCCATTGTCGAACGCATTAGCGCAGAGGAACCGCAGTTAATCCTTGTGATCTTGACCGGCGAAGCGTCATACAATTTCGAACAGCAGGCTGCCGAAGCGGGCATTGGCCCCCAGGACCTGCTCATGATTTGCATGGTGGTCGCAGACAATAGTGCAGCTTTCTGGACAAATGTGCCCGATGGCAACCTTTGTTTCTATAGTCGTGTTGGCTTGCCCCATGCTTTATACACGCCTGCAACACAGGCCTTTGTGGATAAATACATGGCGGCGACGGGCAAGGCGGCGGCAGAACCGTATGCTATGGAGGCGTATGATTCACTCAAACTGATGGCCGCGGCTATCGATACCGCCGGTTCCACCGACGCCGATGCAATTATCTCTACCCTGGAAGGCATCAGCTACGACGGCGCCCTGGGAACCATCACCTTTCCCTACGGCACGGACAATCCCATACCCGAGGATGTGGATCCCAAGTGGTGGCACCAGTTCCCGGATCCGGCCATCACCATGGTTCAATACCAGGAGCAGGGCCAAAATTCAGTCGATGCCGCTGTCGTTTTCCCTGAAGAATATAAGACCGGCGATCCCATCATTCCATAGTATTCGTCCAAAAATAACTTCCGTAATCTGTCAACGTCCAGGACGAATACCAAGGCCTGTTGATGTACACATGGACAGGCTCCTTGTCCATTCGCAGCAAGCGATGAATCCGGGAAGTTAATAATGGACAAGCACTAAGGCAGTAGAACACATATGACAACTACAACCGATTCATCACGCTCCCTTAATCGCTATCGCATTCAGGCATTTTTTGGTAGAGCATTTGTCCATACCATTCTGATCGCCTTTGGTCTGCTTTGCTTGATCCCAATGGTCTTGATTGTCTCGGTTTCACTGTCGGACGAGATCGAGATAGCCAAGAACGGCTACAGCCTCTTGCCTGTTGGATTCACCACATTTGCCTATGACTATATCTTAAAGAAACCACAACAGATTTTGCGGAGTTATGGGGTAACCATCGGCTTAACGGTCGTTGGCACGACCCTAGCCCTATTAGTGTCATCGATGTTGGCCTATGCGATGTCCCGCAAGGACTTCAGGTTCAGGCGCGTGCTGGATTACTACGTGTTCTTTACCCTGCTGTTTAGTGGGGGAATGGTTCCCTTCTACATTCTGGTTACGCGCTATTTGGGCCTTAAAGACAATCCTCTGGCTCTGATATTGCCTTATGTGGTGATTGCCTGGTACGTGCTCATTCTCCGCACCTCCTTTGCCCAACTCCCTGCGGAGATTATGGAAGCAGCTCGAATCGACGGAGCTGGAGAGTGGCGTATCTTTTTTCAGATAGCGATGCCTTTATCCAAGCCGGTTCTGGCTACGATTGGCTTATTCTACATATTGAGATATTGGAACGACTGGTTTCTGTCGCTGTTATTCATGAACGACCCCGATTTCTATCCGCTGCAGTATTTACTCTATGTCCTGATGCAGAATATCAATACCCTGGCTTCCAATCCCCAGACGGTGAATGTACCGATACCGGTCCAATCAGCGCGCATGGCGATGGCGGTATTGGCCTTCGGTCCCGCTCTATTTAGTTTTCTGCTGGTTCAGAAGTACTTCGTCCGTGGTCTGACCATAGGCGCGCTGAAAGGATAGTGGATATCAGTCTAAAAGAGGAGGTGTCCAACAAACCGAGCTTCCGTTCGCTAACAATCCAACCGTTAATCAGCAACTCATTTCCCAAGGGGGAAAAACAATGAAACGTATTATACTCAGCTTAAGTCTGCTCATCATCGTCGGTGTATTCGTTGCGGCATGTGCAGCACCTGCTGCACAGACTGTCGAAGTCGAAGTGGAAAAAGTGGTAACCGTCGAAGTCGCCGCCCCAGTTGATATCGTCGACGTTACCTACACCTATCCCGGCCCCATTCCTGAGGATGTGCCCCTGGTACAAGATGCCATGAATGAGATCCTCAACGAGAAGATTGGCGTTAATCTCATCCTGGAGAACATCGACTGGGGGGCGTACAATGACAAGATGCAGTTGCGTCTGGCCGCCGGCGAAGAGTGTGACATCATCTTCACCGCACCCTGGATCAACAGTTACGCCAACAACGTGTCTAACGGCAACCTGATACCCCTGGATGGTTTACTCCTAGAGGATGCACCCGGCTTATGGGCCAGCATGCCTGCAAGCACCTGGGATGCAGCACGGGTCAAAGGCAAGATCTACGGTGTGATCAATCAGCAGATCTTCCCCAAACCTTGGGGCATTCATCCGCGCAAAGATCTGGCAGAGAAATACGAACTGGATATAGATGCTGTAGAGAAATGGGAAGATGTCGAACCCTGGTTGGCTGCCGTTCGAGATGGCGAGGGTATAACCCCCGTCTATATCAATATGGAGGGCGCAACAAGTAGTACGCCAGGTCTGTGGCGATCGCAATACTATGGATACGATCCCCTGGATGATGGCATCGGCGCCATCGTAATGAAAGCTGATGATCCGGATCGCATTGTAGTGAGCACACTTGAGCTTCCCGCATTCATAGAAGCGTCAGATCTGGCCGCACACTGGATTGAAGAGGGCTTTCTCCCGTTAGAACCTTCTTTTAAGGATGAGGGTGATGCTGCCTTCCGCGCTGGTCTGTACGCGATGGCCTACCATGTAGAGAAACCAGGAAATGAGATCGAAGCGCAAAATGCTTTTGGTTTCGAATTTCTGCGAAAGAACCTCACTAACCCTCTTATTCTCGACACCGCCGGGGCCACCGCTACGTTGAACGGCATCTGTGCCACCTCGCGGCATCCCGCTGAAGCGATGAAAGTGCTGGAAGAATTCAACACCAATCCCGATATCTATAACCTGCTTTCCAGGGGCATCGAAGGCGTGCATTGGGTTTGGGCAGATGAAGCCAACAAGGTGATCGGCTATCCCGAGGGTGTTGACGGTTCGACCAGTACCTACAATCCCAACACCGACTGGATGTTCGGCAACCAGTTCAACGCCTACTACCGTGACGCCGCCCAAGTAGGGGCCTGGGAAGAAACGCTAGAAATGAACAACACGGCCATGCCTTCGACGGCGCTGGGCTTTACGGTTGACAGAAAACCGATCGAGACTGAAATCGCTCAGGTGAATGCCGTATGGGCCGAATATGGCGTACCGATTGGCAATGGCTGGATCCCAGTAGATGGTAATGCTGATGAGGGCATTCAGAAGCTGAAGGAAGCCGGTCTGGACACGATCATCGCCGAAGTGCAGAGACAGATCGACGAATGGGCTGTGCTCAATAACAAGTAACTCGGCCATTCACCTAACGCAGCGTACTTTATCCTAACATTCGACCGGGCGGCTACTGTCAGAGATGGCAAGAGCCGCCCGAGATTTTGGACTGACATGGTGAGCAAAAGTTGACTACGCTAATCGCATCGATACCCTGTCTCTCCCCACCTGCCTGGGCTGTGTGGGAGCGAAAACTGATAGAGCTGATGGATCAGTCGGTTTATCCCTTTTTGCAGAAGTACACGCGCGAAGATGGTAGCCTGATCTGGCGGGACAGCTATGAACCCGGCGTGCGTGACGGCGCCGACGATTTCTACGAAGCTTTCTTCAATTGGCCCCTCTTCTATTTACTTGGCGGCGGCGACCACATGTTAGATCTGGCCCAACGGCAGTGGGAGGCGATCACCCGCCAGCTCACTCGCTTGGGTTTGCTCCACAATGAATACGAACGAGGATACGATCAGTTCCACCAGAGTGAGAGCTACATCTATTTCTATTTTCTCTGTCTGGCCGATCCAACGCACCGCAAGAACATCGAACGCGCCTGTCGCTTTGCCGGCCTGTACCTCAACGAGGATGCTGACGCCCTCAATTACGATCCCGACCATCACATCATACGAGCCCCGCACAACGGCAGCGCTGGCCCGCGCTGGGGATGGGCGGATGGAGAGCCAACCTATAGCTGGGCCGAAGGCATGCGCATATACGGATTGCCATACGAAGATGTGCCGGGCATCGGCCACTATGACGATCTCAAAGATCCGGCGATGGCCCGGCGCATGGGCCAGGTGATGGACGAGCGCATGGGCAGCGGGGATGTCGCCACCAACCTCATGGTGACCAGCCTGATCACCAATGCCTATCTCTTGACCGGCCATCTCAAATACCGCCGCTGGATCGAGGACTATGTGGCGGCATGGCAAGGGCGAGCGAGAGATAACGGTGGACTGCTGCCCGACAATGTGGGGCTCAACGGCAGGGTCGGAGAAAAACTGGGAGGCAAATGGTATGGCGGACTCTACGGCTGGACCTGGCCCCACGGCTTCTACAATATCGGCATGGCAGCGACGGTCGCCGGTATCAACGCCTTCCTTGTGAGTCAAGATCCCGGCTATTTGCAGTTGCCTCGTAGTCAAATAGACATCCTCTTCGAGTTGGGCAGCCAACGCCCTGTCAATTCCGCTGAGATGACATTGGCACATCACTGGATAGGCCAGTTAAGCGGCCAGCCTGAACCCCGACAAATCTACGCTGTGCCCTACCGCTATGGTGACTCGGGCTGGTTCGATTATCAACCCCTATCGCCGATCACCCTCACAGCGATCTGGAATATCTCCATGGATACCGCGGACTGGGAACGCATCGAGCGTTTACGTCATGTCGAAAATTATGACTGGCGCACGGTCGTCCCCTTCCGCAGCAAAGAGGAAAGCGGCCATGAACAGCCTTGGTTAAGGTTTCTACATGGAGACAATCCCAATTATCCTGAAGAGATACTAAAAGCAAGCTATGGCCTGGTCTGCCGGCGCCTGGCCCTGATAGCGCAAGACCAGGAAGATCTGACACAGGTACATATTCACCATTGGCAACAACTCAACCCAGTTTCGACAGAAGCACTTGTACAGTTGACTCTGGGTGCGCCCCAAACATTGTATTACGGTGGCCTGTTGATGTCTCGCTTGCGCTACTACGACCTCACGGAACGACGGCCGGGATTGCCTGCTGACGTCGCCGCCCTCGTCGAAAAACTGGAGGCGGAGCGCACTGTGGTGAGCCTGGTCAACTTAAGCCCTTTCGCAGCCCGCGATGTGCTTATCCAGGCGGGCGCTTATCGCGAACATCATTTTATTGCCGCCCACTACTCCGCCCGCACCAGCGTTTACCCGGGCGACCAGAGGGCCTATGCTGCCCCGGAACAGCAAATCGAGTCGCAAACGACAACTGTCGATAGCCCCTACCTGCATGTGCACATGCCCCCGGCAACCGAGATCACACTTGCTTTGGACATGAAGCGCTATGCACACAGACCTAGCAGCGATCTCCCTCCTTTTCAAGCATACATGTGACATGAAATTGGGTGTGTCCTAAACGAGGTGGGAGCAGACTAACCTGCAAAAACTACTTCTCGGAGAGCATCAGACAAATAATTAATAGCGGATAACCAATAATGAATTTTTATGGAACTGCTCTATATCAACGCCACTGTGACAAGCCCTGTGTTCTCGCCACTCAAACGCTGCACGGCTGCATCCTCAATTAGCAGTTAAATATTGTCCGTTCACTATTAATTATTCCCTAATGTCCTTCCCTGCCCACCCCAAGGCTTTCTGGGAATTTAATACCGGACACTTTTTGAAATGTCATTCCTTACCGCGAGACCCTTCGCTGGCGTTTCGAGACCGTGAAAGTTGTGTGTTTGACCCGCTCAGGGTGACACAATGGACAAATGTCCGGTAGAGAAAACCGGGAAGACCTTATTCACAACTTGACAAATGAACGGAGCACATGAGCACGCACATAACTCATCTAGGACACACTCCATGAAAATAACCAGCATAAAGACGATCTGCCTTTCCAGACTGCATGAACGTGAGCGCCAGTGGATCACCGCCCGCTATCGTACGATAAAGGCGGATTGCGCTATTGTCGTCATCGATACAGATGAAGGTGTGCAGGGGATCGGGGAAGCGTGCGCCTACGGTGTTCCTACGCTAATCCGTGAATGGGTTAGCTGGCTGAGCCCGTCCCTCGTCGGTCAAAACCCCATACATCCGACCCTGGCGCCTCATCCCAATGGCCGCTCCCGGCCCCACGACTGCGCTGTTGCCGGTATCGATTCAGCCCTGTGGGATCTGAGAGGAAAATTAAGCGGGAAACGCGTTAGTGAACTGCTCGGCGAGGGGCCGCTCGACGAGGGGCCGCTCACCGAGCGGGGACCCGATCAGGTTCGCCTCTATGCTTCCAGCGGCTGCCGCTATGACTGGCGCTCGCATCCGCAACAGTTGATTGAAGAGACATTGGCTTACGTAGCCGAGGGTTACACGGCTTGCAAAGTGCGCATCGGTACCGAATGGGCCTGGGATGGTGTTCAGGTCGATCGTTTTCTGGGCCTAATGCGAGAGCTGGCACAGGCGGTGGATGGCAGGATGGAGTTGATGCTCGATGGCAATCAGCGCCTGACTGAAGCACAAGCACTGGAGATCGCCTTGGAACTGGCCCGATTGGGCTTCGTCTGGTTTGAGGAGCCGATCCCACAGGAAGATATCGAGGGCTATGTTCGGCTCAATACCAGGGCCGAGATACCGATCAGCGGTGGGGAACAGTTTACGACACTCGAACAGTTTAGGCCCTATCTAGAGCGGCGCGCCTATGATATCGTGCAGCCCGACGCCGGCATTTGTGGCATCAGCGAGGCCCTGAAGATCGGCAGGATGGCGCATCGCTATGGCATCGATCTCTGCCCGCACAACTGGCACAACGGCCTCATGACCCTGGCCAACGCCCATCTCGTAGCCGCCTTGCCAAACCCTCGTGTGCTCGAACTCTGCATGCTCCAGGGTCCGCTGCAGTGGGCGATCTTGGGCGAGCGGCCTCTGATCCAGGTCGGTATGATGACTTTGCCGGATCGTCCTGGCCTGGGGGTTGATCTGGCGGAAGGATTAGAAGCGCAGTTCCCTTACATAGAAGGTCATTATGCTGTGGTTGTTGAACGATAGACCTTATCCTACTGACGATGAATCTCAGCGGAAATAACTTGGCATGAATGCATTACAGCCCAACACCGACGAATCAAAGGTTCCAGCCTACACCTTACCCGACCCATTGATAGACATTGACGGCATCCGCATAGACAATCACCAGGATTGGATAACTCGACGCCGGCCGCAGATTCTCAGCCTGTTTGAGGAACACGTTTATGGCAAAACACCCAGTGCTTCGGTTGCCATGTCGATCGCCGGTACCACGCTTAGCCCACAGGCGTTAAACGGAAAAGCTGTGCGCAAAGAAGTCTCGCTACGGTTGAAAGGCAAACGGAATGAACTCTACTTGGACCTGCTCATGTATCTGCCCCTCGGGCAGGAGGGACCCGTTCCCCTATTTGTGGGCTTGAACTTTCATGGCAACTATACGATCCACCCAGATCGTGAGCTTGCGTTAACCGGGAAATGGGTTCGTAATAGTGAACGCATTGGCACCACGCACAATCAGGCAAGCGAAGGGGCCCGTGGCGGATTTGCCCAAAAGTGGGCTGTCGAAAGAATTCTGGAACGAGGATATGGCATTGCCACGCTCTACTGCGGCGACCTTGATCCCGATTATGATGATGGATTCCAAAATGGTGTGCATCCACTATTTTACGGGGCCGGTCAGACGATGCCCGCTGCGAATGAATGGGGAACCATCGGCGCCTGGGCCTGGGGTTTAAGCAGAGTGATGGACTACTTCGAATTGGATGATAGCGTCGATCAGCAACGGATTGCGGTTATGGGACATTCACGGCTGGGTAAAACCGCACTATGGGCAGGGGCGCAGGATCAGCGATTCGCCCTGGTCATTTCAAATAACTCCGGCTGTGGTGGCGCCGCCCTGTCGCGCAGGCGCTTTGGCGAGACCGTGGCACTGATCAACGATAGATTCCCTCATTGGTTTTGCCGAAACTTCAGGCAGTATAACGAGAACGAACAGGCTCTACCCGTAGACCAACACATGCTCATCGCCTTGATTGCACCACGCCCTGTCTACATTGCTAGCGCCGAACAGGATCTTTGGTGCGACCCCTTGGGCGAGTTCCTGGCCCTAAAACACGCCGGCCCGGTGTATCGATTGCTGGGCACCGGCGGTCTGGAAGTGGCCGTTAAGCCACCGGTAGGACAGCCCGTTTTGGATACGATGGCGTATCACATGCGGCCGGGCGAACATGATGTGACAGCTTATGATTGGGAACGATATCTGGATTTTGCCGACTACCATTTCGGCCACACCACAGGTAAGGCAATGCCATGACAACTCAAAAAGTCACCCCGCTCAGTCTTTCTAAGCAAGCCCTGATCGAATATACCCGTTCGTGGCAAGGAGAACGCTTTGCGGATGGCCGGCCGCGAGTGCCAGACGACATTCTTGAACGGATGAAACGTGTCACCATAACACAGGCCTGGGGGGTGATGCGCGGCGAGGCATATCATCACCAATACGAAGGGGACTGGCAATGTACACATCCCCGCCAGGTGCTGGTTGGCAGGGCGCTGACAGCGGCCTACATGCCCAGGCGACCCGCTATCCGGCGTCTGATGGAGAAAAAGGGCGCGGAAAACGGCTGCGTCGGCGACCAGATCTCCTGGCCCATCGACCGGTTGGTCGCCGGGGATGTCTACGTCGCCGATATGTACAGAAAAATCAATGAGGGCCCGATCATCGGCGACAATCTGGCGACGGCAATCTATGCGAATTCGGGCAACGGCGTCGTATTTGACGGATCGGTGCGAGATCTGGAGGGGTTAGAACAGATGCCCGATTTCACATGCTTTGTGCGGGGATGGCATCCATCCTATGCCTCTCCCACGATCATGTTGATGGGCATCAACTGCCCGATCCGCATCGGACAGGCCACGGTCATGCCGGGGGATGTGGTATTAGGCAAACGCGAAGGTGTGGTCTTTATCCCGCCCCATCTGGCCGAACAGGTGGTTACGACATCAGAGATCATTCGCCTGCGAGATGACTTCGGTAAGACGCGGCTCCGGGAAGGCACTTACAAACCGGGGCAAATCGACACTCGTTGGACGGATACGATAGAGCAAGACTTTGCACAGTGGTTACAGGACCACAGCGACGAATTGCCTGTGCCGCCGCAGACGATTCAGGACTATTTACAAAATCGCACGTGGTGACGAACCAACCCAAATGATCTGATTATGGAAGAACAAATGCGAAGTAGAATTTACCTCAACGGCGAATGGGATTTTATGCCTGACTATGAGAATCGCACTGCCGAACAGGTCCTGCAAGACTGCCGGTGGGACGACCAGAAACTGCGCGTACCCTCCAGTTGGCGGTACATGATCGATCCTGAGGCCGACTACCAACCCTACGATATGTTTGCATATCCTCGTGCCTGGAATGAGGCGCAGTCCGGCATTCTAGGTCGATCATTTACCGTCGACCCTAATGCTAACGAAAGGGTCTATCTGGTACTAGAGGGTGTGTTGCAAAGTTCGGTCGTTTTCGTGAACGGTACCAAGGTTCTTGAAACACAAGAGGGCTTTCTGCCTCTTGAAATTGATATCACCGATCACGTAAAAACCGGAGCGGACAATGACCTCAAAGTATGGTGTGGTCCATTTGATAGCATAGAAATTGAAACCGGCCGTAAAGACCTGGCACCCAATGGATCGTGGTTCGCCAAACTGGCGCGGGGTATCTGGCAGGATGTTTATCTGGAATACCGTCCCGCTCTATTCGTCGAGAACGTTTTCGTGCGAACTTCGACCCGCCGGCAGACCATCGTCGTAGATGTGGGCGTATGCAATAGCGCCGAGATATCAGAAGGCTGGGTCAAGTTGACGATTTTGGATGACGCTAAAATCGTCAAAGAACTGGTGTCAGATGCAGTGAGTTTTGCTTCCGGGGACATCACCTCTCTGGCCCTGACCGACACCTGGGCCGATGCCGTTTACTGGTCACCCGAACATCCCCATCTCTACACCCTCCAAACCGAAATCGTTGTTGACGACAGAATTACCGACAGCATGAACACTCGTTTTGGTTTTCGCGAGGTGTGGATTGACGGCCACAAACTCTATCTCAATGGTACGCGCGTCAATCTACGGGAGGATGCCTGGCACTACCAAGGCTTTGTGCAGCAGACCAGACAGTATGCGCTCAACTGGTATCAGGTATGCAAGGAAACCGGCATCAACTGTGTACGCCCGCATGCCATGCCCTATCCCAGCTTTTACCTGGACGTGGCCGATGAGGTCGGGATGCTGATTGTGGACGAAAGCGCTATCTACGGGTCGAGCAAATCCAATCCAGCCGATCATCCCAGTTTCATCGAGAATTGTCACCAACATCTGCGCGCTCTGATCAAAAGGGACCGCAACCACCCCAGTATTATCATGTGGAGCATGCAAAACGAGATGCGCTGGGTCGATGGTCGAGATGGGTATAAGGCGGCGATGAAGCAGCTAACCCAGACCATCAAAAACCTGGACGTTACCCGCCCGATTTCCTACGATGGTGACAACCGCCTGGTCGATCCGGGCGATCTGGAAGTCATTAGCATGCACTATAACATCGATGGCACGGTGCAGAGCTGGCAAAAGGATATACCCCTTACCTTTGGCGAACATGGCAAATGGCACTACGTTTGCCCGCAGGCATGTGTAGACATGGCCGGGCCAGATGCGTTCTACAGTTACGATCGCTGCCAGACAGCCATGGGCGAGCACGAGCGTCTCTTTATCGAGTATGCTCGCAAGGAGGAGGTCACCGGTCTATGTCCTTTCAATATGAGTAATTACATGGTCAAAACCATGCCGGAGAAGGACATCGCTCTGAGCTGGGACGACCTCTCGGCGCCGGGCGTCAAACCAAATGTGATACCGGCGCATACGCTCACGATCAACAACGGTTTTGTCGATGAACCACCATTTCGGCCAAACCCCTCCTGGGACCCGGTGCGTCAAGCCTTCAAACCGGTGACGATCTTCGCCGACGAATACAACAGTGCATTCTTTGGCGAGATCGACCTTCGCCGCACTTTTAGCATGTACAACGACACTGAGAAGCCTGTTGAGGCGAAGATGCTCTATCGTCTGGCCACAGAAGATGGAATGATTCTCAGCGTCGGAGAGGAGTCATTCAGCCAAGCACCCGGTGAACGTGTTTCACGGCAGGTAGTATTCGCCCTGCCCGCTGTGGCAGAAATGCAACGATTGAACCTGCAATTGTATCTCTACCACGACGCGATACTCGTGCATTCTTTGACACAAGTTTTTCGTGTCTATCCCCAAGCAATCAAAACCGCCTCTCTGGATAACCGAGGCAAGCGCATTGCCTATGTTGGAGATAGTGAAACTTACAACATCCTTGCGGGCTTTCTCCCCGATGTGACCTGGTTAAATGAGCCTGAATCCGAACCACTCGAAGGGGTTGATGTGCTGGTCGTGGGCAGGCATTTCGATGGGAGTTTCGCCGATTGGCAAGCACGGTTAGAAGTATTCGTTTCTAAAGGTGGCTGCTTGTTGTTATTAGAGCAGGGCGGCTATGTTCCCGGAGAGGTATCACTATCCGGCAAGAAGTTCTACAGTGCCTATATGACCGATCCGGAACACAAACTATTCTCCGGTCTGAGCAATGAAGACCTGTGTTTCTGGGGACCCGATAACATCCACGACAGCGACCGATCTTTCCTGATACAGAACGCCTTCCACAAGCCCGTGCAGGGCGACCTCAATATCTTGCTTGAGTGTGGTGAAGGCGACTTCGGCTATGGAGGTATGTTGTGGGCTGCCATATTGGAATACAAGATCGGCCGAGGTTTGGCGCTGTTGAATCAAGTCGATCTCTGTGCTAATTTCAAATCCGTGCCTCAGGCAGCACTTCTGTTGCGAAACTTGCTGACCTGCTGCATAGAATACGAACGACAGTCCACATCAAAAGTGGGCTTACTCACACCTTCTGAGTCTGGCGATGAGAAGTTTTTTCAGGGTATCGGACTTAGATACGAGCTGGTAGTCGGGAGTTTTGCTGATTATTCACTGATCATACTCAATACTGATGCCCTCGATAAACGTACTGCAGCAGAGCTTTACAAGTACGTTGCCAAGGGAGGCAGAGCGCTGGTTTTAGCGGCGGAGCCACAGCACAAAGGTCTTTTGCAGGCCGTGGTGGGCGAAGATATCGCCATTACCGGCGCCGAACTTTACCAGGTCGTACCCAATCAACATCCCCTGATGAAGGGCATTTCCCCACACGATCTATTTCACATCGAAAGAGCCTCCTACGCCCAGCTTACACAAGAGAACACTGTTGTATGTGAAAACGCCATCGAGATAAGGGGCGGTGAATGGTTGTGGAAGAACGTG
>JAAENG010000179.1 GCA_024224665.1 Chloroflexota bacterium | reverse complement strand
TGTAGGAGTCCTTGCGGGAGTAGCTGATGAATATGTCCTCTGCCATTGTTGGGTAGGAGAGTGTTGCCACCCACGAGTGGCCGAGCCAACCCTTTTGTTCTTCTTAGGTTGTCGCCATAGGCCTTATCGCCCAGAACCCCTCGGCTGACTCCCTCGTTACAAGCTGCCGATAGTGGCGATAGAGCATCTGTGTGTCCCTGTGGCCCAGTTCGTGGGCCGTTCTGTCGGGTGAACCGTGGTAGGCGAGGTGGTAGCTGGCGAAGCTGTGCCGCATGATGTCGTGCCCCCACGTTACACCTGCCGTTCTCCTGATGGCTTCAAGTCTCTTCTGTCGGTTGTGCAGGGGCAAGTCGCCCCCGAGTTTCAACCACGCGGCCAAGTTGTCGGCGATCGTCACTAACCGGCGTTGTCGGGTCTTGGCCTTATGACCGCTAATGTTGATACCATGCTCGGTTATATCACCCCAATTCAAGCGCATGATTTCTTCGGGACGAATGCCGGAAAAGAGGCCAAGTGTGAGGTATGGGAGCAGTTTGGGGTCTTTCTCAGTGGAGACACTTAAGAGACGGGCAACCTCATCAGGAGCGAAGATGCAAGGTTCGCACTCATCCCTCTTTGGCCGCATGACGCCCTTGACCGGGTTTGCCGTTATGTAATTTTCCCTCAAGCACCAAGTGAAAAACGGGCCAATCTTGGCGATGACTCCATCTACTGTGCTGCGTTTCCAGCCGCGGTTCCGAAACCAACCTTCGATCATGGTGGTGCTGATCTCGTGGCATTGCTTACCCTTGAAGTTGGTGCTTAGCTGGCGAAGGCTGAGCTTAATTTGAGCGAAGCTGCTAGTGCGCAAATCCTGCCCCTTTTTGACATCAACATAACGGCACACGGCTTCTGTAAGTGTGATATAATTTGGCATCTGGTCATGGCCGAAGAGGTCAAGAGTCCCTGACTGATAATTCAACATTACTCTTTGCCGTTGGATTGGCGGGAGACTATGCCAGAATTGCTCAACGGGACTCTGCCGGCGAACCTCGGTCAACCAAGCTCGAGCTTCTGCCTTTGTAGGGAAGAACCGCTGTGAGCGCCTACCGTTGATCTGGGCTGATGCCCGCCAACGGGGGTT
>JAAENG010000178.1 GCA_024224665.1 Chloroflexota bacterium | reverse complement strand
CGCTTGCAGCCCCATCTTCTGCATCAACTCAAACAGCAGCGGCAAATCGTTAATTTGTTCGGTCTCAATCGTCATTTCTGTGTCCATGAGCATGGCTTATCACATTCTTGCTTTTCGTCCAAATTTTGAGCGAACCCAGAGCTCATGTACTTAAAATTGATTTTGTTGAGATAATCGAATTGGGACAAGTCCGATCTATCTCCTTGATCCCCAGCGGATTCAACATCGTTGGGGTGGGAGTGGCTCATCCCCAAACGGATGTTCTCGATTATTGGTTTGAACAAATCATCATTTGTCGTGCTAAAACTTATAGATAGCGGGCCAGATGGTGTTACTATTTTCAGCCACGAATATAGCAAAATCCTGCCACGTTCAAGGAATAATACATTTGAAAACTTGTGGGAAGATGATTTGATCTCATTTCGTTGATTTTCCATGGGTGATCTGGAATGTAAAACACTAACAGATTATCTTTTGTGGGCGCTTTACCAACCATCGTACCCTCATGATGGATGAACTCAAGATGATAAGGATGTTTTGGGTGGCCGATTAGGAGGCGATGAAAGGCCAGGCCTGGTGCCAGCTCGCGCAGGTATCGGAACCGCCGTCCCAGCAGCCATAACCCGGCGATGGTTGCGTAGCGGTGAAACACCAGATTCTTTTCAGGCGCAATGGCCGGGTCCTGCTGGAAGTGCCGCCAGGCGGCCAGAGGGTTGATGTTGCCGCATCGAAATGCATACCACCGCAGATGATAGGCGTCTGCCAGCCAAGCGGCGACCCAGGCCATGTACGGAAAACCATGACGACGCTGGCGAAGCGCCAGCGCCGTCATGGTTGTTACGACAAGATGCTTGCCAGGATGCACTACTTCTGGATCGAGCGCATGTAGGCGATGATGTGTGCGATCTGCTCGTCGGTTATGGCCGGGTTACCACCTTTGGGGGGCATATCAATGCCGGTGGTGTTCAACTCGTCCCCGATAGGACGGCCGGTTTTGACGAAAGCCAGGAGTTCGGCGTCGGACAGGCCGGCGATGAATGTACTGGTAGTCATGTCTTTGCCCAAACCCTCGACACCGACACCGCCCTCACCATGGCAGGCCAGACAGGTTTGGCCGTAGAGCTTGGCGCCTTCCGCGGCATCACCGGCGGGTACGGCGGCTTGTTCTGACGCCTCATCGCCGCCACCGCCGCAGGCAGTGATCAGGGCGCCGGTAATCAAGAGGAAGACGAGGAGTGTAATGATTTTTCGCATGAGATTCTCCTAAGATATGTGATTGGCGAAAGATAGGTTTTGGCTTACGGGATATTGTACTCGAAAATGACTTCGCCCCAAATCTCGCCATCCTTGCCGGCGACAACGGTAACGGTCCAGGGGCCGGCCATGCTGAAATTGACTTGGCCGAGATAGTGCCCGTCGCCGGTTGATACGGGATTCTCGTTGTTGGTCGAGCCATGATCCATGGTGGGCATCCAGGGTGTGATTTCCAGGTCGAGATCAGCAACCGGTGGCCATTCCATGGCCGATACCTTTTGCATAGCGAAGATTTCTAGGGGTTGAGCGCCAACGCCGGGAACGAGCGGTTGTACAACTGCTAGGAAAACCTTGCTCTTGTCCGGGGTGACAAAAGAGCCTGACAGCTTGGAGCGCAGGACTTCGATGTCGAAAGTTGCCTCGCCGCTTGTGCCTGTTTCTGGATCGGTGAATGAGACTTTTAGGATCCAATTACCGAGATCGGGGCCGGAGGGCATGGGGAAAACGATGGCGCCATGATACATTCCGGGGAATTCCATGACCGGCTGCTCGACGGCGGCGCCATGATCCATACCCTCCACCATGTTCATCAAGGGGGAGTACATAATCTCGCCATCTCTGACGGATGCACCATCAACGGTGTTGAGGTGCAACATGACGACATTGTAGCCGGTATGCAGCGGTGCGTGGCTGACCAACTCCATATGATAGCCTTCGACCTCTGCTTCACCTAACAAAGTTTCCTCCATAGCTGCGTCATGATGATGCTCCATCTCCCCGCCGGCGTCAACTTCATGCTCCATCTCCTCATAGTCCATCCCGTTTTCAACTACTATGCTGACTTCGTCGTCCGCGGGCAGATCTTCATGCTCAGCATTTGACATCGTAACCCGCACGGTGTGTTCTCCCGCTGCGACGTCATGGATTGTCACGGTGTCGCTAGCCCCAACCATCTGCGCCAGTTCGCCATCAACAAAGATATGCCAATGGTTGCCAGGGGCCATCAAGTCGAAATTATCCGTTGCGATCTGAACGGTAAACATGTGGCTGACGACAGCGCCATCGCTGGGAGAAACAATTTGAATGGTAGCGTCGCCATTTGGGGGGGTGGCGCTCTCTTGCATGTCATGCTCATCACTGTCGTCATCCATCCCTTCAGCCATGGCGCCCTCTTCCGGCGCATGGGCATGGACTACCAACTCGCCGGCTCTGAAGCGCTCACGTAATCCCTCCCAATCCATGATAACGCCATCCATTTCGGTGGCCATGGTTTCCGCTGCCGCCAACTCTGCGAAGGCGGCCGTGCCCTGACTCATTGGTGTCGTCAGGTTGTTGCTGAACATGTAATGTGCCTGGGTGGCGTCCAGCCATTCTTTGCTGTAAAAATCGTGGACGTACCACTCCACGACTGTATGCTGCGGATGAGCAGCAGCATGTTCGAGCATGTCGCCGATGTCGTCGAAGGCGATGCTCTCATAACGTTCAGGTTCGATCTCGTACGCGTAACCGGCAGCGAAACGCTCATCGCTGATGATCATGTTGCACTGCACACAGATCGTCTCACCATAACGAATCTCGGGTGGCAAAGCCTCTGCCTGACCCTGCGCGCAGGCGGATAGAAAGAATAGGAGAAAAGTGAGGGATACCACGAGGGGTATATACGCTGATTTTGTATGCACGATTCGAAATTTGTGTGTAAATCGTTGAGTTAGAAATCGTTCTTCGTGGCGAAGCGGGCATAGGCCAATCCAGCGGGAAGTATGACCCATAACGCCAGAACACCCAGGAACAATAGGAGTAGAATGTCACCATATTCTTGCATGGCGTATATGCCGGCCGGCCCAAGGATGTCCAGGGTGGACTGGATATCGAGGATGGCTGCCATCTTGAAAACTTGTAAAGGGTTGGACAGCGACATTACAAAAAGGTTGGCGATGGGCACTCGTAACACAATGGCCGTTCCCATCATGCCCAGATCGCCAAAGAAGACGAATAGCAACCACAAGAAGAGCCCGATACCAATGGCCACGCCTGCTTTGCGAGTGAAGGCCGAGACCAGGAAGCCAACACTGAGCATGGTCAGGCTGAGAAGGAAGGCCAGCCCGACCAGTTGCACGTAGACCAAGGGGTCGGTAGCGCCGGCCCCGCCCAGAGCGATGACTACGCCTGATATGCCAAATCCCAAGGCCAGCGAAGCCAGCAGACTCAGGGCCAAACCCAGATACTTACCCAAGAATATCTCAGCCCGGCTGACAGGTTGGGCAAGGAGGTAGCTTAGCGTGGATTTTTCCTGTTCCCCGGCCAGACTCTGTGCCCCCACCGTCAGTGCCATCAAGGGGATGATGAGCAAGACCAGGTTGATGAGACTGGCGGCAGTGCGGCCAAATCCGGCGAAACCGACGATACCTGCCCCAGCCAGTGCCAGATAGGAAAAAGCCAGAGAGAGGGCGACGAAGGCTAAAGTGTAAAGCAGAAACCAACGATTGCGTAATGCATCCCGCAATTCTTTTTGGGCGATAATCCAGAGGGTCGACAAACTGATGTACATAGTTTCTTCTCCTTAGCGGATATCGAAGTCCAAAACCGGGATGTCAGCGTGACTCAAACTTTCGATTGGCTTTGCCTTGGCATGAGCCGGTACCTCGACCAGGATACCCACGCCATTTCTGCGGGCCGAGAGTCCCTCCCGCAGCAACACCTCGAGGGCAGTATCCATCAAATCGAGCGCCACTCGCAGTTTAATCTGTGTCCGCAAGCCCAATCGCTCTGCCATCTCATGTGCTTCGCAAGA
Source organism: Chloroflexota bacterium (assembly GCA_024224665.1). Classification (GTDB taxonomy): domain Bacteria; phylum Chloroflexota; class Anaerolineae; order J102; family J102; genus PIVW01. The sequence goes on along the minus strand of JAAENG010000178.1, from coordinate 784 downwards.
GAATTCAATCTTTCCTTCTCTTAAAACCAGGACCTGGTCGGCCAGGGTCTCGATCTCTTGGAGATGGTGAGATGTAAAAACAATGGTCTTGCCCCCACCATTGACCTCGCTTAGCAAACTCAGGAATTGATCACGTGTCTCTGCATCCAGGCTGGAGGTAGGTTCGTCCAACACCAGAATGGCCGGATCGGCAAGCAAGGCCAAACCCAGCGCCAGGCGTTGTTTCATCCCACCAGAGAGTGCTCCCACCGGTTTTTTGGCATGCTCTGTCAACCCCACCTGGTCCAAAACCTCCACAGATCGTGACGAATCTACTTTTTTCAGGCGGGCGAAATATCGGGTCATTCCAGCCGTACTCATATCGTCGTAGAAGGAAAGTTCTTGTGGCACGTAGCCCAGCATCCGCCGTACCTCACGCCCTTTTTTGCGTGCATCCAGGCCATCGACGACGATTTGACCTTCATAGCCGAGTAAGCCCAGCAAGCATTTGATGATGGTAGTCTTGCCGGCTCCGTTTGGGCCCCACAGCGCCACGGCTTGTTGCCTGGACACTTCGAAGCTGAGATCATCGACGGCAGTGAATTTACCGAACTTTTTGGTGAGGTGTGTAAATGTGATCATAGGGTAGGTGGTCGTTTGGTCGTGTGGTCGTGTGGTCGGGTGGTCGGGTGGTCGTGTGGTCGGGTGGTCGTGTGGTCGTGTGGTCGTGTGGTCGTGTGGTCGGGTGGTCGTGTGGTCCTTTGGTCGTGTGGTCGGGTGGTCGGGTGGTCGTTTGGTCGTGTGG
>JAAENG010000177.1 GCA_024224665.1 Chloroflexota bacterium | reverse complement strand
CGTGGTGCGTGGTGCGTGGTGCGTGGTGCGTGGTGCGTGGTGCGTGGTGCGTGGTGCGTGGTGCGTGGTGCGTGGTGCGTGGTGCGTGGTGCGTCCCTTCGGCTTCGCTCAGGACAAGGCTGCGTGGTGCGTGGTGCGTCCCTTCGGCTTCGCTCAGGACAAGGCTGCGTGTTGCGTGGTGCGTCCCTTCGGCTTCGCTCAGGACAAGGCTGCGTGTTGCGTACTGACGAATCACACCTCTCTAGTAGGAGTCACGCAAATTCCGAAAGAGCCATGATGGTTTAATCCGTGTGAATCCGCCTTAATCCGTGTCCTAAAAGCCTTGAGATCGACTTTTCCGACAGCCTGCTACGTACTAATGAATTCAACATCTGTAGCCTCTTCGCCACCTGGCGCTTTGCCCTTGAACTGTGACATATACAGGGCGTAGTAAAATCCCCTGGCGGCCATCAGCTCGTCGTGCGGGCCTTCTTCCACGACCTCACCACCGTTGACAACGAGGATCTTGGCTGAATCACGGATAGTGGCAAGACGGTGGGCGATCACAAAGCTGGTTTTACCTTCCATCAGGCGTTGCAGGCCTTCGTTGATCAGTTTTTCTGTGCGGGTGTCGACATTGCTGGTGGCCTCATCCAGGATCATCATCTTGGGCTGGGCGACCATGGCCCGGGCGATAGTGATCATCTGGCGCTGGCCCTGACTGAGATTGGATCCTCGCTCTGTGAGCATGGTCTCGTAACCCTGTGGTAAGTTCGTGATAAACTCGTGGGCATTGGCCTGTTTGGCTGCCTCGACGCACTCCGCTTCGGTGGCGCCTTTTCGAGCATACTTGAGGTTGTTCATCACCGTGTCCGAGAAGAGGAAGGCCTCTTGCAGCACCGTACCGATGCTCTCGCGCAAGCTGACCTGGGTGAGCTTACTCAAGTCCTGGCCATCGATGTAGATCGTACCGCTATCGACGTCGTAGTAGCGGGTGAGGATATTGATAATGGTCGATTTACCGGCGCCGGTGGGGCCACAAATACCGATCTTCTGGCCCGGCTTAGCTTCGAAGGTATTGTGTCGTAAGATCTTACGTCCCGGCACATAACTGAAATCGACATCCTCAAAATCGATCTGGCCACCTTTGAACTCGTAGTCAGTGGCGTCTTCGGCATCCCGAACCACGGGTTCTTCATCGATGATGCTGAAAGCGCGGCGGCCACCGGCGATGGCGTTCAGGGTCGTGCTGGTGTAGTTAGCGATCTCAGATAGCGGGCTGGCGAGTAAAGCTGCATAGGCCATGAACGCCGTCACGATCCCCAATGTGATCTCCCCGGCCAGTACCATAAAGGCCCCCGCGACCAGGACGATGACGATCTGCATGAGCGTAAGAGATTGGGTCAGGGGGTATTGCAATAGGGAGGTGAAGAATGCCTGAGTGCCGACATCGTAGACGCCATCTGCCAGGAGTTCATTCACTTCATCGGCCCATTCCTGGCGGCGGGCGCTACTGATCACCTTCTGCCCGGAAATGGTCTCTTCCTGGAAGCCACTGAGCTCGCCCAACTCCTCTTGCAACTTATTGAAGGCAGGCGTGGCAATACGCTGAATAACGGCGGTGAAGATCAGCATGACCGGCACGATTAGCAGAGCGACAATGGCCAGACGCCAATCCAGGATGAACATTACGATCATGATCAGCAGTATCTGGATGATGGCCCGAATGATCTGGGCGGCGGCGGTCTCGTAAAACAGTGAGACGACTTCGGTATCATTGGTTACGCGACTCATCAATTCGCCAATGGGCTGGCGGTCAAAGAAATTAAGCGAGAGCTTCTGCATATGTGTGAAGAGATGCACCTGCAGCCGGTACAGGCCGCGCGTTGCCAGGTCTGAGAACACTCGCTCCGCAAAGAAACTGAAAACCAGATAAACGATACCAGCGATGAGGGCCAGAATTACCCACTTCATCAGGTCTTGCACTGTACCGTTTGGATCGCTGACGACATTGATCGCCAGGCCGGTAAAGGCGGGAATCGTAATCAGGCCCAGCAAACCGATCGTGCGAAAGACCGTAGCCCCGGCGAAACGTGAGCGTTGCTCACCTCCAGCCATGTAACCTAACAACCTGCCCAATACCTGTGAGGTGTCATCCTTCGCAGATGCAGCCTTTTCAGGGTTCTGTTCCACTTCCAAAGTTTTTGCGCTTGCGGTTGTCGTCGTCATGACACCACCTCCATATCCAGCCCGGCTGTTATGCCGGCGCCAAGCTGCGATTCGTAGATCTCTTGATAGAGTGTGCTGCTGCTCAACAATTCCTCGTGATTGCCCATCGCCACGATCTCGCCATTTTCCAAGAGCACGATCTTGTCGAGATCGATGACGGCGCTGATACGCTGAGCCACATACAAAGTGGTGACATTGTTAGTGAATCCGGGGATGGCCTCCTGCACCCGCCCCTCGGTCGCTGCATCCAGAGCACTGGTGCTGTCGTCCAGAATCAGTACCCTGGGCAGTGTCGTCAGGGTGCGTGAGATGGCCAGACGCTGCCTTTGTCCACCGGAGAAGTTGTAGCCTCGTCGCGCCACAGGCGCCTGCCATTGCTCGGGCAAATTCATGATGAAGCCAAAAGAGTCTGCCGCCCTGGAGGCATCGATCATGATATCGTCATCTGCCTCGGGATTGCCGAACTTGAGATTGAAGCGAACATCTCCCTGAAACAGCAGAGCCTCCTGTAAAGCGATGCCGACGATTTGCCGTAGATTGTCCTGGGGGATATCCCTCACATCCACACCGTCGATGGTGATTCGCCCCTCTGTGACGTCATAGAAACGGGCGATGAGGTTGACCAGGGCGGATTTACCGGCGCCGGTCGCTCCCAGGAAGCCGATGCGTTCGCCTGGTTCGATGGTCAAGTTGATGTTCTTTAATGCAGGTGGATCCAGTTCTCCGTCGGCGCGGTGGAAGGCGAAAGTGACGTTGTCGAAGACCACCCGCCCTTTGATCGCCCCAGTCTCCTGAGCCTGCGCCTCTGCCCTATCCAGCACGGCCGGTTCCTCATCGTACACTTCGAGGATGCGCGCTGCTGAGGCATCGCCACGTAGTACGAAGGGTACGACAATCGCCAGCATGGCCAGAGGGGCAACAACCAACGAGAGATACTGTGTAAAGGTAACCAGTTCACCTACGCTCAAACCGGTATTGTTGACGACTTGAATACCGCCGACACCGATGGCAATGGCAATGGATAGCTGAGCGACGCCTGTCAACATCGGGGAGAGAAACGCAACCCGGAACGCTGCCTGGTAGGCCGGTTTGCGCATGTCATCGGCCCGCCCATCAAATCGATTGATCTCGTATTCTTCCTGCACAAAAGCCTTGACCACGCGTACGCCGGCCAGATTCTCTTGCAGGGTATTGTTTAGCAAATCGAGTTTTTGCTGGCGCTGGTCATAAGCCTTGAAGACGGCGGGGACGAGCAGTACCATTGCTCCAAGAACGACGACGATCACAACTACCAATATCCACAACAGGCTGGGAATGGTGAGGGCTGTGAGGATGAATGCAATAAGCACGATGAAAGGGGCGTACAATGTGAGAATGGTAGCGTACAGCACCGCATTCTGCACATTCACCACATCGGCATTGAGCCTGACCAGGAGATTGCCCGTGCGGAAGCGATCGAAATTGGCAAAACTGAAGGTCTGGATTTTGCGATAGAAGTGAACCCTCAGCAGTCTGGCTGTGCCTTGTGAGAAAAACACCGCCAGCCCAGCCGCACCGGCCAGGGCGAAGCCGGAGATCAGGGCTAAGACAAACATCACCAGGCCGGTTTCGAGAATCACTGCCGGGTTCTCTGCGATGATGCCTTCGTTGATAATGCGCTGGTTGAGCGTAGCCACGCCGATCATGGCCAGAGCCGAAATCAGTACCAGCACTTGGGATGCGATAAGCCTTGCCCTGTACTTTCGGTATAGGAATAAGACCCTGCGAAATGATTTAAGCATTTGCAAAAAGCCTCCTGAGGAGAGGGGAATTAAGTTACAGGTTGATACCTATTGTGCCTCTATTAACGGTAGAAATCGATCCATGAGATCTCAAAACTGGATTCACTACTCTGATAGAATGATTCGGGAGCTGATACCTCGTAGTATCCGCCACCGCCAGACTCGCCTTCCTCCTGCACATATCGAATGTCCATCCACAAGGGATTTTCTGGCGCGATCGCTTGTTCTTCAGATCCTATCACCTGATATTCTCGCACAGTTTGGTCGCCGTGGCTAGAGACCGAGGCCCCTATCTCCGTATCTCCATATAAAAAGCGGAATGATTCGAGCCCGTTTAAATGCAACAGGATCGTGAGGTTCTGCATGGTTTGGATCGACGCCAATTCGATCGTTGCTTCACCGATACCGCTGGGACTGTCGATATCGACAACAACCTCCGATATTCCCTCGACCGTGACAGTGTCATCCGGCCTGCTGGTTGTAACGACGGCGTCTCCGGCAGGCAAGTTGCCGGCGCATGCCGTCGCCAGTAGAACGATCAATGCCGCCACGACTTGCATAAACATCCGCAGGTCACGCATTACGATCTGGTTGCCTCCATACGGCCATGGCACTGTTTGAATTTGCGGCCACTGCCGCAGGGGCAGGGATCGTTGCGTTTGGCATTGGCAAACGCCTTCTCTTTTTCCGCCGCCTCTTCCGATGCCAATATCTGCATGATATCAGCGGGCGCCCGCTGTTGCCTCAACAAGCCTGCCATGATCTTCATAGGGCGGTCGATATGATTGAAGAAATGCTTGTAGCTGGCGCAGAGGTAGTTGAGTCCGCGCTCACCAGCGGGTGTTAACAGGAACCGATTTTTGGGACAGCCGCCGTGGCAGGTGAATCGTACCTCACATTCCTGGCAATACCGTGGCAGGGTGGCCAGTTTATCTTGGCCAAATTGGCGTTGCTTTGGCGATGCCACCAGCTCGATCATGTGCGTCTCTTTGATGTTGCCGAGTAAATAGTCTGGCTCGACATAGTGATCGCAAGCATAAAGATCGCCCGTATGTTCGATTGCCAGGGCATTGCCACAGGTCGGGGAAAACACACAAAGGCTGGGAGGGGCGCCCACCCAATTCCCCAAAGCGACATCGAATAACTGCACATAGATCCGACCGACATCCTTGTGCACCCATTCGTCAAATATCTCGGCGAGAAACGTACCATACTGTCCCGATTGGATGGAGCGATCGCTGACGGTGTTTCCGGCCTGAAGCAATCTACCCCCATCCTCGTTGATGCGTTCGACGATCGGTATGAACTGTACGAACTCTGCGCCCAGATCATCCCTAAAGAAACGGTATACCTCTAATCCTCTATCGCCATTGGCGGCATGAACGGTGCAGAGGATGTTGAAATCGACTTTGTGCCGCTTGAGAACTTCCAGCCCTCGCATCACCTGGTCGAATGACCCGGCCCCTCCTTTATTGACTCGATAAGCGTCATGAATCTCTTTGGGGCCGTCAAAGCTGATGCCGATCAGGAAATTGTGTTTCTTGAGAAATATCCCCCAATCGTCGTTCAGCTGTGTGCCGTTGGTCTGCATCGAGTAAGTGATGGTCATGCCGGGCTTCTGGTATTCTTCGGCCAGTTCAACCGAGCGTTTGAAGAAGTCGAGACCCATAAGCGTGGGCTCGCCACCCTGCCAAGAAATCGAGACTTCGGGCGTGCGGTGGGATTCGATCAACTGCTTGATGTATAGCTCCAACATCTCGTCGGCCATGCGAAAGCGACTGCCAGGATAGAGCATCTCTTTCGACAGGAAAAAGCAATATGCACAATCAAGATTGCAGATGGCGCCGGTGGGTTTGGCGAGAAGGTGGAAGGCCGGTGGGGCGGTTGGTGGGTAGTTGATAGACATTTGAGTTGGTCGCGTGGTCGGTTGGTCGTGTGGTCGGTTGGTCGTGTGGTCGTGTGG
>JAAENG010000176.1 GCA_024224665.1 Chloroflexota bacterium | reverse complement strand
CTATTAATTATTTCCCCCACTTCCTCCTTCCCTGCCGACCCCAAGGCTTTCTGGGAAGACCTTACTCATAATCTGGCTAAAGAACGGAGCACAAGGACACGCCAATAACTCATCTAGGACACACCCAAATAGAATGACGAAGAGAACGGCCGCTATCAACATCTCGAAGCGTACGTTCTCGACGACAAACTCGGGACCGAGTCCATATGCAGCGGCGAAAGCGGCTACAATGGCGGTTGTCATAACAATTTTGCCAATGGTGCCTGCCAGAGCGGGTGTTATATCTTCAATTTCGAAATTGAAATCACGTCCAGGAAGGTTGAGCTTCCATCTCCTGGGGTTCATGATCACAAGTTCATGTTCTAGATAGGCTTCTCTGCTACTAAATTCACTGGCTGGTTTTTGTAATGTTTGGTAAGTGGTGGTGGTGTTCATTGCAGTTCTTCATTGTCTTAACGATTTTCGAGACTATTTGAATAATGGCGATCCCCCAATCGGAGATCCAATCGAGGATAGTGTGCTTTCTGGACATCGATCAACCTATCAAGGCGATCTGTTATATCGAGTATGGCAACGGCTTGAACCTTTTTGCCAAACTCGAGCACTGCTTTATACACGGGGACGATCACAAGAACGGCCGCCGCAGAAATTGTCAGTTGTTAGCTTATCAATATTGCTCCTTACGATTGCGCTATGGGGAGGCGTGGTGACGCGTCAAATACGCCTGCTGTTTATTCATCAAATAGGTTCCATGCCACTTGTCCCAATTCCCGCGCGTCCAAGCAATATCATTGTCGTAGCGGCTATGGTCGCCATTGGTAACAGATACGCTGAATCGCGTTTTAGACCGGTCCTGCTTGAAGCGAATGCACGACAGGTCGGGGTTCAGCCTCTATCACATGGCTGAATTGATAGACGAGATAGAAGTTCAGCAAGAACAAACCCAAAGCTACGGCCTGATGAAGCAGTGCCAGCCAGATGGGTACGCCCAGCCAGATCACGCTCACCCCCAGCCCGATCTGAACCAAGGTCAAGACGATCATGAGCAGGATGCCTGTGTGAATGGCATGGCTGTAATCACGTTTTTTGGCCAGAAAATAGAGGGCGATGGCAACGATCAGTACAGTGAATGCGAACCAGCGATGCATGAAATGCACAGTAGAGGCCGTTTCGATCAGGTTTCGCCACCAGGGTTGGATCACCGACAGCATGCCCGGCGGAACCAGATAACCGAACATCAGTGGCCAGGTATTGGACGCATGCCCCGCCTTCAAGCCCGCAACCAGTCCGCCATAAGATATCTGGATCGTCAGTACGGCAACCATAAGCCAGGACAGGCGATACCCAGCGGTTTTGATCCCCTTCGGCTCCTGCTCTGGGAATCGGTAGTGATGTCGCAGCGCCATCCAGAAGGAGAGGGCCAGCAAGGCGAGGGCTGCGAGCAAGTGGGCAGTGAGGCGGAGATGTGAGACCGATGGCCGGTCGACCAGGCCACTACTGACCATGTACCAGCCCATAAAGCCCTGGAGGGCGAAACCGATGGCGATGAGGAGGTAGACTGCTGATTTCCGCCAGGGTATATAGCGTTTGAGTAGGAAATAGAAGAGAGGGATGACCACAATGAGTCCGACAAACCGGGCAACCAGTCGGTGAAACCACTCCAAGTAGAAAATGCGCTTATAACCATCCAATGTCATTTCGGAATTGACTTTCTCAAATTCAGGTGTCTGTTGGTATTTGCTGAACTCAATCTGCCAGGCCTCTTCACCACTGGGTGGGATCACACCACTAATTGGGTTCCATTCCACAATCGAAAGACCCGATCTCGTCAGCCTAACAAGGCCGCCGAAGGATACCATGAATACGATGAGAATACACACCACAAACAGCCAGATGGTAACGGCTCGATTTGCACGATCAGACATAACTGTCAGGTTCCTTTTACTATCGCTTTGGTTTTAGAGTAGGACTTATGTAGGTTGGTAAGCATATGCGGCCAATCGATGAAAGTGTACTCGCGTTTTTTCGGTGATTTGACAAAATTATACCCGCATTCGGGCATGTTTGTGTAACCTTGTCTGCCTTCAATGAATGACGTTTTGTATCTTCTCGATAAGCAGGGGCGCACCCTTGCGGTCGCCCGTCGGGCAGGTGCAAGACCGTGCCCCTAGCCCGAATTAAGGTTGAGTTACACTTGTGTCTCCAACAGCTATTCCACATTCGGCCCGGGGCCGATATGGCGATCCAACCATTCTACTGTTGCACTGAGATCGGTTTCCATCCCCACCTGTTTCAAGTCGGGCATCTTGTTGACGGCGTCGATGTCAATAGGTTTTGGCAACAACGGATCCAGTCGCTGGAAGCGATTGCCCAGCAACTGCTTACACTGGTAATTGGCAGTATCGACACTGCCCTCCCACATCATGTACACCAGTGGCATCACGTACATGCGTAACTGAAGCGGCTGCATTTGGAAAAGCCATTGCCGCCAGCCCCAATTGGCGTGCTGCTGGGGGAAATAGCGCTGGTTCAGCCCGGTACCCAGCGAGAATACTGCGATTCGCGACAGCGGCGCCGCATTGGTAGATAGCGCTTGGGCTACGGCGCACATGCTGGGGTTGTTAGCGACGATGAAGCCGTCGGCGTAACCTTGGTAGACCGGGAAGTAGAAGGGCGCGGCGCTACTGCGGAGGGCCACATCCACCAAAAGTTGGTCGCCATCCGAATCCTCGCCGGGGAAATTGTGGAAGAATTTGGGTTTCCACATGCGCGGCGTCTCGGCATCTGCTGGGCAATTGTCAAGGTCGAAGCTCGCAATCAAGACCTTACGTTTAAGATCGGCTAGCGTGGCCTCGCCGAATTTTTCGGTGAGTACCCGTTTGAGGTTCTTGTTGCCATACTTGGCCCCTCTCATGAACCCTATGTCCTTTATGGTATCGAGGAGCGAGTCTTGGAAAATGGTTTTGCCGTGCGCCTCGAACAGCTCGCAGATGTCCGCCGGCGTCAGGCCGTATGCCAGACTCAGCGCCATCATGGAGCCGATGGACGTACCTGCAAACAGGTCGAATTTCGCCAGCGATTCTGGTCGGGCTTCAGCCAGGCGGTTGAGCAACACGGCCGGCAGGTAGCCGCGTATACCGCCGCCGTCGAATGACAGAATGTTATAGCTATTCATGCGTAATCTCCTCCGCTATGTCGGTGGTCCCAGAGTGTATTTACCGCTCAAGCCCTGGCCGTAAGGGAAATCGAACCAATATCAGCAGTTGGTAATGATTTACGAAGCCTGTCTTTAAGCTTTTGCCTATCATCTGTTTTCAAGCTCATTGCATAACCGGGAGCAGGGCCAATACTATTTTGATCATCGTTCATCTGCAGAGATGCCAAAAGCACTACAAAGAAGTCGACCTTTGTCCCACTTTCCATTTGCAGGGATAGGTGTAGGTAAGTAGTTTATATCCAAACTTCTCCAAAATGGGGCGGCTCATGGGGCTGGCATCGATGGTCAGAAAACGAATGCCTCGTCGCATCGCTTCCTGTGTGCGAATGGCGACCAGGGCTGTGTAGATACCTTGCTTTCGATACGCCGGCAAGGTAGACCCACCCCACAGACCGGCGAACTGACTTTGCTCGTGGAATGTAAGCCTGCCAGAACTGACCGGTTTGCCATCCACATACACGGCATAGATACTGATCTGTTCAGAATAGTTTTGCAGCCCCTCTCTCAACCACTCGCCCATATCTCCGTAGGACCTGCCCCAAACCTGCTCCTGAACACTGATAACATCCTCAATTCCCGCCGGATTGGTGATACGCCGAATGTCGTAGGTGACAGGTTCCAGCATTCTGGCCGGCGTCTCTCTCAGATCGGCTACCAAAACAGCCTCTTCATCCTCTATCTCAAAACCTTGTCTCGCCAGACGCTCTTTCAAATCGACGGGATGGTCATGGCTGAAGTATTTCCACTCAAGGTCATGCCCCAGTTTCTCAAAGAAGGAGATTTCCGCACGAATGCCATCATCTACATTAGCGTCATCCAGGTTTGAGTAGATAATCCAGCTTTCCGGGTGGCTGCCAGAGAGTGATATGTGACGCACAACGTAAGGCGTCGCCTGTCGTTCGATATCAGGATACGTCAATTCAATGCGTTGCTCTTTATCATAAAGTTTGAGAATTTCGTCTAAATTCATAAGCTGCTAGTGTCCCCGTTAAGTGTTGCTGGACTAATTCGCCACGAATGACACGAATTGACACGAAAAAGAGAACAGAATTGGTGAAAATTTGTATTGGTCAGATACACTTTACTCAAATGGCCCACCTCTTTTCGGGGCCGACATCTCCGAATGACGGGGTTTCACCTGCGAAAATGTCTGATACTGGGGAAGTTCGTTTCTCAGTCGAAGTGCAACATGTGCTTGCCTAATACAATAATCGCCGCATTTCTGTACTAGGGCATCGAGGGTTTCATCACCTCGATTTGCAGCGCGTCCACTTCTCCTTTTATCGTCTCAATTTTCCGGTTGAGATCGTCTACGGATTTTTCAAGATACTGTGTACTATCGTGGATATGAGAAGTCGCCTCTTCGCTTTGCCAGTCGTTGGATTCCATGACACGCTTCCTTGAGAAAAATATCTCAGCACGAGAGGAGATACGGAACCGATGTGACCAAATCTCTTCATGCTACCAGCCATTTTAGCGGATGATCATGTCAACCTAATCTGATCAGGGCGGAACGTTGCACGCCACCTCAACATGTTGGTAGTAGCTAAATGAGTGTGTCAATTGATTTGTACCCCCATGCCGGTCGATATTATATGCTTGGGGACTTGTAGTTGCAACAGGCGATCTGCTACGCTTCGGTGGTGAAGTCTAGAACCTGCTCCAGGTCTCTTAACCCATAGTTTTGGGGAGTGCGAGCGGTCGCAGCGTCAGCGCTGGCAAGATCTGCGCCAATCTTATCGTTTGCCCATGCGATCACTTCTGCCATGACAGGGGTCGCTACATCAGCTAGCTCAGCGATGGCTCGACTGACAGCCAAACCGAAGGGAACATCTTCGGATAAGTACCGAGCGTGAAAATCGGGAACAAATTCTCCTGGTGCGATCTCTCGCATAGGCGCCTTGATTCCGGTATAGGCGCGATTGCTAACGAAAGAAGATCGCAAAGAAGAATCGTCGGCGATGGCGCCGGAATACGAGCGTCGTAGCCATGTCTGCAACGGATGTACCGCAGATACATCTATGAAGGGTTGCAAGGCAGCGCGGATCGTCTGGATATCATCACTTAACCCGGCCAGGGTGCGCGCTCCGGCAGCGTCGAGGCTGTGGTAAAAGAAGGGGATCTCGCCCGCACTATAAGGTGTACCCTCCCAGCGGGCGAAATGGCCGTACATGATGCCAGGATGGATGAGTTGTCCCGTATTAGCCAGGGTCAGCGACAGAAAGTTGGATACAGCACCAAGGGATAGCCCCAACATCCTCTCCAGCACGCCAACGATCGCCTCGATCTGTGATGACGGTTTGGCGGCTATATCTACGATCTGCTTGACACCAAGGACTTCGACGACCTGGCCGTAGGAACTGATGCGACATGCCCAGGGCAATGTTTGCAGGCCGAAAAGTCCAACATCCTCTCGTCCTAACTCGGCCAGCACAGAGGCGGCGGCGTAATCAAAACCGCCTCGGGTCGGCATCGCTCCCACCCAGGCTCCTGGGTCCAGATAGGGCGCGATCTGGCGCAACGTGCTCTCATGGGCGAAGGCGGGTAACACCAGAAAAACCATGTCGCTGCCGGGGATCACTGCCGCAGGATCGGCGCTGACCAAATGAGGTTGGGCCTTGACTTGAACAACACCGGCCGTTTCCAGGCCACCGTGGGCGGTGATAGCAGCGCTCAAGCGTTCGGCTTCGTCGCCAAAGGGGGCGTAGATATCCACTTCACAGCCGAGATTTTCAGCGGCGATTGGCGCCAGGGCGTGGGCGCCGTTACCGCCGCCGCATATCGTTATCTTTCGTATTTGCATATTCAGTCACTCTCCAAGTAAGGCGAATTTGCCACCGTCCACGCTTAACACATGGCCGGTGACATATTGGGCTGCATCTGAAGCCAGGAAGACAACAGCGCCGGCGATGTCGTCTCCCTGTCCCACACGGCCCAGAGGGATAGATTTGAGCTTATCGGCCAATTTAGCCGGATCATCCAGCGTCTGTTTGCTCATCGGCGAATAGAACCATGTAGGGGCGATGGCGTTGACGCGTATGCCGAACTGCGCCCATTCTACAGCCAGTGCCCGGGTTAGCATTGTCAGGCCGCCTTTGGAAGCGCAGTAGGCCGCCTGATCGGCGTAGCCCAGCATGCCGGATAGGGAAGTGATGTTGATGATCGAGCCCCGGCCAGCCTCCTTCATCACCCGACCGGCCGTTTGGCAACAAAAGAATGCACCGTCCAGATCGATGGAGAGGACGCGCCGCCATTCTTCTACCGTCATTTCCAGGGCGGGAACGCCTTGGGCGACGCCGGCGCTGTTTACCAGAATATCGACTTGTCCCCAACGCTGGCGTGTTTGCTCGACCAGCCTTTCTGCTTGCTCCGGTATGCTGACATCAGTCGCTATTGCCAGCACCTCAGCACCCTCGGTTTCCAACTCGCGGGCGGCCCTCTCACATTTGGCCTCGTCGCGACTCGCGACCACGATGCGGGCGCCATAGCGGGCCAGGCCGCCTGCCATCGCCTGGCCGATGCCGCTACAACCGCCCGTGACGATAGCCACCCGCCCGCTCAGATCGAACATATTCTCGCTCACATCCACAATGGTTCCTCCCAGAGCGTCACTCTTTGCCCCAACCCCTGGCGCTGAGCAGTTTTGTAAATCCGTTGGGCAACGGCCAGGTCGTGCAAGCCCATACCGATTGGGCTGAACAGGATGATCTCTTGTTCAGTCTCTCTGCCAGGTTTCTGGCCACTGACGATTTCTCCCAGTTCGGCGTAAATGTCATCGTCGGAAAATAGGCCGTCGCGCCACATCAGGGCCACGGTTGAATACATACGATGTTTGACCTGCTGCCAATCATCGACGACGATTTTATCAGCGTGGCGCAAGACATCATAAGAACATTCGTAGCCGGAAACGTGCGCATAGAAACTGCCCGGGCTCAGCCAACCCTGTTCGACAATGGGTTGGGTCGTGGTCGTGGCCGTGACCAACACCTCCGCCTGGCGTACCACCTCTTCAGCGCTATCAGCCACCGCCAGCTCCATGCCCAGCCGCTGATTCATCTCTGTTACAAACGCCTCGGCGCGCTGGCGGCGGATGTCGAAGACAAGCCCTTGCTGAAGGCTTGGCCTGGCAACCTGCACCGCCATCAACTGGGTTCGGCATTGCACCCCCGCCCCGATCAATCCCACCCGGGTCGCGTTCTCAGAGGCCAGATACCTGGCTCCGACCCCGGTGGCCGCGCCTGTGCGCATAGCGCTGATGAGGGTGTCATCCATCACCGCCAGGGGTAAGCCGAGCTTTGTATCCTGCAACATCACCAGGGCGGAAGCGCGCGGCAGACCATGCTGTTGGGGGTTGCGCGGAAAGCTGGCGATGTTCTTCACGCCCACCGTGTCGAAGCGGCCGCCTAAATAGCCCGGCATGATGTTGATGTGATTGTGCAATTCTCCGGGTGGCGCTTCCTGCCAATCCAGTACGATCTTTTCGGGTAGCACGTAGTCCCCGGCGGCGTGCAGCCGAAATACGTCTTCCAGATCTTGTACAGCCTTGGCCATGTCCAGGCCACCTGCCGCGATTACATCTTCCTGGCTCAACCACAATAGGTCTACTTTTTTTGACATCTGGTTTCTCCTCCTTTTTTACTGCAATTCGCACACCGCCCATAGGAACGGCCGTATACGCTCTTCCACCAACTCCACACCCAAGCCCGGCCTTTCGGGTATGGGCAGGTAGCTGCCATTTCTATCATATTCCGGCGCATGGTCCACGATTTCATAATGTTCGGGGATACGATAGGGGTAGAGTTCGAGGATGCTAAGGTTAGGGATACAGGCGCTGAGTTGTAGGGCAGCGGCGGTGGAAACGGGCGTTACGCCGGCGTGATGAGGCTGGATCTTCATGTTGTAGACCTCTGCCATGGCCGCGATCTTTTTGGTTTCCATCAAACCCCCTGTGTTGCCGATGTCCGGCTGCAGGATGTCGGCGGCATGGCTTTCCATCACCGGGCGAAAACCATAGCGGGTGTAGAGGCGTTCGCCTACAGCGATGGGGATGTGGACATGCTCGGACACTTTTTTCAGCGCCCTGACATCAAAGGGATCGACTGGCTCTTCCAGGAAGAATAAGTTGAATTCCTCGAGTTGGCGGCCAATGCGTATGGTGGCATCGGTCGTTAGTTCGGCGCTGACATCCACCAGCACCTCGATATCTGCACCAACAGCGTCTCGAACCGCTTTGACGCGAGCGATCGCCAGTTTCTCATGGTCGCGGTCTAGCGTGCGCAGCGCTACATGCCGTATGCGGCCATCTGTGTTCGAGGTATCGGGCATCGCCAGGGGATAAAGTTTGAGCGCCGTATAGCCATCATTAACTACCTTTTCCGCCGCTCTGGCGAACTCATCCGGCGTATTGGATCGAAACGACCAGCCATTGGCGTAAACCCGGGCTTCATCCCTGAATTTTCCCCCCAACATCTCATAGACGGGCACGCCCAGCGCCTTACCTTTGATATCCCACAGGGCCTGCTCGATGGCGCTGATGCCGGCGAATACGATTGGCCCGCCCCCTTTGGCCCAGAAAGAATGGTCATACATTTCGCTCCAGAGGGCTTCGATACGAAAAGGGTCCTGGCCGAGCACAACGCCCTCGATCAGATCTTTGATCATGCCTGCAGCTGCGGTCGCCCCAATGCCGTAAGCGATGGCGGCGTTGCCGATACCGCTCAAACCCGCATCGGTATACACCTGGACGAGAATGGGTCTGCGCCCGGCGATGTCGGCCAGGTAGATGTTGGCTTTGGTGATTTTCATAGGAGAATACTCCTGAATACATATAATATCATGCGAATCGATCCGGCCTCAATGGCGTTAAATCGATATCAGGTGGGACGTCATCGATGATCTGCGTCACCAGTTTTCCGGTAATGGGACCATGGGTGATGCCCGCCATGCCATGTCCGGTGGCGATAATCAGGTTCTGCCAAGAAGGGCTGCGACCGATGTGAGGTAAACTGTCGGGCGTCATCGGCCGTAGTCCACGCCATAACTCCATATCCTGCAAAGTGTCCAGGCCGCCAAGATAGGTTTGAAGGGCCGAGCGGGTGGCCGAAACCCTTCGCATATTAATCGACGTGTCAAAGCCTGACATTTCGAGGGTACTGCTGAAGCGCAAGAATTCGCCCATAGGTGTGACTGCTACTTTGGCTTCCCCCAGGGAGAGGGGCAGATCGGGGAGGTCGTGAGGGCGTTGGACGGTGATGCTATAGCCTTTGGCCGCCTCGATAGCCAGGCGTAGATTCAGGCGACGGGCAATCAGCTGCGACCAGGCGCCTGCCGCCAGGATAATATCATCAGCCTCAAAGGCGCCGCGCGTTGTCAGCACTTTCGAGATGCGTTGCCCTACTGTTTCGAAGTCCAACAGTTCCGTATTTGTATGGATTTGAACGCCCATGGTTTTAGCTACAGCGGCTAACTTGCGTACAAAGCGTCCGGGTAGGAGATGTGCATACCCCTGATAATAAACCCCGCCAAGCACAGAAGCCTGAACACTGGGCGCCATCTGCCGAACCCCATTTTGATCGAGTATTTCGCCGTTTACGCCAAAGTCGTTGAGCAGGCGCAAGTCCTCGATTCCGTGCTCGAGACCTGCCTGGGTATGGAACAGCATCAAGCGGCCATTGTAATGGTAGCCATCATCCAGGACATGCTGATTGTGCAGTTCTTCGTATAGGCCAAGACTGGCATGGCTGAGCGCCAACAGCACGGGGATGGCGCGGCGCATGGGCTCGAGGCGACAGGCCCCGCGAAAACGCCAGAGCCAGCGAAGCAGGTCGGGGTCGAGACGGGGCCTGATGGAAAAGGGGCTGCCAGGATCCAGAAGCCATCGTATACCCGCACTAAGGGCGCCGGGCGCGGCCGTGGGGATGGCATGGTCGATGGCGATCAGTCCGGCGTTACCATGAGAACTCCCGTCGCAGATGTCGTCGCGCTCGATGAGCACCACGCTGTGCCCCTGTTCAGCCAGATAATAGGCAGTGCAAACACCGATTACACCGCCACCAATGATCAAGACTTCTTTTTTATTCATCATATTTAGCACGTAGGGATTGTTCCCAGGCTGTGCAGAGAGAATCAGATCTCGTTGGGGCAGGTACCAGTGGAATGGCAAATCTCACAAGCGTGATAGCCCGTTCGCCGGCCCGCGCATAACTGACCTCGCTTTGAGATCAGTGCTGTTGTTTTGGATCAAGGATGTCGCGCAGGCCATCTCCCAACAGATTGAAGGCCAGTACTGTAATGAGGATCGCCAAACCTGGGAAGATAGAGACCCAGGGAGCGTCGAACAGATATTGAGTACCCTCGCGAATCATGGAACCCCAGGCCGGCGTCGGAGGCGAGACCCCCAATCCGATAAAACTGAGGTTGGCTTCGACACGAATGGCGGTGGCGGTCCAGATGCTGGCCAGAACGACGATTTCGCTGGTGATATTAGGCAGGATGTGTTTGCGGGCGATTCTGAACCGGCCAGATCCATAGCTGCGCGCGGCTTCTACATATTGATTCTCTTTCACGGTCAGTGTAGAGCCGTGGGCCACGCGGGCGAACGTTGGCGCCAAGACAATGCCGATGGCCAGAATCATGTTACCCAGACCGCCGCCTAACACCGCCAACACCATCAGTCCCATAATTAGGCTGGGGAAAGCCATCAGGACGTCAGTCGCTCTCATCAATAAGTTTTCCGTCGCCCCACCAAGATAACCTCCAGTTAGACCCATCACAGCCCCGGCAATGCCACCGATGAGAACTGCCATGATGCCGACCAAAAGGGATGTTCTGGCGCCGTAAATGATCCGTGAAAGGGTATCCCGACCAAAAGAGTCAAGGCCCATCGGGTGTTCTCGGCTAGGGGGCGCCAGTCGATTGCGGGTGTCCTGCTTCAGGGGATCATAGGGCGCCAGTAGAGGTTCGGGCTCCCGTCCCTGCGGGATGGCGATGAACCAGTCATCGGCAAAAACCGCCATGAAGACCACAATAATCATCATAAAGAGGCCCAGGAGCGCTGGTCGATTTCTGACAAATGTATTGAACAGGCGCTTCCGTTGGCTTCGTAGTTGAATTGAAGGCGCCTGTAGGGTCTCTTCTTGTTGGTTCATGCAGGACCTCAGTGTGTTACACGGGGATCTACGACAGTATAGATAATGTCTGTGATAAGATTAATACCGACCACAAATAACGTATAGATGACCATAACCGATTGCAGCGCTGTGTAATCACGTTGCATGATGGAGCCGACCAGCATCTTGCCAAGACCGGGACGAGCAAAGACAGTCTCGGTGAGGACCGAATCTGCCACGAGACTTGCCGCCCAAATGCCAATGATCGAAACGATAGGCACCAACGCCGAGCGCAGGGCATGTCGCATCACGACCGTACGCTCTTTAAGGCCCTTGGCGCGAGCGGTTCGTATATAATCGTCTTGAAGGACATTCAACATGGCCGATCGGGTCAGTCGTGTCACCGACGCCGTCATGATCAGCCCCAGCGTCAGGGCTGGCAACGCCAGATGCATGATATTATCCGAAAAATCGCTTAAATCGCCACCTCCCACTGCCGGGAATATTTCGATCTTGACTGCAAAGAGTAGCATGACAAGGATGCCAAGGTAGAATGCAGGCACCGACAGGCCGGCTAGCGAAATGATGCGCCCGATGTAGTCCGACGATGTGTTGGCATGTCGAGCGGTATAGACGCCGATTGGGACCCCGAGCATGGCGCCGATCAAGATGGCAGTGCCAGTCAATTCCAATGTGTAAGGTAGGACTTGCCTGATGAGTTCGCTGATTTCTTTGCCGGTGATCATCGACGTGCCCAGATCTCCATGAGCAAGATCACTCAAGAACTGGAAGTACTGGACATAGAGCGGATCATTCAACCCCATTCTCTCGCGCAAGGCTTCTACTGCTTCCTGAGAAGCATAGTCACCCAGGGCGGCGGTGGCAGGATCACCGGGGATGATCCGAACGACAAAGAACACTAAGGTCAAGACGGCCAAAAACGTGGGGATGGCTAACGCTATCCTTGTGACCAAGTATTTTGTCATTAAATCTAGGCTCCGATGAGTCGTCCCTATCGCAGTGATCGGTGATCAGATCGGATCGATTGTGGTCAGAAAACGGTGTCACTGGCCACCTATCCCCGATGGTCGCTAAAACAGGAACAATCGGGAGCCCACAGGGTGAGCCCCCGATCTTTCTGAGAGACTGCTATTTGTTGATGGTAGTGTTCTCTGTGATCTGCGGGTAGAGAGCGAGAGCTGATTTGAGCACGTGCCCGTAGTCTACATAATCGTGCCGTGCAGTCACCTGGTTCTGATACTGCAGCGGGTAAGCGATCATGTCTTCCAAAATCTTGATCTGCGCATCCTTCCACAACTGGATCTGCTTATCCGCATCCAATTCGACGCGAGCCGCCACGATCATGTCATCGAGGTCTGTGACATGCGAGAAGTTGGTGTCAGGTTTGGCGCCGGTGACGACGACGGAGTCTGAGTGATAGAAGCGGGTGAGGTAGACATCAGCGTTGGGCCGCCAGGCAACGTAAATCACAATAGGATTCACATCGTCACGGATCATCGAATGCATACTCGAGTGATCTACCGTATTGATCTTGATGTCGATGCCAATCTCAGCTAACTGAGCTTGCATACTCTGGTAGTTCTTCAGGTATGATTCTCGTTCGGATGAAACCATTTCGAGCGAGAATCCATCTCCATAGCCTGCCTCTTCCAACAGCGCCTTGGCTTTTTCCCGATCAACCGCATAATCCAGCCCTAATTCCACGACTTCTTCCTGGGTGAGGCCGCCGGGTAGGAACTGAGCCGGCACCTGGGAGTAGACATTTGCTGCCACCGGTTCACCGAATAGCGCCAGGAATTCATCGCGATCAAGGGCATAGGCAATGGCCTGTCTCACCAAAGGATTGTCCAGTGGCTCTACCGTGATGTCGAAGTGAACTACGGCGACTTCACCCACACCGTATACATCGACACTTATACCCTCTTCTTTGTTCATGCGCTCGACCCATATGCCTTCGGCAGCGCCGTTGATTACATCCAGTTCGCCAGATTTGAGGCCTAGTTCACGGCTGTTCAATTCAGGCATGAAGCGGTATTCAACGGCGTCCAGTTTTGGTCTGCCTCGGAAGTAGTCATCGTTGGCGGCAAGGACGACCTTATCCTGTGGGCTGTAGCTATCAAACAAGAAAGGGCCGGTGCCAATGGGTTCGGTCTTGAATGTTTCGGCGCCTTTGGCTTCGTATGACTGTTTGCAGACAATGAAGCCCCCGGCATAGTCGGCTACCTTGGGGAAAAACAACACCGGTGAAATCGGATTGTCTAGCGTGATCTGAACCGTGTAGTCGTCCAGCGCTTCCACCGCCATGCCATCATATTCACCCGCATAGGCAGACGTGCCCGCCACTGCCGATTTTTGCAAAGAAAACACCACGTCCTCGGATGTCAGTTCGTAGGCGGGCACTTCTTCGGAGGGATGGCACATCACGCCCTGTTTTAAGTTGAAGATCCAAACTTGTTTGCCGTCCACCAACTCCGGCTCGGGCAACGCTTCCGCCAGGTCTGGTTCGAATGTCGATCCATCGCCCGGAGCGTAGCGTACCAGGGCATTGAATATCATGTCGACAAGATTGCGATCGTTGGTCGCAGCTGCAGAATGAGGGTCCATGGTACCCAGATCAGCGGCTTTATCAGCATATCGTAATACGATAGGCTCTTGGGGCGCCGCTTCCTCTTCGACGACTGCAGGTTCCTCGACTTCCGCGGGAGCCGTGGCAGGTTGGGCGGCGGGTTGTGCGCAGGCTGCGATAAACGCCATCAGCATAACAAGACTCAGTAGTAAAACAACGCGTTTCATGGATATCCTCCTGGTGAGTGTTGAGAAATAAACGTAGGACTTAGGATAGAATAACCTGCCGAACGGCTTCCTGAAATGACGGTCGAGTTCCGCAAATTATTGAATACTCAGTCCTTAGGAAATCGATCATAAGCAAAGCTTTAGGCAGCTGATGCCTTTGCAAAATCTCGATTTATATAACCATTCAGGTGCGGGTGAACCCCGCACCATGGTAACCGAGGCGAGAATCCCCCAATTTGGGGTCTATTCTGTCTTGTCTGCAACCGAACTCGCACTTGCGACCTGCTACTTGCTACCTGCCCCAATGGGGCTTGATTTTCTCAGCGCGGTCCGGGAACAGTTGTTAGGTTTTCATTGATAGGCGTTCGGCGCTTCATAGATTTGGCCTTCGGCAAAACGAGTCGGTCGCAATGGTGTGATGTCCACAACCTCCGCCTTGCCGTTCAAGATCAGTTCAGCCATGGCCTGACCGACGGCAGGTGCTTCTTTGAAGCCATGTCCACTGAGACCGGTCGCCATATAGAATCCATCGATGCCATTCGCAGGACCCAAAAGGGCGTGCCCGTCCGACGTGTAACCTTCGACGCCGACATGTCCTTTTCGCACGGCGCTGGCCTCCACAGCAGGCAGACGATGATAGAGGCGCTCCAAGGTGTTGAGTTCGATTTGGGGTATGGGCGTTTCGCCAAAACCGTCCAACTCATCGATGGCGACCTCGGTATTTTGACCACCTCCCGAAATTCCCGTCAGGGAGAGACGCCCTGTTTCTGGACGCAGATACACGCCGTTGACGCGATCAATGATCGTGAGGTGGGGAGAGGGAACAAGGGATGGGGTTTCGATTAGGGTCGCCTGGTGCTTGAAAGGCGTTATCTGAGCATCGATACCGGCCATGGCTGCCACCACCGATCCCCAGGGACCGGCTGCATTGACGACGACAGGAGCGGCGATGTACCCAACTGATGTCTCTACTCCGCGTACGCGACCACCTTCTAGATCGATGCCGATGACCTCCACGCCCTGTAGAATCTGCGCGCCGTGACGCTTCGCCGCCTGGGCAATGCCCACGGTCGTGAGGTAGGGATCGGCGTAGCCAGACTGAGGTTCGTAGGCGGCTATAGAAATATCATCCGTTTGCAAATAGCCGGCTATATCCCCCAGTTCAGCGCCACTGATCAGGTATGTGTCGATGCCGATATCCTGCAGCATACCTACGTTGGCTCGCAGTCGTTCCTGATTACGGGCATGGGGGATGCGGACGAAACCGGTGCCGACAAAACCACAGTCACCGCCAATTATCTCATCGAAATATCGAAATGTATCAAAGCTGTTGAAAGCGAATTCAGCCTCGATGGGATTATCATAATGCATGCGCACCAGGCCGCTGCTCAGGCCCGAGGCGCCGCCTGCCAACTGCTTGCGCTCCACTAAGACAACCTTAGCGGCCCTCATGCGCGCCAGATGAAAGGCGATACTCACACCGATAACGCCCCCGCCAATGATGATAATGTCGGCCGTCTTTGGCTTATCCATGGTTGCTTACCTGCCGCTATCGATGTTTGTCAACACTGCAAAACATCTCTCAGCAGCAATGTGATCTGTTGATGCGAGAAACTGATGACGGAAATTGGATTGACCTATCTATAAATAAAATACCACAGTTAACGCCATTAGCCTATTTGCACGCGTTTTGACATGAACACACCTCGCCGCTATCCTACGTCTCACTATTTGGTAAACCAGTAAACCGGGAGACCTGAATACCGGTAAACCAGTAAACCGGTAAACCAGTAAACCAGTAAACCGGGAAACCTGAATACCGGTAAACCAGTAAACCAGTAAACCAGAATACCGGGTAACCGGGAATCCTGGGAGATTGCGCCTCTACTGTCGCTTTGACGACTGATTTCAGTCTACAGGTCTACCGGTCTACCGGTACCTGGTCTACAGAGATATTGAGAACCCTGTATTATCTTGTAAACGCTGTGCACGATTAGAGGAGGAGAGAGTTGGCGATACCCAAAATCAACGAGCCCCGTCTGCTGGCGGACCTGGATATGTTATCGGCGATTGGCCGAACGGGCGATGGTGGCGTCTCACGACTGGCTATGTCTGAGGCGGATGTTGCCGGGCGTGAGTGGTTTCGGCAGCGAGTCAGGGAGGCGGGATTGATCTTTCGCAAGGATGGGGCAGGCAACCTGTCGGCCATGCTGCCTTCGACTCGTCTGGGAGCGCGAACTCTGCTGACCGGCTCACATCTGGACACGGTACCCAACGGAGGCCGTTTCGATGGCGCCCTGGGGGTGCTGGCCGCGCTGGAAGTTCTGCGCACCATTCAAGAGGCCAAATTGGCGCTGCCTATCCATCTCGAAGCCATCTCCTTCACCAGGACGAGGAGGGCAGTGTGTTAGGGATGCTGGGGAGCCGGGCGCTAACAGGCCAAATCACAGCCGAATACCTGTCTAACCCTCGCAGTGACGCTGAAACATGCCGGGCTGGTCTAGCGAGGCTGCAGGTGGATGCGGATACTCTGTCTGCTGCTCGCCGCGACCCGACCACGCTGTTAGCATTTGTCGAATTGCATATCGAACAGGGGGCGCGCCTGCAGGAATCAGGTATCGACATCGGCGTGGCCACCTCCATCGTTGGCATTCGTTCGTTTTTTCTATCCTTCAGCGGCCAGGCAGCTCATGCCGGAACCATGCCCATGTCTTGTCGTGCTGATGCGCTATTGGGCGCGTCTGATTTCGTACAAAAGGCCCAGGCGCTGGTTATGGAGCACTTCTCGCCCGGTGTGATGAACTGCGGCCAGATACAGGTTCTGCCCGGTGCATTTAACATTGTGCCCGGTCTGGCAAAGGTCGCGCTGGAGTTCCGTCACGCCAGCGAAGAGCAATTGCACGAAATGCAAGAGGCCATATTAGCCGTGGCTACCGAATCAGCGGCAACACACGGGCTGAAATTGACTATCGAAGCCAGCGACCGGGTGGCGGCAACGCCATTAAGTGAACATGTGCTAGCAGCGGTGGAGGCCGCGGCCACACGGCTCGAACTGCGTCACACGAGACTGATAAGTTTCGCCGGGCACGATACTCAGGTTCTGGCTAGCATGGTGCCCAGCGCCTTGATTTTTGTGCCATCGCAGCGTGGTATTAGCCACAATCCCCAGGAGTACACACACCCGCCTGATGTCGCCAATGGCGCTAACATTTTACTTCACACGCTTCTGGAACTTGCGGCCAGAATTGATACTCGTGTTAGGTAAAAATGGTTCTTTGGGAGTTCGTGTTGGTGCACCTCGTAAAACGTGATGCCGTCTTTCCAGTTCATTTTTCACGTTTTACATTTCACGTATTAGCTATTATGCATCCGGGTAATGAGAACCCTCGCCGGGGGCGCAGATAGGATTAGTGCGATCTGCTGGGGTTGGATGGTGAGACATCAGATAATTCGATATTGATGTCCGCATCGAGAAGTTAGAGGCTTCTCTATGACAAGTACAGCCAGGCGTTGATTGACATGAATCATGATATCTTATATGATATCTTAAATGACATCACTAGTGAGGAAGATATGGCGCGATATCCCTTGAATTTACCACAGCAACTGAAACAAGATGCTGAATCCTGGGCAAAAAAGCAGGGCGTTTCCCTCAATCAATTCATTCTATGGGCCACTGCTGAGAAGATCGGCTCCCTCAATCAGCAACTCGACGACCCTAAATATCCACAAATAACCTATCGGCGTGGTGCAAACGGCGTTCCTGTGCCAGTCTTGCGCGGTACTGGCATTCGCGTTCAAGCTGTTGTTGTCGCTCACAATGAATGGGGTATGACGACCTACGAAATTGCGGCAGAGTATGATGTTAGTCAAAGACAGGTCGACGAAGCGTTAACCTTTTTTACCTCACATCGTGCAGAGATCGAATCCCATCTGGCCCTGGAAGCACAGTTGACCCACGAAGCTCATGGCTAAGACGAGACTACATCTCGATGCTGACGTTTCTTATCGTACGCTGCAAAAGGTTTTGTGTGACAGAGGGCATGATGTGACGCGTACGCCTTGTGAATGGATGCCGCTAGACGCAAGTGATGAGCGACAATTGCTGGAAGCAACAGCGCGTGGACGCTGTATCTTGACCTTCAATATCAGCGATTTCATGTATCTGGCTCAGAGATACCAGGCACATGGTGGCATTGTGTTGGCGCATCAGGTGGATTGGACACTTGCCAACTTAATTGCAGCACTCGATACTATGCTGAAGCAGACTGACTCATCCCATTGGTCTGGCCAGGTGCGTTGGCTCAATGATTGGCGCCCATAGTGGCCTGTGTAAAGATACAAGTGGATGTGCGAATCAGCCGGTACACCATTCGGATAAAGTTAACAGAAGGTTCAAAATCAGAGATTCACCAGCGGACTTCATATTCTGGCAGTATATCTTGGCCGCATTTCAAGTGCTGGCTCCCAACATCGGCGCTGGCACACAGCAGTTGCTTTCCTCCACCCCCTTGCCACTCCCCCCTGTCTTTCTTATCGGCCTGCTCAATGATTTGGCCGCCCTACCACATCCCCTCATACTGGTTCTGGATGACTATCATGAGTCCACTGAAAGCAGCCCATTAACCGCAAAGAACGCGGAGGTCACAGAGGAAAATATAGGATTTCACGGGGAAAAGCGTGTCTAAACCCCACCATTTTGCTGTTATCTCTGCCTTCGCTGCTTGTCTAGACCCTTTTTCAGAGGAGTCTATCATCTTATCGAAGTTCGGTCCATTCACGATTTTGAGTGGTTACAAACCGTCTGTTGTCGTGTATCGCAGATCTAGCAATGGGCGTTTTCGTTTATGAGGTATGGTATGACGAGCACACACGAGATCTACGAATTTTGGATCAAGGGATACTTGCTGAACAGTTGGTCAGCCTGGTTCGAGGTTTGACTATTTGCCACCCGGAAACAGGCGAGACTATTCTATACGGTCCAATCACAGATCAAGCAGCTCTGCACGGTGTGCTCATGAAGATTCGTGATCTTAACCTGCCATTGCTCGGAGTTATGCTACGCACCGAAGATATGCGCGAGGGGAATGTAAGTGAGGGCGGCCCATCTTTAGGGTATAGGCAACACGACTCAATCTCATCTCAACATTATTTACAGGCCGAGGAGGCAAATCATGTCCGCTACAACCCTACGTATCATCATCGTTATCCCACATACGTTGATATAGACTGTCCTCGCTGCCGATGTCGACATTCAAGCCTTTGCTTACTTCCCCTCCTCCGGGAACGCCCGGTACTGACATGGAGGGATTCAAGTCATCGCAATCTACGTTGGCCTGGGTGGCGGTAGCGCCTTGCAATTGTATTTCGGTCTTGGCGGGTCTGAGGTTGAATCTGTATCGATTCTCTGGCCCGATGGTAAAAGGGTGGTGGGCCTCAATGGCCTGCGACCTAACCAAGCCTATACCATCGACTACAATGGTTCAGTCACGCCGCGCTGAATAGAAGGACACACTCAAGGGTGCAAGATCGACCTTCGTACCTGCCGCTTCCCCATTCGCCGTCTGCCATTTGCCTTGTGGTAGCCTCACGGTCACAAGCTCTTCTCCGGCATTCACAGCGATAACCATGTTGTCTGAGCCCCACCACCGTTGTGCAATCCACACACCGTGATCATCGTCCAGCCTATGCGACAGGGTCTCTCCGTACGTCAGTGCTGGGTGCTGGCGGCGCATTGAGACCAAGTGTTGGAAATAAGCCAGTAGATCCGTATCCTGACCATCATCCCACAGCATGGGGTGGCGTGATTCCTCGCGATGAGGACCTTTTGAACGAGGCTGGCTGAGACCAACCTCAGTGCCATAGTAAATGATGGGGGCGCCGCCGAAGGCAAAGAGCAGCCCGGCCGCCAGCTTGAGTCGCCTCTTATTATCTCCGGCAACCCAAAGGAAACGATTCATGTCGTGGTTGTCGAGAAAGGTGGGGCGAGTATAGCCGCTCGGGAAGTAGCGCCTGCCGCGTTCGATGGCCGCGGCAAAGGCGGTGATAGAAGGAACGATGTCATGAGGCTGTGCCAGACATAGTGCCCTCAAACGCCTGCTAAAGCTGAAATCAAGGCAACCGTCCAGACGCCCGGCATAGGTGCGAAGCCAATCGCTACCCAGCGTCACCTCACCGAACAGCCAGCAATCAGGATTTTCCTCTTTGCATGCTGCGCCGAAAGCCGACCAGAAATCATGACT
>JAAENG010000175.1 GCA_024224665.1 Chloroflexota bacterium | reverse complement strand
ATGGCTCCGAAGAGACATAACACCGAGCCCCCTTTCTTCAATTCAGCTATTGAAGGATAGGGGGACGGTACGCATTCACCAAAGAAACATATCACTAAATTACTTTGGAACGCTTTAGAGATTGCTTACTTCTAATTAGCACAGGCTAGTATCGAGCCTTTGATTCGATGCGTCCGACATAACAAAGGTATCTAATGATTGTTATTAAGAAGGGTACGTGGCAGCGTAACCTCAAAGGTATTACTGCTGACTTGGTGTTTACTTCGCCCCCTTACAACATTGGCAGCAAAGCAGCCAGGAAAGACGGTTACCGGGCTGCTGGTAAGTTTGATCCAAAAAGCTACGGAGGCATTACGGGCTACGCTGATAACCTGCCAGAGGAGAAGTACCAAGCTGAGCAGGTGGCATTCCTAAATCGCTGCGCCACGGTTTTGAGTGATGATGGGGTGGTTGTTTACAACCATAAACCACGTCGCAAGGGTGGTCGCATGATCCACCCTATGTCTTGGATCGGGCAGTGCGAGCAGCTTGAACTAATGGAGGAGGTTGTTTGGGATCGTGGATCAACGCACAACCATTGCCCGCAGTTAATGTGGCCCACTACAGAGCGGCTTTACGTGTTGAAAAAGGCAGGTGGCCGTTACCCCCTGCGGAGCCATTCTGGAATGGAGTTCCGTTCCGATGTTTGGCGTATCCCGCTGACTACACGGCCACATGGCGGACATGCTTGTCCGTTTGCATTAAAGCTGGCATCCGCAGTGATTGAGGCTTGGAGCAGCCCTGGTGATCTGGTTTGCGATCCATATACGGGAAGCGGAACTACAGCAATAGCGGCCAAGGAGCTAGGCCGGGATTTTTACGGTATCGAGAAGAGTGCTAAGTATCACGCAATAGCAAAGGAAAGGGTGGCGGTATGACGCTAAGCGAACGCATTAAAAAATTTGTGGTTTCAGATCCAAGGTTCCTCAGTCATGAGGTTGTTTTTAATCCCAGGAAAAATCAGCATGAGCGAAAGTTTGATGTGGATTCGGCTGAGATTGTGGACGGGGTATTTGAGAAGGACCTAGAGCCAATTTTGAAGTCTCGGCTCAAAAAGCTAGTCAAGGATGTTATGGGCGATTTGAGGAGCTTGCCAGCGCTGGAATCGTATAGCCGGGCTGTAAGAGATTGCAGGAAGGAATGTTGCGACGAGGAATCTGGGGAGCTAAACGAGTAGCGGTTTGGGCGGGCGCTTTCCTACCGGGGGCGTTCGTTCTTGGAGTAGCTGCCCTCCTGTATTGCGCAGCGAATTAGTGGGAATTGAAAGTTATGACCAAGCGAAAATTTACGACGAAGCTAGAGTTTATTTCGGTGGACGATCTGATGATTGATGACGTTTACCAAAGAACCGTGGATTTGCGGCAAGTGAAGAAGATTAAAGAAAACCCATTAGAAGATGCTTTTGGGACGCTGCACGTTGGACGAAGAGACGACGGCCGCAGGTTTGTCGTAGACGGCCAGCATCGGTTGCTGGGATTCAGGGAGCATTACAGTTTTTTGCCTTGCACGGTATTTAAGAGTAGTGGGCGATCACACGAAGCAAGTGTTTTTAAGGCGATCAACTCTGCAAGGAGGCAATTGCGACCTGTGGAGGTGCATATTTGCGCGGTGGCTGCTGGCGATCAGGAAAGCATTGAACTCGATGATTTTTGCCAGTCGCGTGGGTTTATCATTGGAGTTGGTGGCTGGGCAAATATTGCTGCTGTTCGGCAATTGCGTGATTCTTACGAAAGGAAAACGCTTGACTGGGTTCTTGAAGTACTTTGTGGGTTCAATTCGTTGCACAAGTGGCAAAAGGCTGAAGCGTTGAAGGGTGGGACGATAGAGTCGCTTTCCGACTTCATTCTCCACTATGGGCACAAGCTAAATGGCCATCAAACGAGTGGCCGAATGGCCAGTGTTCTTGCCAAGTGGTCGAAAGATGACTGGGCCGCAAACAAAGGAAGGGCAAGAGACGGCAAGAAACTCAGAGAGGATCGTTTATTTAAATGGGTGGCAGCTTGGAACCGTTCCAGGGTGGCTGGCAAAATCACCATCGATGCGGTAGCTGATTATGCAAGGTGCCAGGATGCTTAGTTACGGCAGTTTGTTTAGCGGCATCGGTGGGCTGGATCTGGGATTCGAGCAGGCTGGGCTGCGATGCAAGTACCAGGTTGAAATAGAACCAGACTACCGAAAGATACTTGCCGCTAATTTCCCGAGCGTGACGCAGCACGCTGACATCCGTAATGTGGCTGCCTGGGATTTGCCGCCAGTCGATATTTTGGCCGGCGGCTTCCCCTGCCAGGATATCTCTGTTGCTGGAAAACGGGCGGGCATTAGCGGTGAGCGCAGTGGTTTGTGGAGTGAATACCTGCGGCTGATAAGGAACGTGCGCCCCAAGTACGTGGTCATTGAGAACGTACCCAATTTATTAAAGGATTTAGAATATGCCATCCTCAGACCGCTTGCCGAAATCGGGTATATATCGGAATGGCAGAGCATCAGAGCGTCCGATTTTGGGCTGCCTCACCGTAGAGAACGATTGTTCGTTGTTTCCTACCCCGACCAGATCCACGGGGGACCGTGGATGGGGACTGAGCAGGACGGGGCGTGCGAGGTTTTCCAAGACGACGGAGGCGAACGCCTGGGAGTTCGGGTACAAACCCCCTGTCATATTGATCGGGTGGCTGATGGGATTCCCGGAAAGTTTTATAAGCCGCTCGTTGGAGGCTTTGGGAATGCAATCGCCGTGCCTGCATCCCGGTTTATTGCAGAGCGAATTTTGCGACACTACAAGCAAACTGCCGGCGGCGTCGGACCCGTCGAAACGTGAGGCGTAACCTTTCCGCTAAGCGGTTGCAGTTGCCCCCAGCATCGGTAACGGTGCTGGGGGTTTTCTATATCAATAACGAGGAGAAACGTTAGATGGACGAAAAGACGATACGTAACGAGCTTTGGGAGATTGCCAAAGCTTACCCTACCCTGGCTGGCTTACTGAGCAAGTCATTGGGCGACAGCGGCACAAAGGTGGGCAGCCACTGGGTCAAACTGATCCAAGCGGCTGACCTAAACGCTGTGCACTACCAGAACCTGTGCGATGAATACGCCAGCCTGGAAAAGCCACTGCCGGAGCCGAGCGACCAGCTGGTCTTTGAGATTGTGCGGGAGTGCAAGGACCGCCGAGCCAAAGACATCGAACGCTACGAACAGCAAGTGAAATACCACGACCAGCAGAAGTACAAAGGGCGTGGTGATGACAACTGGTACCGGTGGATGCATTGGATCATCGGCCGTAAAGAAAAGCTGACCGATGAACAGGTAGAGGATATGTGCCAGTGGACTAACCACGACGGGGTAAAGCCTGAGTGGATCGGTGAGGAGGTAACAGCGTGATGATATTGCCACAGAACACTGGCGGGGATAACAGCAGCCGTACAGCCGGCATCAGGTGGCGAATGAGCCATTATCGACAGTGCCTACAGGCTTACATGGCCGAGGGGCTGGAGGTTCGGATCAGGTACGTTGACAGCCACGGCGACACATACCGGGAACGGGTGCGTATCGCTAACTGGCTCGGCCGTAACAAAGTGATCACTAGTGAGGGTGTGGTCATCGACCTGTCACGCATCGAGGAACTGGAGGCACTGAGATGAACATCCAAGCCAGGATCCACCCAGACGGGAAATGGGAGTCCTACGGGGTTGCCACCCACATCAAAGCGGCTGAGCTACACGCCAGGCGGTACCCGTTCAGCTTTTCGGTAGTCGAAACCAGAATGCAGGGGCGGGAGCCAATATTCCGGCATCAGGTACTGAAAGTGATTACCTACGATGTGCAGCCAGACAGAAATGACTGATTGCGTTTTGGATATTACGCTGCCGGTGGATCTGAAAACACAGAACACTGGCAGGGGGAACCGCTGGTTTAATTCAGCGAAGATACGGAAGCAATACGAGGATTCGCTGGCGGACTACCGGCGGGAGCCCCTGGAATACCCAGTGCGGCTGGAATACACCCGGATACTTGGAGCCAAACAGCGAGCTTGGGACGCTGATAATGTGGCACTGGCCAACAAGCAATTGCAGGATTCGCTGGTGGCACTGGGCTGGTTTCACGATGACAGCCCGAAATGGATCCCAGTGATCAGCTACCGGAACGATTCAACCCAGAGGATTCACGGCCCAGCGCTACGGGTGAGAGCTTTTCGGGACGATTAGCACAGACTGGCCAAAGATGCTAGCATAGAGCCATCCAAAATTACTCGATTTAGGGATGGGATTCGATGCGATATTTGGCGTTAGCCTTACTTGGCTTGGTCACCTTAGCGGTTTCAACTGATGCCGGCACCGACGTGGCCGTACAAAGCTCTACCGGTGGCCCACAACGGGTGGACATCAGCCCGGCAACGGTTCGGGAGTGTGTTGGGCAGCGATGGGAAGCCTACGAGGTGGAAGAACCCGTCACGATCATGCGTCGGGTCATTAAGTACCGATTGGTCGACTACCCCATTTCGATCCCATCACCTGGGCCACAGCCACCAGACCAGATCATCAGCGAGCCCGTGGTTCAGACCACCAGCACGGTGGACTGCATCCCCTGCCAGCAGCTTGGCACTAATGTGAGCGTGGACGTAGGCACCCAGAGCTATGCACAGCCTGTTGAGCAGCAATGCCCAGATGGTCAGTGTGATCTGATCCAGGGTGCACGCACCAAGGTTCGACGTGGCATTATTGGGAGAATTCTAGGCCGATGATGCGAATACTCCTCATAGCGCTGCTGGGTCTGGTCCTTTCTCCACTTGGCCACGCTCAGTCGGTGTGTCGGAAGTGTGGCCGGGTGCATCAGGCCCAGCAGCAGACACTGCCAGGGCAATCGGTGGCACAGGCACGGGCTAACTATCTGGCACAGGGTGGCCGTAGGCTATACCGGCGAGTGGGTGGACATCCGAGCCAAAGAGATCCAGTACCACACTTCTCTCAAGTTGGGAGCTTTGAGGGGACTGGGATGTCTGGGCGGCGTAATACACCCCGAAACTTAGTGCCTACCTGTCGCCCAAGCGGTCGCAGCGGCGCAGCACCGGACAACTCACGGCCACTTGTCGGGGATGCTGTGGCTACCGGGCCAGATGGTACGTACCGGGTGAGAATCTGGGGACGTGCTACCGGAAACGCACCCAGTTCGGCACCTATACGGCGGTTTAGGCTGCTTCGATGATGAAAGATTTGACTATCCTGGCACCCTTGGTGATCGTGCTGCTAATTGTCGGCGCATTTATGCCGGGGGCCAGGAAGTCTGCATCAGGAACGTACAAGCCAACGAAAGAAAATGGGCTGATCCACCTACGAAAAACGGATGACAGGGATCTGTGGATTAGGCCAGCGGCGATAAGTGCCTGGGCCATATGGAAAGAGCACCCAATAGGGAACCCGGCCGTGGTGATCAGAGTAAGCGGCCATGAGTACCGGCTAGACACCGAAACAGCACAGCAAGCGGAAACGCTTGGTCGATTCTTTGTAAATTCAATCGGAGAGTGAACTTTAATGGGCGTGATGGGAAGTTGGACTCTAAACAAAGAGACTGATGGCGACGTGAATCAATCACCGTATGGTGAGATCACTTTCGAGGATACTGATCCTGGCCGAGTGTTATTCACGATTGACCTTGACGGCATTCTTGACGGTGCGGATATCCATCAGTTTGGATTTGAATCGCTGTACGATGGGGTGCTGGCAATTGATCCAACGTCTATTGGTGCTGCTGACTTCAAGGTAAAGCCAGACGCAAAGGTTGCTGGACTTGGCAACTTGCGATGGGATTACGTTGTTTCGTTCGACAACGGAAATCCTGTGCTGGAACCACTGACGTTCTCGCTGTACTCAACGGCGGACAATGGATTCGATGCAACGGACTTGCTTAATGCAGCACCGCTGGATGTCCGGGGTGACTTGTCGCAAGTTGCTGTGCACGTCCAGCGAACTAGCACCCCAGCAGGTAGCGAAACGGTGATCAGCGTAAATAACAATAGTGTGATCCCAGAGCCGGCATCACTGGCCATCTTTGGGTTGATGCTAGTTGGTTTAATTCTCAAAAGGGTAAGGTAAGCGCTGGGCCGATTCTTTACCGAATCCGTAGGCGAGTGACGGAATTTGCTAACATATCTATTGGAGCGATAATGGATGACGAAGAACTAATTAAGCTTGGCGAAGCAATCCGGGCAAGTGACGACCCAGATATTGTTCAGGCACTGGATAATGGTGACACCGGGGCGATAGCAAGACGAGCCAACGAGCCGAATGATCCTATTTACGTTATCTACCGAAACGCTATCGCAGCGAATGAGATACGGGTGGCGATTGATTCACAGGATGTCGTGGACATCACTGACGGTGATCGCGGCGCATGCGTGGATCTACTTGACATACGACGTGACACAGGTTTTAGCGGTGCTAACCCCAGGGACCGGTCAGCGTGGGCGGACATCTTCAGCACAGCGGCCGGTACCAATAGCCGGGAAGCAATCGAAGGACTGTGGCCAAAGATCGCAACGCTGGCCGAGCAGATTTACAGCCTTGCTACGGGTACCGGTGAGATAAGCGACCCGGACACGACTAGTTGGCAGGGCACTGTATCATCGAATGACGTATCACAAGCACTGAGGCTAACGGAATAATGGCACTACCAGACTCAGTTAAAGTTGTCCGGGGTACCGCTAAGGTATTTTCGGACTCCACCTATTCCCCATCAGACGCAGCACAGCCCACCGGTACCGATGCCCAGATCAACCTGGGATCGATCGGCACATCGGGAGCTGCTCGGCAATCAGCCAAGCTGGATCTAGGCTCGGATAACCTAGATATTGATTATGAGGTGCAGGCCTACATTGAATGGTCTGCTGCCCCCGATGCTGGCGGCACGGTTGACATGTACTTGGGCTGGTCGGACTCAGCCACAGCCGGTGGCAATAACCCTGGCGGGCTAAGTGGTGCCGACAGTGCCTACACGGGCCAATCAACGGCTGCTGATGGTGTCAAGCAACTGGACTACGTTGGTTCGCTGGTAGCTGCGAATGCTGCCGCTATCCAAACTGCATCGGTGAGCATCACATCGGCCAAAGCACGTTATGTCTGTCTGGTGGTGGTGAATAATTCCTCGGTGGCACTGGCAACTGGTGGCGTGGCTGATACGGCCGTGGTGATCACTCCACTGGAATACCAGACTCAGGACTGATATGTCGCTGATTAAAATCAAGTCGAATGTAGAGCCCAGTTACAAATCGGGCTATGCCAAAAGTGCTGGTGAAAGTGCTAACCCCGGTTTGTGGGATGGGCTACAGGACGCTTGGGTTCCACAGATGGGGCCGACTGGGCTAGTAATCCGGAACATCGCAAACGGTGGATACAATGCAGAATTGCAATCATTGACTGCTGACGAAGCGTGGCAGACGGGACGGAATGGCTCAGTAGTGTCGTTTGATGGAACAGAGGACTATGCCAGCATCGAGTCTTTAACTCCACGAAATGCTGTGGCAAATTTGAGCCAATCGTTTTCTGTGGTTGTCAATGCGGTGACAGAAGCCAACGGCACTGGATCTTCCTATGTTTACTCCGAGGGGAACATCAGTGACGACCGTGCAATCATGGGGATAAGATTAGACGCAGATGGTTTGGTCGGCATGGTGACAAGAGCAGCCGCTGGTCCGACTCCATCTGCATACGTCACAGGTGACACAGTAAACGTCAGTGATGGTGATTCGCATACGATTGTGGCCACTTATCAAAAGGCACACACTGCACTGTGGGTAGATGGACGGTTGTCTGGCGAAAGGGTTGTAGAGGGTTTATCAACGAGTGTGTTTGACCAGCGTGCAATCGCCGCTCTCGCACGGACCTCCGTAGGGTCTTACAGCAAGTGCGAGGCCTCGGTGGTTCTTTGCTACGTCAGGGCATTGCTTCCCAATGAGATTAAGCAACTACACGCAGACCCACTAGCACCATTCCGCAGAAAGCGGACCATTCCGGTAAGCACACCAGGCGAAGTAGCACCGCCAACATTCAACCCAGCCTGGGCAATCGGCAGCAACCGCACAATTCAATCATTCTCAAGGTGATGAGCTATGTACAAAAACACAGCGGCCCAGACTATCGACGCCCAGTTAATCGTCAGAACCGATGGTGCAGACGCCACAGGTTTATCGCCAACGGTGAGAGTAAAGCAGGACGGTGGCTCTTGGGCCGCTTCTGCTGGCACTGTCACGGAAGGCGAAAACGGGGCCTATCAATACGCACCAACTCAGGGCGAAACTAACTGCGATCATCTGGTGGTCAAGTTCACCGAAGCCACAGCCCTCACAGTGCTGATTAACCTCTACCCCATCGACGTGGCGCTGTACCAAGCGGATGTCAGCGGGTTATCTACGTTTGACCATAGCAGCGATGCAGTGATCACCGATGCTGCTAGTCGCACAGCCAGCCAAGCGGATGTGTCTGGCCTGAGCACCCAAGCGAGTCTAGATCTGGTGCCTAAGCGTGGGGATGGCGATAGCTACCGTCAAGTGAGGGACGGCACAGGTGCGGTACAGCAGCAAATCCGAGAAACAATTACAGCGACGGAGCAGTAATGGCACTAGAAACACGATACGCAGGCTACTATGGCGCAACGTTCCCAGCAGAGGCCCAGGTGCTCGATGGAGTGGAATACACCGATGGCGTGGTGGACTATACCGGTACGCTCGATCCTGGCGCTGGTGGCACTGTGCCTGATGCCGATGACGTGCGTTTGGGCGTTGACGTCGGCCAAGGATCGGGGACGCTCAGGGTACCGGCTGTAGAGGATGTGCGCATCGGCAAGGTATTCGATGCTAACGACAGCCTGACTGGGACGCTGGATGTAGACGCTGAAGCCAACCTGCCAGCCGTAGATGATGTGCTAGAGGCTGTATCCTATGGCTCTACCAGCCAACTCACAGGAACCTACGCTACGGTAGCTGTGGGTGATGTTCAGGAATCGGTAGCCTTTGGGCCGTCTGAATCGCTCACAGGTACATTCGTTGTCCCTACACAGCAGCAAGTAATGGAGGGTGTCGGATACGGTGAGGATGGCACCGAATTCACAGGAACCCTGGATCCAGGCGGTGGTGCCACAGACTACCCAGCACCTTCTGACGTGAGGGACGCCATTGAGTATGCGTTTGGTGCTGCGACAGGCATACTGGTATCGCCAGACGCCGGTGATGTCCGTCTGGGCGTTAGCTATGGTGCGAATGGTGAGTACGTAGGCACGTGGGATGGTAGCACCAGTGCCCCTGGGCTAGAGGGGTGGATAGGGTGAGCAGGTTCTGTAAATGTGGGCAATTAGTGAAGAATGGGCAAAGCTGCACTAAGTGTGTAGTGAGCAAGCCATACAAGCCTACGCAGTATGGGTGGGCCTGGGATGTGATGAGCAGACGCATTAGAGAACAACGGCCACTGTGCGAGCACTGTCTAGAGAAGGGCAAGACATCAGCCACCAAGTGTGTCCATCACATGGTGGCTGTGGCTGATAACCCGGACAGGCTGCTGGATGAGACTAACGTGGTGGCACTGTGCAATGAGTGTCATAAAGAGGAGCACGGGGGACACTTCGGGCTGAAGAAGGGTGAGAGCTGTGGGTAGCCTGTCTTACCCCCCCGCCTCTTTTTATAGGCAAGGTAGGGAAGCAAGAT
>JAAENG010000174.1 GCA_024224665.1 Chloroflexota bacterium | reverse complement strand
AGTAAAGTAGACATAAGGAAGGTGTTTGTTTAAGTGTTTCGTGAGGGGTTTGAGGAAGATTAAAGATTGAAGATTGATTTTGTACATTTTTCTGACAGACATCTCATATCTTTTGCCGTGTATCACAAGTACTCGTTTGACTTTATGAATGGTGCGGTCAGGCCAGAATATTCATTAGGAATAGCGCATAGTCTACTTTGCGGACTGAGCGGTCTGAATGATCTGACCACCATAGAATGTCACGAGTGCTACGGCATGTCAAAACCGCCAGGACTCCCCGTACTAAGTAACCGTCCAAGAGTTTAATCCCTGTCTGTCATTGCGAGTGGGCGTAGCCCCGAAGCAATCCCCAAGTTACATTTGCAAATAAACGTTTGGGATTGCTTCGGCACACGACCTTAGGCCGTCCCTCGAAATGACACAAACGGGAAAGTATTTTTAGACAGACACTAAGGCGCGCTTAAGCTTGCGTCAATGAGAATCAAGCCCCGCCGTTTAGCTGTCAGTCAACCAGAATCTCCGTCCCCAATCCGATTCCATGTCGTCCCATTCATCCCGCAACCGCAGCAATTCCTGCCGAAGCCGTCTCTGCTCGGCGACTGCAACAGCTTTACCGACAAGATTGTTCAACTCCAATGGGTCTTCAACCAGATCGAAGAACTGTGAGTGGTGTTTACCATTGACATGATACTCGATCAGTTTGAAGCGCTCGTCACGCACTGCGCGCTGAAAGCTGGTATACGCGAGATAGAGCGCCTCTCTCGCCCTGGTGTTTTTGTCTTGCAGGGCTGTCAGCAGGCTCCTGCCTTCGACACTCTCGGGTGTCTCCACGCCGATTAAGTCACATAGCGTGGGGTAGATGTCCAGCAAATAGACAAGTGCATCGCATTTCTGGTTTTTCGAGATGCCCGGACCGGCAAACAGGAGGGGGACACGTACGCTGTGCTCGTAGAGATTCTGCTTGCCCATCAAACCATGCTGCCCCAATGCCAACCCATTGTCGCCGGCAAAGAGGATGATCGTGTTCTCTGCCTTTCCACTCTTCTCCAGCGTTTCCATCACCCGCCCAATCTGCGCGTCCAGGTGTGTGATCATGGCGTAATAGTCGGCAATGTGCTCGCGAATCTCGCCAGGGTCGCGTGGGAAGTCGGCGAGCAATTCGTCCCGCACTTTCAGATCGCCATTGTCGAAGGGATGTCCACCCATGAAGTTCGCCGGTAATGGTATCTGTTCGGGATCATACATCGCCCGGTATTCAGGTGGCATGATCCTGGGGTCATGGGGCGCCATAAAGGCGAGATACATGAACAAAGGATCATCAGAATCGTAGGCTTGCAGGTAGTCGATGGCAGCATCGGCGAACAACTCACTGGAGTGTTTGCCTGCCGTGACATGGTCGCCAAGGCGCACGCGCACCGCCTTGCTGTGCCAGGCATCGATGCATTGGTGAAATGTCGATTCATAGTGTCCGGTGGGATCGAAATCGAAGGCAGGTACGTTCCAGTGGTCATCCATACCGCCGAAGAAGATCTCGGCGCCGGCGCTAAAACTGCGGGCATAGCTTTCTGGACCGTTGTGCCACTTGCCCGTGCCAAAGGTCTGGTAGCCGTTGGCGCGCAGATGTTCTCCAAGCATGATATGGTCACGAGGGATACTCTCTCCCGCGCCCTGCAAGTGGAAGAGAGTTCGTCCTGTGTGCAGCATCGCCCTGCTGGGCATACAGACTGCCCCACTGGTGCCGCCGGGGATAAAAGCGTGGCTGAAAAACGTTCCTCGCTCGGCCAGCTTATCAAGATTTGGGGTTTGAATATGGCTATTTGCCAGCGCCTGAATGGTGTCGAAGCGTTGGTCATCTGCGAAGAAAAACAGGATGTTAGGACGTTGGGATGTATGTCGTTCACTCACTTTCATATCTCCTATCCAGGGGGATGGTGAGAGGGCCAGCGCTTGCGCCAAGAGCCTCTTTACCTAACGTGTGAATGCGCGCTCTCAGCGCTTCAAGGACGTGTTGATAAACCGGATTTCCGGCGAGGTTGGTTTCTTCGTTTGGGTCTGAGTCGAGATGAAATAGCTCTTCATAGATGGGCCGCTCATCGTTCAGCGTCGATGCAAGTGCATCGATGTAATTATCTTTTGTGCCATAGGTGCCATCCAGGGTGTAAAAGGTC
Organism: Chloroflexota bacterium; assembly: GCA_024224665.1. Lineage (GTDB taxonomy): Bacteria > Chloroflexota > Anaerolineae > J102 > J102 > PIVW01. Next base: position 1,559 of record JAAENG010000174.1, on the reverse strand, counting down.
TCATCTTCGCTGCGTCTGAAGTAGCGAATATATTTCCACTCTTTGTTGCGCACACACTCGCTGCGGGGGTAATCCTGGATGTCGAGCAATTGTTCGGCGAAGAAGTCCTCCCTCCACCGTGGTGTATCTCCTTGAATCAACGGGGCCAAACTCTGCCCTTGCATGGAATCGGGGATGTCGACGCCTGCTAAATCGAGGACTGTCGGCGCCAGATCGGGGACGAGGACGAATTCCTCGCGAATTTGACCTCTTTTACCCTGTTGCGCTCGCGGGTCGTATACGATCAGGGGGATGTGAAGGTCCTCTTCGTAGAGAAAACATTTACCGCCCAGGCCGTGCTCGCCGTGATGAAGTCCGTGATCGGTGCTGTAGATGATGATGGTGTCATCCGCCAGCCCCATGTCCGTAAGCGTTTTTCGCAGATGGCCGATCATTCGATCTATGCCCGTCACGACCTGGCAGGTGCGCACCTGTCGTTCTTTGAGAAAACCAGGTAATTTGACATAATCGTACTGGGCGATGCGCCGGTTACTGTAAACGTGGTGGGGGAGCCTTGGCGAATGAACGGATTCGTCATAGGTGCGATAGGTTTTGGGCAAAGGTAACTCGCCGATCTGGTCTCGATAGGCACTGCGGTAAAGTTCATCATCCGTGGGACGTAGCTGCATGGTACCAGTACCGACGCCGTGGGGCAGGTTGAACGTCAGGCATAGGCAAAAGGGCTGGTTATGGGGACGTAAGGGGAGCGGAGGTCGGCCGGACTCAGTGAAGGATTGCTGTGGGTTCAGGAAATTGTTGACGCCCTCTGCAAAGATCTCGACCTGTGTGTCCGAGGTTGCGTTTCGATATCCTACGCCCTGAGGCGTTTCCTTGACATAAAATTCGCTGTGGCCATGATTGCCATACCAGTAGTCGAAAACCGATTCAAGATAACCGCTCTGGTAGCCCCCTTCACCCACCGGCATATGATTCTTGCCCACCCATCCCAGAAAATATCCGGCTTCTTTAAGGCGCATGGGGAAGCTGTTCTCCCATGCTGCCGGCGCCAGGCTGGAGTTGCTATTGAAGTTGACCCCATGCTTACGTTCCCACTGGCCGGTGTAGTGGCAGGCGCGGCTGGGCGTGCAGGCTGGGCTGGTGCAGAATGCCTGCGTGAAGAGCACGCCGTCACGAGCTAACTGATCCAGGTGGGGCGTGCGCAGAATGGGGTGACCCATGCAGCCCACATAATCGGCACGGTGGTCGTCGCTCAGTATGTAGATGATGTTGGGGCGGTGCGCTGACATAGGTTACCTAAATATAGTCTCAGTAGATCTGAATTCCTTGCTAAATGCCACGCTGATCTGTAAACCAGTAAACCGGAATACCAGAAAACCGGGGTTGCCTCCAAATTCGTTTTGCTGGCGTATCCCGGTCTACTTTTTTACCGGTCTACTGGTCTACTGGTCTACTGGTCTACTGGTCTACTGGTCTACTGGTCTACTGGTCTACTGGTCTACTGGTCTACTGGTCTACTGGTCTACTGGTCTACTGGTCTACTGGTCTACTGGTCTACTGGT
>JAAENG010000173.1 GCA_024224665.1 Chloroflexota bacterium | reverse complement strand
CTTCCCATGACAGCCGCCCAATCTTTGGCATGACGCTGGCGGAACAACCGGGCCTTTGGATACCAGGGAGAATCGGAACGGTCGAGTAGCCAGCGCCAGTCGGGGGCGTGGCAAAGCAAAACCCACACCGATTTACCCAATGCTCCGGCCAGATGCACCACGCCGGTGTCCACACTGATAACCAAATCCAACTGGCTGACGATCGCCGCCGTATCTCCCCAGTCTTTTATCACCGGTCTTAAATCCTCAATTCTCACTTCCCCCTGCCATCCATCCAACTCCGCCCCCTTCTCTCCCACCTGCAGGCTGTACCAAGCTATGCCTGGTAGATCGAATAAGGGTGCGAAATCGGCCAGGGAGGCCGAGCGGTTGCGGTCGTTACCTTGGGTGGGGCTGCCGGCCCAGGCGATGCCGATGCGTAGTGCCGTAGTGCGTGTTGCGTGTTGCGTGTTGCCCTTCGACATACGACCTTGGTCGTCGCTCAGGAGGGGCCGTGTTGCGTCGTGCGGAATCGTTATACGACCTTGGTCGTCGCTCAGGAGGGGCCGTGTTGCGTCGTGCGGAATCGTTGCGTCCAGCCCGTTAACTCTGTCTGTAGGTACGCCAAGATAAGGAATCTTGTTCGGGATGGTATCAAGTCTTGTACCCAAAACTGTGGGCAGGCTGAGGAGGGGGATATGGACATCGAATGACTGCTCGGCAATCGTGCCATCCCCTCGGATCTCATCCGCGCCATTCACCGTGCCGAAAAGCGCCCGCAAAGGCTCGGGAACGATCAGCAGTAGACGGCCCACCTTCGCTTTGGCCAGAGCCAGGAAGCGAGCAAATTGCATGGCATCGCCCGCACCCTGCTCGGTGTGCACCAGCAAGGTTTTGCCAGGCATGGGGCTGCCGTCCCAGCGGGGATGCGGGGGCACGAAGGGTGTGAATTGCCGTGTTTGCCAACGCCATTCGAATTCACGGAAACCACGCGGCAGATCACCCAGCTTGAGCAGGGCCATGCCCAGATTCAGGTGAGCGTCGGCCAGATCGGGACTCAGTTTGATGGCCTTTTCATATTGCTCGACCGCATCATGCAGCCGGTTCTGAGCGGCGGCGGCGTTGCCCAGATTATTGTAGACCTCTGCCCGATCGGGCGCCAGTGTGCGCGCGCGCTCGAAATGAGCGATGGCCTCGTCCACCCTGTCCTCATCTAACAGGGCCGCACCGCGGTTGACTTCCTCCACGAAACCACCCTCGGGGCTTTGCTGCTCCGATAGCGGCTCTTTCAACGGAGCAGGAACATCCTTCATCGCTTCATCCGGCAGAACATAGGAGGTGTTGATGATCTCATCGTTGAACTCCAGCATATCCGGGAAACGGGCTGGTACGATCTGCACAGCGAAGATCTCCTGCACGCCCGACTCGAAGCGCAGGAAGGCGACTGTCTCGCCATTCTGCACGTTTATCACCCACACCCCACAGGTGCGCTTTTCCAGACGCTCCACTAAAGGGATACCGCTGAACATGGCCGATTCTCGCACCTGCGAAAGACCGATGAATGCCAAAGATCCGATAAAATCAACGCCGCGAGTAAAGCCGGGCACGGTGCCGACCGTATGCCAGGTGCGGTTGGGCAGATCAACCCAGGCGATGCTGCCCTGCCCCGATTCCATCACCCACAACCGCCCCGCCCACAACCTCGGCGAGTGTGGCATCGACAGCCCGCTCAGCAACACTTCATTTCGATCCACGTCCATGAGGATACCGCCATCTCGCTTGTTATCCCGCCAGCCGCCAGCGGCATCGGTTTCGCCCAATGCCGTCACATACTTGGGTCGCCCATCCACCATGGCCATGCCATTGAGATGGCAGCGATCTTCGGGCGCGAGTTCGCTAACGAAATGAGGCCGCCAGCGCGGCGCGAAACTATGGTCAGGATCGAGGGTGCACAGACAGCAAAAGCGGGTGTTGACGATCCACAGATCATCGCTCCCCCAGGCCAATTCGTGGATGTCGATATCGCCGGTGACGTGCACCCGCCGCGGGATGTAAGCAGCATCGTGCCGGCCCTTGGGCTCCAACTTGGGCGCCACCGCCGCCATGTTGCGATAATACCAGACCGTGTTCTGACCCCCAACCGTGAGACGTTGTCCATCCACTGCTATGCCCATAGGCTTGTGGAAGTTTCGAAAATGGGTGTTGATGCTCCCATTCTCGTTGCGCACCAGGATGACTTTGCCGGCCTGATACGTGGACACGGCCAGACTGATACCAAAATGGTCGAGGATGGCGGGTAGGTTGTCGGTGTAGACGGAACGAAGGGGTTCGGGATTGGTCATTGCATTGGTCATTGCATTGGTCATTGCATAGAGTATCGTGAATGATGTCGACTCAGCCTAGTATACATTATCATTGCGTTTCTCACAGGTCTCAACCCCACCATGCGGCGCGGGCGCCAGGAAATGGAGTCTGAACTGGTTGTCCACCCCATTCCTGTTGTTTGCTATGATATTAAAATCGCCCTGGCCGGAGCGCCATCACAACCAACGATTTTCAAGGGCAAGCAGATGAACTGATAGAGTCCCGGTGCAACATCAGTGAGGTCGAGACCTTCGACCGGTATCACACCAGCCTCCAGGAGAATGTCATGGGTGGCTTTTATATCGGAAAGTGGTGCTACCGACAGATAATCGACTCCGACCAGCCGTATGCCCCGTTGCACCAACCACTGTGCTGCGTCTGCCTCGACGCCAACGAAATCTGCACTGAAATCGGTTTGATGCAGCAATTGGCGAATGGTATTTCGGGTACGGAAGAGAATACGCAGCGTGCCCGGCGGAATCGCCAAGGTCTCCAGTATGGCGGCCGAGATTTGTGCGGCATCGCTGACATCAACCACGAGCGCTGGCCCAACCAAGACATCGAGATCCAACGTCTCCATCGTGTTGCCATCGGGAGCAAAATGGGCGGGTGCATCGACATGTGTGCCGGTATGAGCGCTGATGTTGATGCGCGTTAGTGTATAGTCATCTCCAAGGGTAATGTCCGCTTCTTTTACCAGACTGACGGGCGGATCGCCTTGCCACACGACGCTGGCCTCAGACATTGGGATCGTTAAATCATGAATTGTCATTGTTTCTCCCTTAATATTAACTCCGGCCATAGACCGGGATAGTCGCTCCTTGAATATCGCGCGCCTGTTCTGACGCCAAGAAGAGGATGACGTCGGCTATCGAATCTGGTTTTACCCAGCGACTGTAATCGGCGCCAGGCATGGCAGCCCGGTTTGGCGGGCTATCTATCGTGCCTGGGAGCACGCAATTGACATTGATACCGTCGTTTCGCAGTTCTGCCGCCATGCTCTCTGCCAATCTTACGACCGCGCTTTTCGAAGCAGTATACGCTGCGGCATTGGCACTTCCTTGTAGTGCAGCCGTGCTGCAACGTGAATTATCTTGCCAGAGCCTTGTGCCAGCATGTAGGGAATCACTTTCTGGCTGAGCACAAAGGCCGAGCGAGCATTGAGGCCGAGCATAAAATCCCAGGTCGAGACAGGTGTTTCGTGTACAGGGGCGCCCGCCCGATAGCCGCCAACGGTGTTAGCCAGGATGTCGATACGGCCAAAGTATTCGAATACTTGTTGCAAACGTATGGCCACCGAATCGGGGTCTGTTGCATCTACGGTGTCGCATAAGTAGTGCTCATCTGATCGGGCGAGGTCTGGAAACAACTTGGGCAACCGGTCGGCTGCACGATCGGCCAGCGCCAGGTGAGCGCCGGCTGCGGCAAATGCATTGGCTACAGCCCCGCCCAAGGCGCCGGAAGCGCCTGTGACGAGTACGACCTTATCACTGAAATCAAACATACTAAGCTCCTGACTATTGTTTTCAGTATAACACTGGTTTGGGTTTTCGATGAATGCTCTATCAAGACCGATGGCGTTTACTAGGAGGGTAGTTGCTCCAGGCCATAGAAGGCGGCCCCCATGAGAGCGGTTTTAGAATTAACGATCACATGAACGGGTATGCGTACAAGCAAGGCGGTAAATCGCCCTTTACCTAAAAAGCTCTGTAGAAAGTGTTGCTGTTGCAGGTCAGGTAAAATACGGGGCGGTATTCCCCCTCCGATGTAGACACCCCCTGTCGACATTACCTTCAGCGCCAAATTCCCTGCCTCCGCCCCCAGAATGGAGACAAAAAGCTCCAGAGTCGCCGCACATAGTTCGCTGGGCCGTTCATCCAAAGCCGCTGATACAATGACGGGTGTAGGATCTTCCGCCGCAACCAGTTGTTCTGCGAGCCAACGGGGCTCTTCAGCATAGCCGCTATCCTTGAGATAGGCGTAGATGTTGGGAATGCCCGTCCCCGAGCAAACGCGTTCGTAGCTGACATGGTCCATCCGACGCTGCAAAAAGCGCAGAAGTTCCAATTCGACCGCATTTCTGGGTGCGAAGTCCACATGTCCACCCTCCGAGGCATAGGCGCGATAACGTGTGCCATCCCAGTTCAGGTAAGCTTCACCCAAACCGGTGCCAGGGGCGATAACGGCCATAGTGCCGTTGGCTACGCTCTCACCCTGATTGAGTGTCAAGATATCATCTGCATCGAGAATGGGCACGGCGCTGGCGATGGCTTGCAGGTCATTCATGAGATGAACCGAAGATGTGCCCAATAGATCCTGGAGATTATGGGTGCTGATCACCCAGGGTAGGTTCGTGATCTCCGCCCACCCTTCGACGACCGGTCCAGCTACTCCAAAACAGGCTCTATCGATGGTGTACTCTTGTGTGGCGAGAAAATCTTGCACAACCCGCGCCAAACTGGGATATTCACTGCTGGGGTATCGCTTCTCGACAAGAGGTTGTCTGGGGCCGGACTCGTTCGAGTACACGGCCAACACGGTTTTGGTTCCACCTATGTCGCCGGCTAATAACATGTCGCACTCCTTGATAGGTGCATTGATAGCAGCCAGCAGTATAGCGAATATTAGGCGAGGTGTCTAAACAGCGCGCAGAATTTGGATTTACCGAGAGCAACGATATATAAATATGATTACCACTTCATCGCAAACATCATCTTTCGCTCACTGATCCATCGGAGAAAGTAAATGCTTAATGAATTTCGTGAATTTTTGCAGCGAGGTAACGTCATAGACCTGGCTGTTGCCGTTATCATTGGCGGAGCTTTTGGCGCCATCGTCAAGTCGTTGGTCAATGATGTCGTCATGCCGATCATAGGAATATTGCTGGGCGGCCTGGACTTTACCAGCTTTGCCATCGTTATCGGCGAATCCGAGATACTCTATGGAAATTTTATCCAGGCGATAGTCAACTTCGTGATTATTGCGCTGGTTATCTTCTTGGTAGTACGTAGCTATAATAAGCTGAAGAAACAAGAAGAAGAGGCTCCGGCGGCTCCGGCGGCCCCGCCAAAGCCTTCGCCTGAGGAAACGTTGCTGGCTGAGATCAGGGATCTGCTAAAAGCACAGCAATAGTGCTATTGTAGCAACGGCAAAAAATCATTTAAAAAGTGAGGGTTAACAGGATTTCGTGTGGTCCTAGAGGCCACGTGTCGCGTGTTGCGTGTTACGTGATGTCTGGTGCTAACGAAACACGCCTTTCTAGGTAGAAACCACGCAAATTCCGAAAGAGCCAAAAGTGATTGGCAATTGCTACGAAACTGTATTGAGAAAATGGAGGCCCTCGCGAGCGGGCAAAAGACACGGACAGAGTAAGCGCATACGATCTTCGGTGTCCACCCCGGCCACATTCAGTGCTCTCTCGGCATCGTCGACCGTTTGGAATTGGGTGCGGAGTTGGGAAGGGTTAGTCACGATGTCTTACCGCCTTTTCGATCCTGTTTCATGTGGCAATGCTTGTACTTCTTGCCGCTGCCGCACCAGCAGGGATCGTTGCGCTTTGGTGTGGGTTGACTTGATGTCGGGATTTTCTGAGGTTTTTCCCACAGCGAAGATACTCTCTCTTGAATTTGTTGCCTGATCGGCGTCCGTAACCGAGCCAACTCCTCTGCCACATCATGGCGTTGCGTCGTTCTTCCCCATTTAGCGTAGAGGTCTTCCAGACGCTCCAACACATCTCTGCGGTAGTCCAGATCAGGGCGCTCCAGCGCCTGGCGCATGATGGTCTCGGCGCGCTCATAGTCATCGGCTGAGTCTTTCCACTGCCAGTAGTGGTCCGCCCAGCCGATATAGCCCCAGGCGTGATCCGGGAAACGCTGCACAACCTCGGCGAAGACAGTCTCCGACTCAGGTTGTCGTCCCAATCGCCAGAGAAACTCTCCTCGTCCGCGATAGAATTCCACCTGGGTATTGGCATCCTCGTCAGGAAAATACTCCAAAAAAGTCAGGGTGAAGTTAAGACGCTTGGCCACATAGCTTTCGTCGTCTATGCCGGCGTTGTGCAATTCGAACATCATCTCCATGCACCAATCGCGGAATGAATACATCCCAGCAGGATAAACGGCCTCGAAATCCTCGGTCGAACGAATCTCAGAGGTTATGAGTTGTTCGGCGATCTCCCAGGCGGCCAACCAGTGGTCGCACGCTGCGATCACCTGGCGTTCCTTGTAGAGGTATCGATAAGCTTCGTGCACCAAATCTTCTATTTGATCGGGAAGGGGACGATAGATGGGTGGTAACGTTCCCGCCCCGATCTGTTCCCAGCGTTCGCTTTCGGCTTGGGCGAAGACGTCTATGGCATTTATGACCGCTCTGGCCTTTTCTTTTCCCACCTGATGCACAGCGGATTCTCGCAACGCTTTCAGCAGAAGATCGTTGACTTCAGGACTGTCACCGCCGTCCTCGATCTGCACTTCCAGGGCGTTGAGGATGCCTCGTAGTTTTCGTTTACGATTCCCGGGCAGGCCCAGTTGTTCGACTGCGGCGCTGATCGGTTTCAGGCGGGTGACGCGGGCTTGGTCGTAGGGGCCGGGGATGTTGGTTGGGGTCATATGCGATATTTTTCAGTGATGATGGTGGTTTGAACAGGCCCGCACCGGGATGAATTCCCGGTGCTACGTAACAGCGCCCCTTGATGAAAGTTAAGAAAATAACTCAGTAATGTAGCCTATGCGTTTGCGAGGCCCGCACCGGGATGAATTCCCGGTGCCCCTTGATGAAAGTTAAGAAAATAACTCGGTAATGTAGCCTATGCGTTTGCGAGGCCCGCACCGGGATGAATTCCCGGTGCTACGTAACAGCGCCCCTTGATGATTGGACTTTTGACAATTATGGAGGAATCTTACATTCATATCTGAGAGTATTTTTTGCCCACATTCAGACGAAACTGCCGGTTCCAGCACGAAAATGGCCCTGAACTACCACCTTTT
>JAAENG010000172.1 GCA_024224665.1 Chloroflexota bacterium | reverse complement strand
GTCTTGCGTGGTGCGGTGCGCGTGGTGCGTGTTGCGTGGTGCGTGGTGCGTGGTGCGTGGTGCGTGGTGCGTGGTGCGTGGTGCGTGGAAGATTATAACCCCCGAACGGGCTGACCCAGAGTTTTGCGATCTGCGAAGATCGGTCGTTTCTGCGTTATCTGCGTTCTATTTTCCGATTGTCTATTCGGTATTAACTTATGGGTTGATCAGTTACATCTTTTCACTGTTGCAGTTAGGTAAATGTCAGGCAAGATCGGCGAGGTGATCCTGAATTGCTTGCTCAAGGCGCTCGACCTCGCGGTTGGTATCATTTTCTTGTCGTTTAAGTGCTTTCAGGTCCGTTTCACTTGATTCTAGTTGGCCGACGTAGCGGTCGCGCAAAGCCGTTTCCTTCTGGCTGGCGCCCAGCGCCTTCAGATTCCCCTGAATCTGCTGCTGCTCTGCATACACTTTCTGGCGCTTTTCATCCAATTGACCAACAAGAGTTTTACTCTCTTCCATTTGTTCCCACAGCCGTAACAGTTCTGTGACTTGATCATGGGTTCGCCGGTCGATCAGGCCAGTGTCCAGGTACCGTTTCAAACCGCGGTAGGATTGCTTTTGCAAGTCCTCACGACGGTGGGTCAAACGCCGTTCCTGAACTCGAAAATCATATTCGCCCCGCGCCGGTACCTCTACCTCGAAGCGATACTCATCATCGGTCCGCTCTTCTGGCTTTGGTGTATCAAATAAGTCGTATCGGGCAATGCGAGGGTGTTCGACCAAAACGGTGACCGCATCGGACATCTCATTGGTCAGACGATACTGCCGGTAACGGATATCCCAGGTCTCGATGCGCAGAAAGGCGCCTGAAATCTGCAGCGAGTGCGTTTGCTTACTCTGTCCGCTCTCTTCTCGCACCTTGACACCCAGTTCTACGGCGTAAGGCACCATGAGTTCGGCGCCTTCAGGTGTGAAAGGTAATATCGCCTCTCCCACGTAGTTTCCGCGTTCCAACACTGTGACCGGCCCTTTTTCTAAGGTCAGGCCACTCTCGTTTGTAAGGCGCAGTGTTGCCACAGGATGTTCCGCCCGTTTGCGGCCATTGTAAATAAGATCCTTACGTGGTTCCAGTCTGGTAGAAACGATCGGAACCATGGCCGATTGTCCACGCCCAACTGTCACAGGCGTTTGGATTTCGTATTGGAACAACTCGCCAAGATCCTCTCCCTGAGTGGCGATGGACACTGATTCTTCCATCATATCAGCGCTCATTCTGAGTGATTCCATGGCGACAGGTGCTTCCGCTGAAAGCGCTCTGGTAGCTGGCAGGGCATCGGCGGCGGCCATCGATTTGGCTCTTCCAAAACTGGGGGGCCTGGCAGCGACCCGCCCCTCTTCCTTGATCTCAGGCCGTTCGGGCGTGAAGGGGGTGTAGAGATCATAGATAAATGAAATGGGCATGCCAGCCACCAAAGATAGTGAGATCTCAGTGAGGTCTTCTTCAAGACGATTATCGAAAATACCCCACCCCTGTAACAACGCCCGATCCTCCTCTGCCACCAGGCGGTAGGAGACGCGCCAGGTGGGCGCCGGGGCTACATAGCTGACCGTGAGGTCGTGGTCGCCGGCTGACAGACGCACTGTAACTGTACGGTGCATTTCCTGGCTAAGGGAGGTTTGCAGGAAAAAACGGAGGTCGCCAGCACCTCGTTCATCCAATATATCGACAGCGTGGATGACGCCGAGTTGGAATGTGTGCACCTGATCATGCTCGTCGATCAACAGAGAGACCAGAGCCGTCGCCAGCGGTTGTCGCTCAGGTGGTTGATCGAGCCCCACCAACAGGCCGGATTCAGTCTGATCTCCCTCCAGCGTTAGGCGAATGCGGCGTCCCCGCAGGCTGACCAACAGATCCATAAGACTGTGATAATCGCTGAGGCGAATCGAGCATCCGGCCAATCGCTCCTCCAGAGTTTGTGGCGTAGCATACTCTACGCCCAACACCTGACCTTCTCCCCAATCAATAGCCGTGAGGCTCTTGAGGACATCGTTCATGTCTTCGACGCGGAAAGTTAGTGCAACCTGCTGGCCGTGAAATTGAGCGCGGCGTTCGAAAAATCCAACGCCATGCTTGTAGAGCGTCATGTGTGTGATAGGTAGATTCGACATGAGGGGCTCCTGGGGTGAGGGGGTGATTTGGTGACAAGGTGAGGGGTGACTTGGTGAACAGGACGCATCAAAACCGGCCATCGTCCGTCGTCAACCGTGCATCGTCATATGGGCATCATACTCTAATGGCTCTTTCAGAATGTGCGTGGCTCCTACTAGAAAGGCGTGTTTCGTTAGCACCAGACATCACGTAACACGTAACACGTAACACGTAACACGTAACACGTAACACGTAACACATGTTCTTCTATGACCACACGAAATCCTGTTGAACCACTCTAATACTCATAGTGACTGCTGTTTAGCTTCGCGCTCCTGCGCTTTTTGGCGAAGGGCTTCGTGTACGTGTGGAGGGCACATATGGCTGATGTCGCCTCCCAGCATGGCCACTTCTTTGAGGATGCTGGAGGATAAAAAGGTATGATCCTGGCTGGTCATAAAAGAACAAGCCTCGATATCAGGCGCCAATTGCTTGTTGGTCAGGGCGATCTGGTATTCGTATTCGAAATCGGAGACAGCCCGTAGACCTCGCACCATGACTTTGGCGCCCACCTCGCGCGCGTATTCTACGGTCAATCCACTATATGATACCACATCGACATTAGGCCATTCTCGGGTTGCTTCAGAAAACAGAGCCAGGCGCTCTGCGGTCGGAAACATCACGCTTTTGTCGGGGCGGTCGTATATGGCGACGATGACATGATCCCATAATTGGGCAGAGCGACAGGCGATGTCGAGATGGCCGTTATGCACGGGATCGAAAGTGCCTGGATAAAGGGCGATAATCATGAAAGGTCGAGCTCCTGTGACCAGAATTCAGTCATGCGTTGGCAGAGTACGTGGTGTTCGGGTTGAGATAAATCGGGATCGGCATCGAGAAGCGTTTGGGCTTCGCCGCGCGCGATCTCTAACAGTCGTGTGTCACTCATTCGGGCGAGTCGCAGATCGGGCAAGCCGCTCTGGCGTGTGCCAAAGAATTCGCCGGGACCTCGTAATCTGAGGTCGATTTCGGCCAGCTCGAAACCGTCCTGGTTGTGTTCCATCGCCCTCATACGTTCGATGCCATGGTCAGAATTGGGTTCGCTGACAAGTATGCAATAAGACTGGTGGGGACCACGGCCAACACGTCCCCGAAATTGATGTAGTTGCGCCAGGCCAAACCGCTCGGCATTTTCGATGAGGATGACACTGGCATTGGGGATATCGATACCCACTTCGACCACGGCGGTACTGACCAAGACATCGTATTTGCCATCGGCGAAGTCTCGCATGATCTCGTCCTTTTGTTTTCCTCTCAGGCGCCCGTGTAGTAACCCGACCTTCAAGTTTGGAAAGACCTTGGTCTGCAGGCGTTTGTGCTCGGCAGTGGCCGCGCCCACATCTTCGAGTTGCGCACTTTCTTCGACAAGGGGATAAATGATAAAGACCTGCCGCCCCTCTGCCACCTGGCTCTTGATAAATTTATAGACCCGAGCGCGTACATCGGGCTTTATCCAGTAGGTTTTGATCGGGTGGCGACCTGGTGGTAACTCGTCGATGGCGCTCGCATCCCTATCACCGTAAATGGTCAGGGCCAGTGTACGCGGGATGGGTGTTGCCGTCATGACCAGGGTATGCGGCGCCCCTCGATGCTGCTTTCCTGGCGGTGGCGGAGCGTTTAGATCAGCCCCCTTGTCTCGCAAAGCCGCCCGCTGATCCACCCCGAACCGGTGTTGTTCATCCACTACAATCAGAGCCAGGTCCTGAAACTGGACGCCCTCTTGTATCAGAGCATGTGTGCCGATCAAGATATCGGTATCTCCCGCTGCCAGCGCCGCCAACAACGTCTCACGTTTTTTCCCGGTCACGCTGCCGGTCAGCAGTTGCACACGCAACGGCCATCCGTTGATAGGATGCGACAACTGGGCGAATTGCTCTTTGAGCTTACGATAATGCTGTTCGGCCAATATCTCAGTGGGCGCCATGATAGCGGCTTGAGCACCATTACATACAGCTGCCCACATTGCGGCGGCGGCGATCACCGTCTTGCCGCTACCGACGTCCCCCTGTAGAAGGCGGGTCATGGGATACGTACGGGCGGTATCGTGGCGGATATGGCCTAACACACGTTTTTGGGCGCCGGTCAATGTAAAAGGCAGGGTATCGAGAAATGCCTGCAAGTCCTGCTCTGCAAGATCCAAAGGCAAAGCCGGTTTGCTCTGCCAGGCGCGATGTTGGCCCAATACCCCCAGTTGCACCACAAGTAGTTCATCGAAAGCCAGACGCTTGCGAGCCCGGTCGAGATCATCGGCACTGTCGGGGAAGTGAACCTGTTGGAGGGCAGCCCCCAGGTCGGGATATGCCAATCGTTCTCGGATATCCGCCGGCAGCGGATCGGCCAATTGGGGCGCCCAGGTCTCGACGACCTGGCGGATAAATTTACGTAGCACCCGCGCTGAGAGCCCTTCGGTAAGTGGATAAATGGGGACGATGCGGGCAGTGTGGGTAGGATCATCGCTGGCGGCTTCAAATTCGGGTGACTCCAGCAGGCGCTGGCCTCGATAAACGTTCACTTTGCCGCTGAAGAAATAGGTGTGCTCAGCCAGCAAGTACTTATCGATATGAGGATTCCAATAAGTAGCATTGATGCGCCCACTGCCATCCATAAGTATGGCCGTTGTCAGTTTCCTTCCTCGGCGCGTGGGTTGGGATTTCAATCCCCAGACCGTCGCTTTGATCGTGATCTCATCACCAATACGCAGTTGGGCAATAGTCTGTAATTTGCTATAGTCCACGTAGCGGTAAGGCAGATGCCAGAGCAAATCCCCGACTTCGTAGAGCTTGAGTCGGGCCAGCGTCTTGGCGAGCTTGGGGCCGATGCCAGATAGACTGTTGATGGGAGCGTGCAAACCTACGACATCCACAGAAAGCCGGCGGCGCTTGGGTCTTTCTGCAGGTGCAGAGGTATCGGCTTCTCGTCCGGAGATGTTCTTTGCTTTGCGGCGTTTTGTACGCTGCTGCTGGACAGCTATCAGCGATTCGCGCAAATGGCGAACGGTGCTGGCACGGGCGCCCTGAGGTAATAACGAATAGTCAGTGAGCAATTGCGCAATGTGAGCGACCCTTTCTGCGGTCTCTTTACCATCAATCTCGCCCACGATCTCCATATTCCATTGCCGTGCATATTCAGCCAATCCACCCACAACGGCGTCATTCTGAAAGCCACGGTTCGCCTCAAGTTCGAGGATTTTTTCGAGTGTCTCAAACGCGTTCGGCATTTCTATTGCAACAAAGTTTCAGGGCTGAATTGTGACAGGTAGCATAAGTCCGTGGAAACGTTTGATGTCGATAGATCGTCGCTTCCACGGCAGAAGCTGACTGCGAGATCAGAAATCTTCACGAACAATCACGCCTAAGGCCTTAGGTCCGATATAGCTAGCCAGGGTTGGTTCATAGGTGTCTGTAAAGATAGGCAGATCAGGGTAGGTGGTCTCAAGCCGCTCCAGCAGCAAGGTCGCATCTTGATAGTTATCGTCTTGAAGCAAGGCGATCTCTTGAAGGTATGCGAATTCACTGATAAATGTGAACAACTTCTCGATCACGTCGAATTGTGAGCGCACCTTCTCCATAACGATCAACCCACCTTCTCTTACCTCCATCAGCGGTTTGATACCTAACATCGTACCTAAGATGGCCTGCGATTCACGTATGCCTCCATCTCGTTCCGGGTAGGACAGATCATTTACAAAGAAACTCAGGAATATACTGGGGATCACACCTCTCACGAGCCGGGAGACTTCGTTATACGACGCGCCCTCTGCGGCGAGTTCGGCCGCGCATTTGACTATCATGCCCAAGCCACGGCTGATGGTCTCACTATCGATGACGGTGATGCGTGTATGGCCACGCAAGGTTGATGCGGCAGTACGAGCTACAGTCAAGGTGTCGCTTAATTGAGCCGAGACGTGAATCGATAGAATCTGATCGGTTTCCTTACTCAGGTCATAATATGTGTCGATAAAATCTTGAAGCATCGGTGCTTGTAGCGATGGCAGGCTTTTGACAGTTGGCAGCTTATCGAAATAATCGTCGGTCGTGAGATCAACCCCCTCTTTGTAGACTTTCCGCCCCAGGCGGATGCGTAGAGGGACAACCTGGATACCGAGTGATTCGCGTTCCTGAAGCGTAAGATGAGCACTACTGTCGGTGACGATGCGGATATTGTTCACGCGCTGCCTCTTTCAATCAATGAGTTAATTTCAAATTGTGTCTGCCCGACGTTTGTTGGCGGCTCAACCAGTGCGGTATTGTCGTAATCTTGAGCATCGAACAGCACATTTATGGATTCCGATTTTTCTGTATGCTTGGCATTATATCACAAAATTTCGAGGTTTTCGGACAGATTCTGAATGAATTTCGTACAGATCCTTCACCTGCACCCCCTAACAACGAAATTTCGGGCATAGGTATCCCAACAATCCCTGGCTGAAAGTACAAAGCGCCTTTGGTTGGGCGTTCTCGCCCTTGGTTGGGCGCTAACCTCACCTCTGAACACAGCCCCTGAGGGGGCTTCGTAACTTCAGCGACGAATTTATTCGATTCGTGATAAGCCGGTAGCCTGATCAGTATCAGATCAGCGGCATCGTGATCACAAACCTACTGCCGGATGGCCAGGATTCATCAAGAAATACCTGTCCCCCTTGCGCCTGTACATTACTTTGTACAATGGCCAGCCCCAAACCATGTCCATCCCCGGCGCCCCGATAAAAACGTTCAAAGATCTGATCACGGTCCCCCGCATCTATCCCCGGTCCATCATCCTGAACCCAAATTTCTAATTGATCTCCCACGCTCGTGGCCCCCAGTTCGACATGCCCTTCCTCTGGCGTGAATTTGATTGCGTTGTCCAGTAGGTTGGAAAGCGCCAAGGCTATACGAGTCCGATCACAACGCACATTGACCGGATCTGAAGGCACTGCCATCGTCAGTTGAATCCCTTTCTCTTGTGCCCTGGGTCGAAATGTAGCTACGGCCGATGTCAAGAGATCGTCGACATCACAGTCCATCAAGTCCAGGTTCACCAATCCTGCGTTGATGCGCGAGAGATCGAGTAAATGTTGGGTTATCCACTCCAGGCGGTCGAGTTGTGTTTGGCTCTCAGAAAGGAATTCACTACGGGCTTGCAGGTCATCGATAGCAGGCCCCTGCAGGAGTTCGTTGTAATTGCGAAGTGCAGTGATAGGCGTTCGCAGTTCGTGTGAAGCATCGGCAATGAAGCGTCTGAGGGCATCACGTTCACTGGCCAGGGTCGCGAAGCTGATTTCCAGTCGTTCTGCCATTTCGTTGAACTGCCGGGCGACACGTTCTATCTCTTCACCACCACGTACAGGCGCGCGCGCCGAGAGATCACCGTCGCTCATTTGTTCAGCGGTCAGTGCCAATTGATAAAGGGGAGCCGAGAGACCTCGGCTGACAACCAGACCGACGATCAGGGACAAGGCCACGGCTCCCAATCCCGCCAGCATTAGAGCCCATCGAGTTGTCGCCAATGCTTGTGCGACACTGCCGCTCTGGCGGACGACTTCGACATAGCCCAAGGGCTGCAGTGGATTGCCGACAGGTGCTGTGATGCGGCGTTCGGTCTGAGTGCTATTCTCAGTCACATTCGAAGTACGCACCAGTCGCTGAATTTGTTCAACCCGCACACGCCAGATCTCGTTGTTACCATCAGCACTGTTGGCCGTTACATTGGGTGTAGCAATGCTCACAGTCGTACCCCCGGTTTCAAACACAATCCTGTCTCCCCAGGGCCCTTCGATTCGGCGAACCAGGGTCAGCGCCGTATCTGGAGGTAACAGTTCGCCAAAAGACATTTGTCCCCACACCGATCCCTCCATAAAGGGCATAAATGTCGGCAACGAAACCACTATCGATCCACTGTCATTTTCATCCAAGGAGAGTCCCAGGGGTGGCAGCAGCCAAACGTAGGCATCGGCATCGGCGCCAGGTGTGGAGTCTGCCAACAGCCTGTTGTCGGAACCGAGAATGCGGATCTGGTCACCGCCAAGAAAAGCTGCCGTCTCGGCCAGATCTCGTAGGGCGCCGATATGAACCATAGGCCATAAGAGGGGTTCGGCCTGAAGCGCAACCGCCTCGGCATTGGCACGCATCGAGACAAGCTCTTGACGCTCGACATAGGTTCTGAGCAAGGAAAGGGCCAGGATGCCAACCAGGCTAACCGCCAGGACGGTCACCAGCATATAACTTGCGACCAAGCGCCAACGCACGGATTTGAGCATGGTTTAATCTATAAGCGGTAGACCGGTAGACCAGTAAACCAGTAAACCGGGAAACCTGAATATCGGGAAATCTGGTTGATTGTGCCGTTCTATTCGCTTCGATGGCGCATCCCGGTATTCAGGTATAATGTTGCCTGTCTACAGATACTTCAAGATCTGAATCTGTTGAGAATGTTTAGAGATCAAAGGGATTGTTCGGGACTATCGCCAAAACCTGGCGGTGTCTGGAAATCGAAGTCGAAATCGAATTGCTTGTGCAGCTCATCCAGATCGAAGGGGAGCTGGTCGAGATCAAATGGCAAGCTATCCAGATCGAATTCACGGTGGAACTCGAAGTGATCCTGACCATGCGGCATTCGGAAGCGGAACATATCGGGAATAGGCAACGTACCCTCCTGGAACTGCTCCATCTTCAGGAACAGGCCGATCTCCACGCCCAGGTAGCCTGCCCCAGCTCTGGTGGGATGCTCGCCCAGCGTGACTTCGACTTCGCTGGTTTCTTCCACGCCCTGCTCTTTCACAGTCAGGGTGATGGTGTCACCTGGGGACTTACTGCTTATCAGATCGACGATGGCTTCGGGAGTGTCGACCTCGTCACCATCGATGGCAATGATTAGGACATCTTCCTGCAAACCGGCTTCAGCGGCGGGGCTGTCGGGAACCACGGTGATCACGACGGCGCCCTTTTCGACCGTGGATCCAGGCATATCATCGAAGGGAAAACCATCCTCCCCAAAGGGCAGGTTCTCGAAAGGTAAGTCTTCGAAAGGCCGGCCCTCGAAGGGCGTTCCATCCCCCCTGAAGGTTTCTTGGATGGCGATTGGAGCGTATTGGACGCCCAAGAAGGCAATCCCCTCTCGGTCGGGGTGTTCCGCCAGTTCGACACTTACTTGTTCACCCTCTTCTCCTGCTTTGGCGATTTCCAGCATAACCTGGTCGCCAGGATCATACTCAGCGATGAGATCGGCAAGGCCATGCTCGGCATCGACAGCCTGATCCTCCACAGCGATGATGACGTCACCGGCCGCGAGATCGGCCGCGGCCGCGGGGCTATCTTCGACAACATCGATGATCACAGCCCCTTCTGATAGCCTATCGAGTTCTTGCATACCGGGCACAAATCCACCACCAATCGCAGCCATGGCGTAGGGGGTGAGCCCCATATACGGCAGGCCGCTACGATCGCCAACCACTACTGCTAATGTGAGAATTTCATCGCCGTGTAGAACTTCGACTTTCACTTCGTCGCCCGGTTCGACCGTATCGAGCGCGCTATGAAGGTCAAACACAGTTCCGATTTCGCTGCCATCGACCCCTTGCAGGATATCACCACGTACAATACCCGCGGCAGCTGCCGGCCCTTCGCCATCGACAGCGACGATGACCAATCCTCGTTCAGGATCGACCTCATCAGCTTGAGTGAGTACCGAAGGTGTCTCGGTTTGGCTGAGAGCATATGCCATGCCGGCGCCTCCGAAGGTCATCACGGCAAGCAGCGTGGTTATGATGCTCAAAAATGCAACGGTTTTCCAGTGAGATGTTTTCATTACGAACGTGTCCTCCAACTATGATAAGGGCGGCATGGTTCATTCTGCCGAGTCTGCATCTTTACAAATCCAAGTTTGCGATCGCGAACAGAACCAAAGATCAATGACTAAAGATCAACGACTAAAGATCAATGACTAAAGATTGAAGATCGAAGGTATCATCTCAATAATTCGGGGTAGGGGCACGGTCTTGCGCCTGTCCGACGGGCGACCGCAACGGTGCGCACAAACCTATTGAGAAGACACGAGCTGCGTAAGTCGTTGAATCCTTAGTCCTAAAAGTGATCCAACATAGCCAGTCTAGCGCTTATCGATGACAGCAGGGTTGTCGTGCTGTTACAGGTTTGTAATATATCCGCGCCTCGAAATCGCTCAAACGGCGATGAAACTTGGTCTCGGTGCTCACTCAGGCTGAAATTTATATCCGATCCCGCGGACGGTGATGAACCGGCGGGGATTCGCGGGATCATCCTCAAGTTTCTGTCGTAGCCTGCGCATATGGACATCAACCGTACGGTCGTAGCCTAGATCGCTATCGTAACCCCAAACCGCTTCTATCATTTGCGAGCGACTGAGAGGCTGTCCTGGATGTCGGGCTAGATAATGGAGTAAGCGAAATTCGGTGGGAGTGAGTTCAACGAGCCGACCCTTGTGCTCCACTTCGAGCCTGCTCAAATCCAAAGATAGATCGCCAAACCGGAGTTGCTGATTATCATCGGCAGATGCAGCAAGTTCGCCGTAGGCCCGGCGCAACTGTGCTCGCACACGGGATATCACTTCCCTAAGACTGTAGGGCTTTACAATATAATCATCAGCCCCTAATTCCAGTCCCAGGACCTTGTCCACCTCTTCGTCTCTGGCAGTCAGCATCAGAATAGGTTGGCGCTTACCGTCGGCTCGCAGACGGCGGCACACATCAAGTCCGCTGATATCAGGAAGTCTTATGTCAAGTAAAATGGCATCGGGATGTTCGCTGTAGGTGAGGGCCAGAGCCTCTTGACCTGTCTTGGCCCAAAACACCTCAAATCCCTCACTATCAAGAGCATACTCAAGGCCACGCGCCACCGCCCTTTCATCCTCGACAATCAAGATTCGGGATCGGGTCAAAGTTGTCATCTGTCAGCTCCACAGTTCCATATTTTCGGACTCCACTAGCGTGCAGCCCTACTCGGCTGCAATAAGGTAATGGTAGTGGGGTTGCCCACCATAGACTAATTCGATCTCATGTTCGGGGAATTCTGTTGTTAGTTCATTGGCCAACATCTGTGCCTCGTCGCCTGTAACCAAATCGCCGTAATAAAGTGCAAAAATCTCGGCCTCTTCATCTGGGTCCAGATGCGACAGCACTTCTTTCACTACATCATTTACGGCGTCACTGGTGCAGCAGAGTTTACCATCGATCAGGCCGATCATATCTCCCACAAAGCACTCGATGCCATCGATTGAGGCATCTCGAACGGCAGTGGTAATCTCGGCCGTATGGATACCTTGGAAGGACGCCGACATGGCTGCCACATTCTTTTCAGCACTGGCGTCCGCATTAAAGCCCAGCATGGCGGCGATGCCCTGTGGTACCGAGTGGGTTTCGATGACATGGATGCGTTTTGTGGCCAGCGCTTCCGCTTGTTGCGCCGCTAGGATGATGTTTTTGTTGTTCGGCAGCAGGATCACATCTTCATGAGGCAGACTATTGGCCGCCTGCAATAACTCCTCTGCCGAGGGATTCATGGTCTGGCCGCCTGTCACGATTGCGCACACACCAAAGCTTTCGAGCACTTTGACCAGTCCCTCACCGGAGGCAACGGCAACCACGGCTGAGCAATCACTAGAAGGGGTTGAACCGGCGCCGGTGTTGGGGGTTAGCAACGCGATCGAGCCAGGCGCGTTCTCATCCCACTCGCCTTTGCGGCGTAGCGTTTGCAAAGTCATGTTTTCCAAGACGATGTCATCTAGATGGCCCAAGGAAGCGCCGTAACTGAGGAAAGGTCCGGGATCTTCGTGATGGACATGGACTTTCACCACCGTTCCTGCACTCCCTACCACCACGCTATCTCCACCCATGGCCAGGAGTTGCTCGCGTATGGCATCCTCGTCCAGATGCTCGCCATACACCAGATACTGGATGTCAAACCCCCACTCACCCTGCACAAAAGCGCTGAGATCGGGTTGCGGTGAAGGTACGGACATGGTATCGGCCGACACCTGTTCAGGTTGTAGCATGGGCTCGCCGTGCAGACACATCGACATGCCTTCTAGGATATAGTAGAGTCCCTGTCCCCCAGCGTCGACCACACCGGCCTGCTTAAGAACGGGTAAGAGGTTGGGCGTGTTGTCTAATGCCTGTTTAGCTTTCGCCAGTGTCGTGTCAAGCACAAATCGTAGATCGGGATTGATAGCAGCGGCATGGCCAGCGGCATCTGCAGCTTCACGTATGACAGTCAGGATCGTGCCTTCCACCGGTTTTAGTACACCTTTGTACGCGGTTTCTTTACCCTGCTGCATCGCATTGGCAAACTGCTCTGCATCAAGGGTTGGGTCTTCTCGCTGTTGTTCGGCCAGACCTCGCAGGATCTGAGAGAGAATCACACCGCTATTGCCGCGCGCACCGCGAATGGCGCCATCTGCAAAAGCTTGCAGCATTTCGCCTGTATGATGACCACCATGCGCAGATGCTTCTTTCCGTGCGGATTGCATGGTGAGCACCATGTTGGTGCCCGTGTCCCCATCGGGCACGGGAAAGACATTGAGGGCATCGACGATATGACTGTGTTGTTTCAAACAACCAAACCCTGCCCCCAGCATGAGCCACAGATCAAATCCATCGATCTCAATAACGGGCTGGTCAGGAGGGTACTTGCTATGAAAACTCGAGGTATCTGTAGACGTGATCAATTCGTTAATCTCTGTTACTTAATGATTGTTCAACCAGAACATGATGGTTTTTGGGGTAAATGTTTAGTAATTGTTCCCAGACTGCACTGAGAAAATCAGGCCCCGCTGGGGCAGGTAGCAAGTAGCAGGTGCGAGTTCGGTTGCGGACAAAGGCTTGAACTTGCCACTTGCAACGTGCCGCCTGCCACACACATCGACAAAAAGTTGTCGATCGTTTTTCGTAAGCGCCTAATCCAAAACCATAGATGAATTTACTCAGTCTTCATTTTGCATTATGGTCGGCATTGTGATATTCTGCCTTGTGCTCCCGAACCAGGGGGCTTTTTCTTGGCTGTCTACGTGACGCCCTAGCGCAGCAGCGGCGGCGGCCCATCAAAGACCGTAACATGATCTTGGAGTCGTATCACGATGGCAAAATGTGAAGTATGTGGCCGAGGCCCGCAGTTTGGTAACAATGTCAGCTTCTCGCAGCGACACACAAAACGACGCTGGAATGCAAATGTTCAGAAACGACGCGTATTGCTTAACGGCGAGATGCGACAGGTAAAAATATGCACCAGCTGCTTGAAGACCATGACAAAAACCAAAGGCTAAACTTGAGCTACGACATGGTGTAAACGCCAATTCCACATCGGGATTGGCGTTTTGTTTGTCAAGGATTACAGTTCGATTTAAGATGCATCGCACCTGACATTTACTAGACAAATAGTGTCGGGGCTTGAAATCAAACAGGTCGAAAGATAACGATGGGGTAAACATGATGCTCTGACATGTTACCGCAACGTCAATAGGTCTGTAAAGAGACAGATACTGATAAAGCACGACTAGTTGTTTGTGAACAAGCACCTTCCCGCATGGAGCCCGATTTTGCCTGCTGTCCCCATCCGTTGGGAGTTACCTTCTCCCCCACCACCCGACATACAAGCCCGTCTGAATTGGCTACACCCCATCGTCGTGCAGATACTCTTCAATCGGGGGCTGGTCGATGCTGATGAGGTCGCTGAGTTCTTTGGCCAGCATGTGCGCTCAGACAATCCCTTCAGGATGAAAGGGATAACTGATACGGTAGAACGCTTGCGTTGGGCCATTCGCCGCGGCGAATCCATTGCCATCTATGGCGACTTCGACGCCGATGGCGTGACCTCTACCGCATTGATGGTACAAACTCTACAGGCTTTCGGTGCTGATGTCATGCCTTACATCCCTCATCGGGTCGATGAAGGTTACGGACTAAATCAGGAAGCCCTGGCCTGGCTTCACGAGCAGGGTGTTAAAGTGATCCTGACGGTAGATTGCGGGATAAGAGCTGTCGAGGAGGTGACATTCGGCCGGGCACTCGGCCTGGATATCCTGGTCTCTGACCATCATTCCATTGGGCCCGAGTTACCCCCCGCCCTCGCTATCATCAACCCAAAGCAAGTAGATTGTGCCTACCCCTTCGATGCTTTCGCCGGCGTTGGCGTGGCTTATAAACTGGCACAAGCTCTACTGCGCAGCGAAGACCAGGCTCCCGTGGCCCGTCGCCCCTTATCACTCGAAGAAGATGACCTGCTCGACCTGGTGGCCATAGGCACCGTGGCCGATATCATGCCGTTACGTGGCGAAAACCGCGTTCTCGTTCAACGCGGATTGGCACAAATCAATCAGGGGCTGCGGCCAGGTTTGCGAGCACTGATCCGAAAGTCGAGGTCCAGGAGTGGCGAGATCGATGCCACTGCTATCGGCTTTCGACTGGCGCCGAGACTCAACGCAGCCGGACGCTTGCGTAGCGCCATCATTGCCTATGATCTACTTATGGCAGAAGATGATGCCAGCGCCGACGATATCGCTCTGGAGTTGAGCCAACTCAATACCGAACGACAACGCTTGACACAAGACGCGGTCAATTATGCCATGGCCGAACTCGGCGACAATCCACCTGATGACGTCCTTTTCGTGGGAAAAGAAGGTTTCAACCCCGGCATCGTCGGGCTCGTAGCCAGTCGGCTGAAAGAGACCTATTACCGCCCGGCGCTTGTGGCAGAATTGGGAGATGGGCCGATCCGAGGCTCCGCCCGCAGTGTCCCCGAATTCAATATCACCGCCGCCCTGGACGAGTGTGCCGATATCCTGGTGCGTTATGGCGGGCACGCTGCAGCCGCCGGATTTACGGTTCAACCTGAGCTGTTGCCAAGCCTGCGGCGGCGGCTGAATACAAGCGCTTCTTCTCAACTTCGGCCTGAAGATAGGGCTCACAGATTGCCGATCGATGCTGTGGTCGACCTGCGTGATCTCGACTATGCCTTTCTGGCCAAGCTCAAGACGCTGGAACCGACAGGCAGTGCTAATCCTCCTGCTATTCTGGTGGTACCTGATCTTATGGTACGGGCGTACCGACGTGTCGGCGGCGAGGGACAGCATCTCAAACTCAGAATAAGTGACGGCTTTATCACCATGGACGCCATCGGTTTTGGCCTGGGTGATCGGGCGGGTAATCTGCCCATGCGCATCGATATAGCTTGCCAATTCGAAGAAAACGTGTGGCAAGACAAACGCACATTGCAGTTGCTAGTACGCGATATCAAACCTGCCGGGAGAGGCATCCCCGTAGAACCCGGTGAACATGAGGACACCACGGCTTTTTTCTAAGTAGCACGCATAGGGTAACCACACCATGAACTGGAAAAATCTTAGCGGACCCAAAAAAGTAGGATTAATCGCCGCTGCCGCCGGAATCATCCTTGCCTGTGTCGGCATTTTACGTGGCACGGTGCCTGCAAACGCTCTCAGCATTTTCCTGGCGCTCCTCATTAGTGGTGTCGCTTGGGGTGTAGTTGCCTGGGCAATTGCCACTGCAGCCTTCGATGTCGAGCAAGATCTGGCTGAACAAGAGGGTATGATTGGCATCGAGAGTGACGTCGAGATAACAGCGGAACAATAATCTAAGTAGAACCATATTTCACATCAGATGCTTCTCCATACCGTAATCCGGGAAACCTGAATACCGATATTCCGCGCAGATTGCGCCTAGTTATTCGCTTAGGCGGCGTATCCCGGTCTACCGGTCTACTGCTCTACCGGTCTACTACTCTGCCGCTCTACCTACACATCGACAAACCACTTTCTACTCATTAGCCCTTCATAAGAACCCCACCAATGCCACTTAAATCACCTTTCGACTCTATCCAAGCCTGGCTGATCGACATGGACGGCGTGATATACCGTGGCGCCGAGCCCTTGCCGGGCGCTGCCGAATTCGTACGGACGTTGCAACAAGAGGAACAAGCATACCTCTTTCTGACAAACAACGCCACCAAGACCCCAGATCAATCGGTCACTCGCCTGGCTTCGATGGGCATTCATGTGGAGGTGTCGTCGATTTTCACTTCAGCCTTAGCCACAGCAGCTTATCTGACCGAGCACTTTCCGCCACCAAGATGTGTTCTGGTCGTTGGTGGCAATGGCATTCGTACGGCCGTCCCTCAAGCTGGATTTGAGTTGGTTACGCGTGCCGAACAGGCCGAACTGGTCGTCAGCGCCCTCGACCAAGAGGTAACTTACGCGCAATTGGCTGAAGCGGCCCTGGCCATCAACGCCGGTTGCCCGTGGATCGCCACCAATCCGGATCCTACAGTCCCCAGCGAGCGGGGCATCCTGCCCGGCGCCGGTTCCATTATCGCCATGCTCGCCGCTGCTACGGGCCAGGCGCCTCTGATCATCGGTAAGCCCGAGCCCGGCATTTATGACCAGGCCCTGGCACTGATCGGCGCCAATCCTCGCGAAACAGTTATGCTCGGCGACCGCCTGAGCACCGACATCCTCGGTGGCCATCGCGCTGGCATCAACACCATGTGTGTGTTGACAGGCATCTCCGGACGCGCCGAAGCCGAAGCTTATCAACCACGGCCCGATTTTATCATCGAAAGTTTGCCCGAACTCTTGGCAAGTTGAGTAAACTGGTTTAACAGGATTTCGTGTGGTCGTAGAAAGACACGTGTTGCGTGTTGCGTGTTGCGTGTTGCGTGTTGCGTGTTGCGTGTTGCGTGTTGCGTGTTGCGTGTTGCGTGTTGCGTGTTGCGTGTTGCGTAGTGTTTGTGCTAACGAAACACGCCTTTCTACCCGCCACTTGCCACCTGCCACCTGCCACCTGCCACTTGCCACTTGCCACCTACCACCTGCCACTCGCCACCTGCCACCTACCACTCGCCACCTGCCTATGCTCCAACTACTGGATCTAACCCAATCCGATTTACGTGATCTCATGACCTCGTGGGGCGAACCTGCCTATCGAGGCGACCAGATCTATACATGGCTACACAAGGAACTGGTGACCGATCTGGCGGAGATGACCAATCTGCCCAAAGCACTCAGGGCAAAGCTGGCCACAGAGACGGCCATTGATCCACTGGAGCTAATCGTCCAGATCGACAGCAAGGATAAGCTCACACGCAAGGCTCTTTTTCGTCTAAAAGATGGCAACACTATCGAAGTGGTGCTCATGCTCTACAACTATCGGCGCACCGTCTGCATTTCCACACAGGTGGGCTGCGGCATGGGCTGTACGTTTTGTGCTACTGCACAAGGTGGTTTGGCCAGAAACCTCTGCGCCGGTGAAATCATCGCCCAAGTCCACTACTTTGAGCGATGGCTGCGTGAATCGGGTGGTGGAGAGGGTCTTAGAATAGAACGTCCAGCCACGTTGACCAATGTCGTCGTGATGGGGATGGGCGAGCCCCTGGCGAATTACGACGCTCTGTTACAAGCTATCCGCGCCATTGCTAACCCCAAAACTTTCGAATTATCTGCCCGCAGTATCACCCTCTCGACCGTGGGGCTCATCCCCATGATAGACCGCCTGACAGAGGAAGATGTGCCGGTGCGGCTGGCGGTTTCCTTGCATGCGCCCAGCAATCGTCTGCGAAACAAATTGGTGCCGATCAATAACCGCTACCCCTTGGAAGCACTGATTGCCGCCTGCCACCGCTATCAGGCACAGACCAATCGCCGTATCACCTTCGAATACGCGCTCATGCGCGGCATCAATGATGCCCAGCAGCAAGCCGAACTGTTGTCGGACCTGTTGGCAGACATAAATTGTCACGTCAATCTGATCCCGCTCAATCCCATCCCCGATTCTCCTTATCAACCCACCGCTGAGGCTGAGGCCCAACGATTCCTGAAAATCCTGACGGATGCCCATATCCCTGCCACCATGCGTTTGCGCCGCGGAATCGAGATCAATGCCGGGTGCGGGCAGTTGCGTCAGGCTACGCAGCAACCTGATATGATAGATCTGTTGTAAAGTGCTATGATCCGAACCCTATTCATGGGCACCCCCGCCTTTGCCGTGCCCTCCTTACAGGCATTGCTTGGCGATGATACCTACGAAATCGTTGGTGTCGTCACCCAACCTGACCGCAAGGCCGGGCGAGGGCGCAAACTGCAGATATCCCCTGTGAAGGAAGCGGCGATTGCAGCCGATATCCCGGTGCTGCAGCCGCAGAAATTGCGCGAGCCCGCTGCTTTTGCCGAGTTGGAATCCCTGACCCCCGATCTGACCGTCGTTGCCGCCTATGGACAGATATTGAGAGCCAATGTGCTTGAGTTAGGGTGCTATGGATCTATCAACGTACATGCCAGTCTGCTCCCGCGTTGGCGGGGCGCTTCGCCCATCAACGCCGCCCTACTCGCCGGAGATAGGGTAACGGGCAGCACCATCATGCGCATGGATAAGGGCATGGATACCGGTCCGATCCTCGCTCAGGCAGCGGAGATGATCCAGGCGGAGGATACGGCCGGCCGCTTGGGTGAGCGTCTGGCCCAACAAGGTGCGCAATTGCTGGTGAACACCCTACCCTGCTATCTCAGCGGCTCGCTTCTGCCACGTCCGCAAACAGACAAAGCTGCCACGATATGCCGTTTGCTGAACAAGGAACAGGCCCGAATCGATTGGGAGCAAGCGGCGAACCACATCGAACGCATGGTCCGAGCCTACGATCCCTGGCCGGGCGCCTTTACCACGTGGTCGGGCGCAAATCTGAAGCTGGGTGCAACACGAGTGGTCGAAGGCAAGGGGACGCCGGGTGAGGTTGCAAGTTGGGATGACGTTGTGGCGGTTGGTACGGGCAGGGGGATGCTGGTCGTCGACCAATTGCAACCGGCCGGAAAAAGGATGATGAGCACGCGTGATTTCTTGCGGGGACGCAGCGACTTCGTAGGCGCTTTACTGGGACATTAGTTTTACTTCGGCCATCTCCTCGAGCAGATACGCCGCGCAGGTAATTCGGCGCTTACAACGCCAATAGCAGTTTATCGACATATCTGGCAGGTCGTAAGTTCAACGCCGTATTTACACAGCCCGAGTCTTTATTTGTTCTACGGAAGATATGTAACGTGAATGTCTCGTTATGGGAATGGCTGAGTTTTGCGTTCTGGGTGACGAAGAAGTAAGATGGGGGGAACGGAAACTCTTTCGCCCGAATCTAACTCGAATAGAGCTTGTGACATGCCCCAAAACTCTTCTACGAAACAGAATAACACCAGATCCCGACGCAATCTGGCCCTCGTTATCACCCTTCTCTTCGTTGGCCTCCTGTTACTAGTTGTCACATTCGCTCCGCAGGTAATGCAAACGCAGGATAGCGCGGCGGAGACCATTGATACGCCGGCCCC
Source organism: Chloroflexota bacterium (assembly GCA_024224665.1). Taxonomy (GTDB): domain Bacteria; phylum Chloroflexota; class Anaerolineae; order J102; family J102; genus PIVW01. The sequence goes on along the minus strand of JAAENG010000172.1, from coordinate 1,775 downwards.
AAGCCAGGGCGCCAGCAGCCAAAGCCTGGTCGTATTGCCCGACGATGGTGTAGCTGTGGTCCTCGACCTGATCGAGAGTGCACGGGAATCGATCCGCTTGAAGATCTACCTGATGACCTACCGGGACATCCGCGCGGCCCTCATTCGTGCGGCCAATCGGGGCGTTGATGTCCGGGTGATAATCGAGAAAAATCCAACCGGAGGTGGGGACAGCAATCAGGTCAGTTACGATGAGTTGACGGAGGGCGGGGTCAGCGTCAAATGGGCGCCTGATACCTTTAGGCTGACGCACGAAAAAAGCCTGGTAATCGACGACCGTAAGGCCCTCTTTGGCACGTTCAATTACACAGTCAGTTCCTTTAGCAGCAATCGAGAATATGGCGTGCGGCTCGACGATCCCACCATTGTTGACGATATCGCCTCAATCTTTGATGCCGATTGGGATGCAGTTGGCATTGAACTGAGCGATGACAGCCCTCTGGTGCTCAGCCCAATCAACAGCCGAGACCGTATCTACGACATCATCGATGGCGCCGAACAGACACTATGGCTCGAACAGGCTACCTTGCTCGACGAAGATGTCACAGATCGTTTGATCCAAACCGTTCACCGTGGGGTCGAAGTTCGGTTTATCGGGGCGGATCGTGGTGGGGGGGATGACTACGCCGAAGCTAACCACGAAGGTTTGCGACAGGCCGGCGCTGAGGTAGCGCTGCTTGGCGATCCGATGATCCATGCCAAGGTTATCCTTGCCGATGGTGAACGGGCCCTCATTGGTTCTATTAACATGACCTTTTCTTCGATGGAGCTTAACCGTGAATTGGGCATTCTCACACAAGACCCGGACGTTGTCGAGCGGTTACAAAACACGATGGCAAATGACTGGGCGCAAGCTAACAAAATCGTGGCTGCACCGGAGGGCGTGATCCCTTGGGATGAAGCGAGACATTTCGTGGGGGCAGACGTGACCCTACAAGGTGAAATCGTACGTACCTACGACAGCGGCAAAGTCACCTTCCTAAATTTCGATGACGATTACCGGAACACACTTTCTATTGTCATTTTCCCCGATGCTTATGATCTGTTCCCCACTCCCCCTGCCGAGCACTTTCTGGATCGGCGGATCCAGGTAGAGGGTCGAGTGAAGGAGTATCAGGGCGCCCCCGAAATCATAGTCGAAACAGCCCGCCAGATCCAGATTATTGGGGACGATACGGCAGACAATGCGAGACACAACACGCAGACAGCACAGCAAGTAACTGAGACTGAGGCTCCTATCCCGGACATCGTACCCTGGCAGGATGCGATCGACTATGTTGGCGAGGACATCACCATCGAGGGGGCGGTTGTGCGCACCTATGATTCTGGCAATGTCACCTTTCTTAATTTCAGCAACAATTGGCAGGGCACCATGAGCGTCGTGATTTTTGCGGCAGACTATGAGAAATTTCCTGAACCTCCAGAGTCATTGTATCTGAACCAGGAGTTGCATGTTAGCGGCCGAGTCAAAGAATATAAGGGCGCGCCTGAGATCGTGGTCGAATCCCCCGATCAGATTGAAATCGTCGGCCAGACCATGCCATCTTCAGCGGAAGATGAGGGCGAAGCAGGGACTGAGGTATCTGAAGGGGATAAGGACTCAGCGGAGGCTGAGGGCTCAGCGGAGGCTGAGGGCTCAGCAGGGACTGAGGACTCAGAAAGTGCTGAACCGGTAGCGGGCATTGTCTCGTGGCAAGAGGCGGAAGCCCATGTGGGGCAGGAGTTGACTGTTGAAG
>JAAENG010000171.1 GCA_024224665.1 Chloroflexota bacterium | reverse complement strand
GGTCAATGTGTACATAATACTGCCTATCAGCGTATTCGTTGTTGTCGTTCCCGTACTATCCTGAATGCTCACCGAGAAATCTGGTGTTTTACCTTCTACCAGCATATCCGCATCTGGATCGATGTGGGCGCAAATGCCCAACTGCCCAGCGTCCACGGGCGCTTCAAAGCTGATCCAATATGTTGCGCTGTTCGTGCCGCTTACCTGAACATTGCTGTCGTTATTGGTAAAGCTGATCTTCTGCGCGCCATTACCATCCAAACTGAAGCTACCTGAGCTGACAATACCCACCTGAACATCGCTGCCGTCCACTTCAAACACATCGTCGCCATCGTCCAGACGCACGCGCAAGGCGGCGAGGCTGGCGTTGGCCTGCGCGCTGGTAAGCGCACTGCTGCAATCAGATGCCAACAGGTCAAGATTCCAATAGCCCAACTCCAAATCACGGTCGGCGGCGATGCCGTTATGGGTAAAGACCACCTGCATCACATCATCTTCCTCGCCATCGGGGATAAAGCCGGATGAAATCGAACTGTCTGTAACGATAAAGTCCGCACTGCCACCCTCGTTCTCATACCAGGCTATCGTGTCGTCGAGCCATGAAGCGGAGAGGATGTCCATATCCCCGTCGTTGTCCATGTCGGCGGCATAGACTGACTTAGCATAGGCGGCCGAGGTGGCGATGTTGCTGGCGCTGAAGGAGGGGTCGATCGCGCCGTCATTCTCATACCAGGCTATGGTGTTGTCGTTAGCTGAAGCGGAGAGGATGTCCATATCCCCGTCATTGTCCATGTCGGCGGCATAGACTGATCTGGCGCCATTGGCCGACGTGGCGATGTCGCTGGCGGTGAAGGAGGGGTCGGCCGCCCCGTCGTTCTCGTACCAAGCTATCGTGTCGTCGAGCCGTGAAGCGGAGAGGATGTCCATATCCCCGTCGTTGTCCATGTCGGCGGCATAGACTGATTCAGCGCCATTGGCCGATGTGGCGAT
>JAAENG010000170.1 GCA_024224665.1 Chloroflexota bacterium | reverse complement strand
TGATGTAGTGATGTAGTGATGTAGTGATGTAGTAATGTAGTAATGAATGTTGGCTCTTTGGGACTTCGCGTGACGATCACGAATTTCCGTTGATGATTCCCCCACACCTAGTGGCTGGTTGTGTCAAGCGCCTAGATATAGTGTGGGAAAAATCCGTACCACGCGAAATCCCAGAGAACCTGAATGTTTAAAGCCTAATATGAGGTTAGATTGTTTCTCGACAAGAGCACACAATCCAGTCCTGTTTCTCGGCAGACAAGGGCGAGAGCTCCCGGGAAAACCATGAACGTTACGACATCTGGGTGGTGTTGTTCGAATCATGGAGGCAGAGGGTAAGGGTCTATACAATTATTTATACCATATTGAGTCAGGTCAGGTCAACTTTCAGCAGCAATATCGTCGGTGGTGCCAAACATGTGCGTGATGCCAGTAGTGTCCTGGGCTCGTCCCGAGAGCAACTTCATCACAACCAGAAAGGGCAACGAGATCGTAGGTAAGCCGATCTGCATGTTCGCGGTTCAGCAATAGCCCTATACGCCCAAGGCGCCTCCGAAGCAATCACAAACCCGTTTGCAACAAGTGCCGTTCACAGGCCGCCAGATCATCGGTGAGAACCAACACATCGGTCTCATGAGTCATCCGTTCGGGCATATACAAACGAGCAGCCATCGCCGCCATCACAACAAAAGTCAGTCCTTGCAACAGCGACTGCAAATCTGGGGTTGGCTGATTGGAGGTACGTCGCTGTAAGTGCGTGCGGCTGCTTCCAGAACCTGGCTGGATTCGGCGTTTTGCCAGAGCTAAATTCGCTCTCCATCTTGTAGCAACGGTTGTTGGCTCAAACATGCTGTTTCATGGTACCCCACCACATGCTGGATGTCCACCAGACCCCACACCAGGCGGAGTCAGATTTCTATCAACCGAGTCCTGCGAGGGGAATATGGCGTTCTGCGCTTTGAAGGAGCGGCGCACGGCGGCGCAAAAGCCAGCAGCATCCCGCTCCAAAATCACCTGTTAGAAGTCGGTCTAGGTCTTGGTCCGGTCTCGACCAGGGCTTGAGCGCCCACCTGGTTGACGTGGGTGTTTTCTAGCACAGCAAAGCCATCGTGGCGGGGCCCCAGCGGGATCAGGTAAAGAAAGTCCACAAAACGTAAAGCGTCCTCGTCAGGCAAATGTTCGATGTGACAGGGCCCGTAGGTGCCATCATATTCTGAACGCGCCAGGTCGGGGAAGACCAGGCCGATGGTGTTCTGAGCCCCAGAGATCTCGGTGGTCCCGGGTGGGCTATCGCAGCAGAATAGCATGTAAGCCAGCTTGTGGGGATCCTCCACGGGTAAGCGATTGCCCCATAGTTTCATGGCCGTGCGTCTGGTGCTGGTGGCCCAAGCGCCTGATGGTAGGCGCCACGCTGCGTTCGTTGAATTCGAGCGTGGGTTCGATGGAGAGGGTGATGACTGAGCCGGGATGATGTTTTGAGACAAAGGGTTGGTCGAGCCAGCCGCCGGCCAGGTCGATGCGGTAGGGCAGTTGGTCGATCTTGCGCAGGTCCGTGGTGGAGCGGGGGAGGAGTACGTCATGAGGCGTGCGTTGCAGCACCACGTACTCGATGCCCAGGCTCTCCACCAGTTTGCGCTTGTCAGGGGTGTTGCCATCCTCGTTCACCACAAAGATGTCGGGCTGAATGGCACGTAATTCCGGTTCGAAGTCGAGATAACCGCAACCGCTGGAGATCAGGGCCCGGTGCACGCAACCCATATTTTGCACCATGAAGCAACGTTCGGCTTCGGTGTTGATGGGCGGGCGGCCCTTGAGGTCGTAGACGGCACGGTCGGAGCTTAAGGCCACGTAGAGTTGGTCGCCGAGGGCGGCGGCGCGCTGGAAGAACTCGACATGGCCGGCGTGGAGCATGTCGAAGCAGCCGCTTATAAACACAAC
>JAAENG010000169.1 GCA_024224665.1 Chloroflexota bacterium | reverse complement strand
TCGCCCCTGTCTGTTTGAGACGATTGCGTTGCATGGTTAAGTCCAGATCACCGTAATGCTCGATCGGGTTGCCGTAAGCGTTGAGCAACGTTGTGTACCAATTGCTCAAGGTCTTGTGCCCTTCTGTACCGTGAAACGGCAAGCGGACATAGCGGCCCGCAAGGTCGAGCTTCGAGTTCTTTCCGGTTATCAGAACCATCGGCGCCTCCGTATCCGGGCCATGATGGCCAGCACCCGTTTCGGGCATGTAGATGATCGTCGTGTTGTCGAACATGGTGCCATTGCCCTCGGGAATGGACTTGAGCTTGGTCACTAAGGTCGTGATCTGCTTCATATGATGAGTCTTGATGGCATCTCTCATTTTCGCAGCGCCAGAAATCTGGCCGCCATGCCCAATCTGGTGGATACTCGTTTTCTGCTCATTCTCAGGCAGGGAGGTGATGTCGGTGCCCAAGTCGTCAATGGTATAGGTAACGACATTGGTCAGTCCCGACGCGAGCGCTCCTACGATGACATCGGTGAAGGCGGCCTGCTTCTGTGGAAGGGTTGCATCTGCGCCACCATCAGCGTG
>JAAENG010000168.1 GCA_024224665.1 Chloroflexota bacterium | reverse complement strand
GTCCCGGAAAATAATGCCATTCTCGAATAACTGTATGGCATCGATGCCATTACTGAAACCACGCTCGACATCAATGGGCGATCCAAGCTTCTGCCTCACGCCCGGAAGATCACACCACAAGCCTCCGAATCCGCGGATGACCTGGTCACTGCAGATCTCGTTCGACATACCCTCTTTCCACGGGCTTTCCTCTTCTGGAATTTCACGCCAGGTTCCAGACTCGGCCCCGTAAGTTATGAGATACAATGCTACATTCTGTGACCAAAACATGTGTCCATGCTCGAAGGGCTGTTCTGCAAAGAGGCCACCTGTGGGTTTAGTATGCTCAGGACAGCCTAACCTCTTCTCATACTTTGACCAGAGATTCCGAAAAGCCCCCTGCGGTTGGAAGTTACACGTAACGGGTGGTGTAGGAGTTGCTGTGGGGATTGGTGTGCGTGTCGGCGTGTCAGTGGATGTCGGTTTCTGAGTTGGCGTAAGCGTAACAGTGGGGCTTGGGGTGTGAGAGGGGGTGTGGGTGGAGGTAGGAGTTCGAGTTGGCGATGAAGTGGCCGTGGGGCTAGAAGTGGTAGTCGAAGTAGGTGTGGCTGTACGGGTTGGTGTGATGGTAGGTGCCAGAGTCGAAGTAGGCGTTGAGGTAGGGATTTCTGTCACAATTTCTGAAATACTCGTGACAGCAGAAGGGGTCAATGTATCGGTAACAAGCGGTGAAGGGGCTTCTTCTGCAAAAGATCGACCAGTGGCGACGGGAGATCCTGTCGCCACTGGTAAAGAGGTGACTATAGATAATAGATCTGGCCAAAGGTCACTGCTTAGCACATACCCTATCCCGAACAGAACGACAACGATTCCGATAACGATACCGGCAAACAGGGGGAGCTTGCTCCATCGGTTGCGAGGCTTCGGCGCAGGTTCACTCTCAGTTTGTGCTGGTGGTTGTCCGGAGCCACCAGAGCCCATGCCGGATGTTTGAGTGATGACAGCAGATAGGTCCTTCCCTGTGGGATGGCCGGCATCTGCTCTGGCATTGCCTTTTTGTAGGGCATCGGCTATAGCATTGGCGTTTTGCCACCGTTGCCACTGGTCTTCATCCAAAGCCGTGGCGACAACCTCATCTGCCCAGCTCGGGATCCCAACTCTTAACGCGCTTGGTAAAGTGCCGGGCGGATGGCGTCTGTACTTCTGTCCGGTCAGCATCTGGAACAAGACACAACCCAGGGCAAAGATGTCAGCGGCTGGGGTCAGGTAGCCGCTCCCTGCCTCCTGTTCGGTGGACATGTAGATGATCGTCCCCGGATGAGCGTCTGCATGTAGCTGCGACCGCCCCTGGCTCCATCCCGCCACCTGTGCCAAGCCAAAATCAGCCAGATACGCCCGACCCTTTGCATCAAACAAGATGTTGGAAGGCTTGATGTCCCGGTGCACGATCTCAAGTTTATTGCTATGCACGACGGCCAGTGCTGCCAACACATCCCTGGCGATCTCCAGCGCCCGATCGAGGGATAGACCCTCGGGATACGCTTCCAATAACGCTTCCAGATCGCCACCGGGCATGTACGCCATCACCAGCAAAGATTCATCTTCATACGGTTCCGCTGTTAACACCTGCACAATGTTGGGGGCGTTGTCTTTGGCCAGCGCCGCGCCTACTCTAACCTCGCGCCGGAAGCGCCGGCGTAGCTCCTCGCCATCGGTGGAGCCAAGCCCAGCATGCGGTTCTTTGATGGCTACCTGCCGCTCAAATTGTAATTCCTCCGCCAGCCAAACGCGTGCCATCCCCCCTTCGCCGATCAGACGCAAGATATGGTACTTGCCGTTGAGGATGGTGGTGTTTGGAGTTAAGGACATGGGAGATAGGAAAGGCGACTGCAGAAAGGTGTCACTGTCAGGTTATTCCAGAATAACAAGTACAGGCCACTTGGACAATTCCGCCTGGAATAGATTGAGGCTTCTGCCAAAGTTCGGGTATTTATTATCTTTGATAAGCCTGGTAGGACTGCACTTCAACTGGGAGTAGGACACCATCGTTGAATGAGGCGTAAAGCCT
>JAAENG010000167.1 GCA_024224665.1 Chloroflexota bacterium | reverse complement strand
GCGCGACCAAACAGGGAGTTCTTCGGTTGTGAATCGAGCGTATCCTGGTCTCTGATGACGCTCTCACTGTTGAACATATCGTTCCGACTATGCAGCCATGTCGATTGGATCACACGCAACACGCAACACGCAACACGCACCCGGTGCGTGAAATCCACCATGAAAAAGCACTTCAAAACTTTTCTCAAAATCGCGATCAGCGTCGGTCTTATCGCCATACTGCTCACGCAGATAGATATCGGAGCCCTTGGCAACGATCTGGTTTCGGCCAACCGTTGGTGGCTGCTTGCTACCTTCTTGCTCTTTGCCTCGAGCATCTTGCTACGGGCCGAGCGTTGGAAGATCTTGTTGGATGCCCTTGGATTGATCGTTCCTTTCCGTTTGCTCTCGCAATGGTATTTCATTGGCGCATTCTTCAACACCCTACTGCCAACAGGGTTTGGTGGGGACGTGATACGCACCGTTTATCTCGCCCAATATACGTCAGAGGCTGGAAGCGCGGCAGGCACAGTGATCCTGGATCGGTTTCTGGGTATACTGGTGTTGCTGGCACTCGGGGTAGTGGCCATACCATTTGCCGGGGATGAGATAAGTATTTGGATCAGTGTATTCATTCTTGTGGTGTTCTTCGCAGCTGCGGGGGGGTTCTGGCTATTGCGCCAGGAGCGCTTGGTACGCTGGATCCAGCAGCGCTTATTTGCATTGCTTCCGGTGGGGATACGAACGCGTCTGCAGCAGTTGAGCTGGATCAAACCGCTCTATGTTGCCCTGCAAGGCTATGACAGACATACCCTGACCAAGGCCCTGTTTGCATCTTTAGTTTTTAATCTCGTCTGGATTCTTGTCAACGTCACCGCCGGTCTATCCTTAGGTGTCGAAGCATCTCTAGTTGATTATCTTGTCTTTGTGCCATTGGTCTCATTGGCCCTGTTATTGCCTTCTTTCGGTGGCATTGGTGTGCGTGAATTGAGCTATGTTGGATTATTTACCCAGATCGGAGTGCCCGCCGAGACAGCCTTTGCCATGTCTGTGATCGTCTATGCTGTGACAGTGGCTACCGGTCTGATAGGCGGACTAATGCTTCTTTTGCGCAGCGTACGTTCGCCAAGCCGGCGACCCCATCCCCATACTCAACCGATCCCCAACTCTGTAGAAGTCGCCGATGATCCCTCCGGTCGAAATAACTATGTCTGATCCCAATCCAATCGCTATCTCAATCGTCATACCTCTTTATAACGAAGAGGAATCGATCGATGAACTTTACCGTCAGATAACAGAAGCGTTGCAAGACAATGGCGCAACGTATGAAGTGATCGTTATCGATGACGGCAGTACTGACGCAAGCTACGCCAAGCTCAAGGCCATTTATGAACAGGATGATCACTGGCGAATCGTCCAGCTTCGACGCAATTTCGGCCAGACAGCTGGATTCGCCGCCGGCTTCGACCTCGCCCGAGGAGAGGTGGTGTTTACAATCGATGCTGATTTACAGAACGATCCGGCCGACATCCCCTTACTCTTGGAAAAAATCAATGAGGGCTACGATATCGTCAGTGGCTGGCGTGTGGATCGTAAAGACACGTTTTTAAGTCGCCGCCTTCCTTCCATCATCGCCAATCGCCTGATTTCTCGCAGTACGGGTGTGCATCTGCACGATTACGGCTGCTCGTTGAAGGCCTATCGCAGTGAGGTCGTCAAGAACACGCACTTATATGGTGAATTGCACCGCTTTGTCCCGGCCGTGGCCAGTTGGATGGGGGTACGCGTGGCCGAAGTGCCGGTCAATCATCGTGCCAGGGAATTCGGTACCTCCAAGTATGGCATAACCCGCACTTTTCGCGTGATCCTCGACCTGATCACTGTCTACTTCCTGCTCAGCTATGGCACCCGGCCCATCCATGTATTCGGCGGCATTGGCTTGCTCTCCTCCTTTATGGGTGTGCTCCTGGGCTTTTATCTCACCCTAGTGAAATTCATTGGTGGGCAGGATATCGGCAACCGACCTTTGTTGATGTTGTCGGTCCTGCTGATCATGATCGGTGTGCAGATGATCGCCATGGGTTTGCTAGGTGAGATGGTGGTACGCACGTACTACGAAAGCCAGAATAAGCCGATCTATTATGTGCGGGAGTTGTTAGAGAAGTGAGAAAAACACCTGGGAACCAGCCCCCAGGGTCTTTTTGCGTTGTTGGTGTGGTTGGCTATTCCTCCAGCTATTCCGCCTGTAACTCATTGGCCTCTGCGGTCAGAGCATCCAAAGTTGCCTGGACGCTGGCACTGGACCAATGACAAATGGATTGCTCATATGCTGTCAAACTTGAATATGCCAAGGGCTTCGTTTCAGTTTTTCGACAAGACCATAACAGGTGCGAACAGGCGCCACATCTTGCTAAGAGTCTAGCAATTGTTCCCAGACTGCGCTGAGAAAATAAGGCCCCGTTGGGGCAGGTAGCAGGTCGCAGGTGCGAGTGCGGTTGCAGACACGGTTGAACTTGCCACTTGCAAGCCTACCACTTGCCACAAACACCGACAAAAAGTTGTCGATAATTTTGAGTAAGCGCCTAGCAATTGTTCCCAGACTGCGCTGAGAAAATAAGGCCCCATTGGGGCAGGTAGCAGGTCGCAGGTGCGAGTGCGGTTGCAGACACGGTTGAACTTGCCACTTGCAAACCTGCCACTTGCCACAAACATCGACAAAAAGTTGTCGATAATTTTGAGTAAGCGCTTAAATGCTTTACTCCACCGCAAAAGTAGACCCATGTTACAATAGTGGTTGATGACTAACCCTTTCAGGACCACAACATCTCATGCATGAAACGATCTTGCAGCAAATTGGCGATATCATTGCCCGTGCCCTGGCCGAGGATATCGGGGATGGCGATGTCACCTCGATGTATACGATCGCCGCCGATGCCCGTCATGAAGGGCGTTTTCTGGCAAAAGCTTCTGGTGTTGTCGCCGGGCTGGCAGTTGCCGAACGCGTATTTCGGGCGCTGCAGCCGGATATCGAATTCGAATCCAGGGCGGCTGATGGCGATCGCGTCGAACGCGGTGAGGATCTTGCCTGGGTCCGGGGCAACGGGCGTGCCATACTCACCGCCGAACGTGTTGCCTTGAACTTCATGCAGCGTATGTCAGGCGTCGCCACAGCCACCCGCCGCTATGTCGATGCAGTCGCCGGCACGAACGCGGTCATCCTCGACACGCGCAAGACCGTGCCAGGTCTACGAGTGCTGGATAAATGGGCGGTCGAGTTGGGCGGAGGGCAGAATCACCGCTTCGGCCTCTACGACATGGCCATGATCAAGGATAATCATATCGCAGCAGTGGGGGGGATCACGGCAGCGGTCGAGCGTATCCGCCAGGGAGATGTGCGTCAACGCCCTATCGAAGTGGAAGTGACGAACCTGGATGAATTAAAGGAAGCTCTGAAACTATCTGTAGACCGCATCATGTTGGATAATATGGATACAGAAACCATGCGGCAAGCTGTGGCCCTGACAGCAGGCAGAACACCCCTGGAAGCTTCAGGTAATGTCTCCTTGCAGACCGTAGCCGCCATTGCCGCCACAGGCGTCGATTACATCTCAGTCGGTTCACTCACCCATTCAGTAATCGCACTTGACATAAGTCTTGAACTTGGAACCATATCAACATTTAAGTGAAATACACAGCGTTCAAAACACAAACATCGCAGACAATTTTCGGCGCAACACGCAACACGCAACACGCAACACGCAACACGCAACACGCAACACGCAACACGCAACACGCAACACGCAACACGCAACACGCAACAGGAGAGCATCCGTGTCCAACCCAATCCTCAACCGTACGAACATGTCCGCAGAAGAGATTTACGAAGACCTAAAAACCAAACTCTATGATATCGTGCCTGATGTCGAGTTACGTATCAAAGCTGAGGTCGCGCACGAGGTCAATCAGCTCAAGGTAGAACGTAATGCTGTGATCCTTGGCCACAACTACATGGAACCGACACTTTACAACTCCATCCCAGACTTCGTCGGAGATTCGCTGCAACTCAGCCGTCTGGCTGCGCAGACCAATAAGGATGTGATCGTCTTCTGCGGTGTGGAATTCATGGCAGAAACGGCCAAAATCCTGAGCCCCGAAAAAACGGTGCTGATCCCATCCGACAAAGCGGGTTGTTCTCTTGCCGCCAGTATCACCGCCGAAGATGTACGCCAGCTCAAGGCACGCTTCCCCGGTGTACCTGTTGTCACCTATGTCAATACCTATGCCGATGTGAAAGCCGAATGCGATATCTGTTGTACTTCAGGCAATGCCGTGGCCGTGGTAGAATCATTGGACGCTGACACAGTTATTTTTATACCGGATGAATATCTGGCCCGCAATGTTGCCCAGGAAACCGGTAAACACATCATCCTACCCACCGCGGTGTCTCAGTCCAAGATCGAGTTTTCGACTGACGTTGATTATCAGATGGTCGGTTGGAACGGACGCTGCGAGGTGCACGAGCAGTTTACCGTGCGGGATATCGAAAACGTTCGGGCTCAGTTCCCCGATGTAGCGATCCTCGCCCATCCCGAGTGCAGCCCCGAAGTAGTCGCTGTTTCTGATTTCGCCGGTAGCACCTCCGCCATGATCAATTACGTGCGAGAGACCGATGCCCCTCGTTACCTCATTCTCACCGAATGCGCCATGGGCGAGAACATCGCCGCCGAGAACCGTGACAAGGAGATGTTGGGCCTGTGCAGCGTACGTTGCCCACACATGAACCAGATCACGCTGGAAGATACGCGCGACGCACTCAAGTTCATGCAGTATGAGGTGAACGTCCCCGAACACATCCGCGTGCGTGCGCTAAAATCGGTAGAAAGAATGCTGACAATCGGATAACTCCCACGACATGTCATTGCGAGTGAGCGAAGCAATCCCCAATCCACTAGATCGCAGCCAAACCGCATGAGATCCTTCGCATTTGCTCAGGATAACGGGACGGGTCTCATTTTCTGAGAGCAAACCATGTCTGACACCATCACAAGTGACGTTCTCATCATCGGCAGTGGCATCGCCGGCTGTACGGCCGCGCTGGAGCTAGCCGATGCCGGCATACACATAACGCTAGTTACTCGAGCCAGCGAAGCGCAAGACTCCAACACTTACTATGCTCAGGGCGGTATCATTTACCGCGGGCGCGAAGACTCTCCCGCTGCACTGGCAGAAGATATCATGCGCGCCGGCGCCAGCCACTGCAATCCTCAAGCTGTCAAGCTCCTTGCCGAACAAGGCCCGCAGGCTTTCGAGCGGATTTTGCTTGAGCGTGTGCATGTCGAATTTGATAGGGAAGGGGATGGCAGCTTGTCGTTGGTGCGTGAAGGGGGGCATTCTCGTCCACGTATCGCCCACGCTGCCGATGCTACCGGCAAAGCTATCGAGATCGCCCTGATCCAGGCGGTGGCAGATCACCCGAACATTCATCTGTTAACCGGCCATACGGCTGTCGATCTGCTCACGCCTTCCCACCATGGTCTCGACCGTCTTAGTGTCTACGAGCGGCGAAAAGTAGTGGGCGCCTATGTTTACGATCAGGTCGGTGGCGGGGTATTGCGTTGCCTTGCCAAATTGACAGTGCTGGCAACAGGCGGTCTCGGGCAGATCTACCTGAGAACCAGCAATCCGGAGGGGGCCAGAGGAGATGGTCTGGCCATGGCTTACCGGGCAGGGGCGAGGGTGATCAACACGGAGTTCGTCCAATTTCATCCTACCACGTTCCATCACCGGCATGCACCGCACTTTCTGATTTCCGAGGCTGTGCGCGGCGCAGGCGCACGCCTTTGTCATAGCGATGGCGAACCCTTTATGCAGCATTACGCGCCCGAGTGGAAGGATCTGGCGCCGCGCGATGTGGTCGCTCGCGGCATTCACCACGAGATGTTAACACTGGGCGAACGTAGTGTTTATCTCGACCTGCGTTCATACATCTCCAACGATGATATCCTCAACCATTTTCCCAACATCTATCAGAGTTGTCTGGAGTTTGGCGTTGACATCACTAAAGACTTGGTGCCCGTGGTGCCTGCCGCCCACTATGCCTGTGGTGGCGTCTGGGTGGATACATGGGGCCAATCGACCACGCAAAATCTCTATGCTATCGGTGAAGTCAGCTGTACGGGTGTACACGGCGCCAATCGCCTGGCCAGTACATCGTTGCTAGAGGGGCTTGTGTGGGGCTGTCGAGCTGCCGAACACATTGGCAAACATGTGGCGAGTACCTCACTCTACGATCCAGAAGATCTCCCACCCTGGTACGATGTGGGTGATATCGAACCGGATCCGGCCCTAATCAGCCAGGACATGAGTTCCATTAAGCATATCATGTGGAATTACGTGGGGCTCGTGCGCACCACCCATCGCCTGGAGCGTGCCATCCATGAGTTGCGCCATCTCGAAACCGAGATCGAAGATTTCTACAGGACGACACAGCTAAGCGATGGCTTGATTAGTGTACGCAATGCCGCGCGCGTGGCCCTGATTGTCACGCTAGCGGCCTGGCATAACAAACGTAACATGGGCTGTCATTATCGCGAGTAATCAGGTGCAAACCGTTCTCATACTCTGTACCGGCAATTCCTGCCGCAGTCAGATGGCCGAGGGCATGGTAAATCACTATCTGGGTGAACGCTGGCAAGCCTATTCGGCCGGAACAGAACCATCTGGTTATGTCCACCCCCTGGCTGTCGAAGCAATGGCAGAACTGGGAATCGATATCTCGGATGGCCGATCACAGTCCACCGATGCCTATAAAGACATCCCATTTGACGTTGTCATCACTGTGTGTGGTGATGCTGCTGAAAACTGTCCCCTGTGGTTACAAGAAGGTGAAGTCGTTCACATCGGCTTCGCCGATCCGGCCAAGGCCACTGGCGCCAAAAAAGAGCAGCTGGCTGTGTTCAGACAGGTACGTGACCAGATCCATGAACGCATTACCGGCCAGTTAGAAGATCTGGGCGATGATGCCGATGATAAACCGTCGCAGCTTGAAAGATAAACTGATCAAGAAGTCTTTCGAGTTAAAAAGAGGCTCTAACGGCACAAAAAAAGCCCGGGCTGCAAGGCCCGGGCTTTTTTTAATCGAAATCTGTTTCTAACCGTTATTCACAGTTAGGGAACCTGAGAACCAAGGCAATATCTGCCTGGTTGAGAACAGGTAACACGGTGCTGATGACCTGGCGAATCGGGTCATTTGGGTTGGGGAAGTAGAGTTCACTTAAAATATCGGCGCCGGTCGTCAACTGATCCTGGCTCCACGTGATCCTGGGTAGAGCTTTGTCGTTGACAAAGAGATAGAGGCCATCACCCTGCGTGCTAATGGTGAGGGCACAGACACCAGCGTCGCCCAATCGAGCTATAAGAGCTGGCGGCAAAGCTAACTGGCTGAGATCGACACCCATAAGACTCTGTAGGATGAATCCGGCGCCAGGGACCGAAGGGGTTCCATTTTCGTCATAGACCACTTCGACCGTCAGTTGAACGCCACCGGGGGCGGGGGTTTCCGCCGGCGCTTCCGGTATATCGCTCAACGCTCGCATAGCCACAGCAGAGGCGTCTTCTTCAACGGGGAACTGTACGACTACATCCATACCAATGGCCTGAACAAAGGGCAGAATCGTCGTCAATGCCGAGGCAAAGGTTGGGTCCAAGCCACCCAGTTCAGTCGCTAATGCTGTAGTATTACCCAGCGATTCTGCCGACCAATTGATGAATGGAATAGCTTCGCCATTGGCGAATACAAAGATACCATCATCCTTGTACATTGCTTCGATATGTTGCAGGTCCATGTCAGTGAACCGTTTCACCAATAGCGGTTCCATTCTTAACCACGTCAAATCTACATTGCCTAACGTCAGGTTTTTGAGAGTTTCTGTGGTGAGTCCGGCAACTGATGGTGTGCCATCTTCATCGATTTGGATGACAACACGCGGAAAGGTGACAGCGAAATCTGAATCGGCTGCTGTTTCAGGATATGCGGTTCCGCAAGCTGACAAAAGCAGCACCAACAACAGGAACGTGAGTGCGATGGAAAGGCGTTTCGGGGTTACCATTTGCCACACCTCCTCGTGGGCGTACCGAGCAGTGCCCGGCAAGAAAAGCGACTCGACGATAAGAAAAACTATGTATGACAGCAATGATTAGCAGACTCAAAACCCAAATCAGTCCACGATGTTTGCCTTACCGTCATGTATACCACTTTTATCAAAAGTACACAACTTTCCGTTTGAGTGATTACGCGGAAGCCAACCCCAGGTCGCTGAGGTGGCCCATGAAACGACTTAGGAGAGAGAGCCGAGGACTTGCCGTCACCCATTGAGGCAGGCGCGACTGTCATGCAGAGCGTTCAGTCAGCCCGCTACAATGCAGCGACGATAATTAATGAAATTTAACAAAAATGGCAATCCATTTGATGTGATCTTAGTGTATACTTGAAGCTAATGAGGCATTGAATATCGACTTGTCGGCCCAACCATCTGATGTGGTCAAATGCGGTTTGTATAGACGGCGTCTGACATAAAGCATCCGCTGAGTGGCTAATTTGACGCCATCAAAGATCACCTCGTTTCGGAGCCGATGCCTCGGGCGAGGAGGAGATTTTGCTCGACATGAAGAAATGCGTGCGCGACCTGGTTTGTTTGAGCCTATTTCTGTTTGTGAGCCTGGCAAGCACGGCCTGCGGTTCTGCCATAAAAACTGATAGCGATGATGGCTACAGTGGCCCAGACAGATCTATCCAAAATAAAGGCTCGGACACCTTGGTCAATCTTGCCTTGGCATGGGCTGAAACTTACCGTGTTGTAGAACCAAGTGTTTCGATCGCGGTGACAGGGGGCGGTTCGGGAACGGGCATCGCTGCCTTGATCAATGGTACGGTAGATGTGGCCAACGCCTCGCGCAAAATGAAGGATAAGGAAATCACAGCAGCGCAGGCGAATGGTATCGAGCCGATTGAATACACCGTTGCCATCGATGCTCTGGCTGTCATTGTTCATCCCGATAACCCTGTTCATGCCCTGACGATCCCACAGTTGGCCGACATTTATGCCGGAAGAATAACAAACTGGAAAGGGGTGGGGGGTAACGATGCCGGGATCGTCTTACTCTCTCGTGAAACGAACTCTGGCACCCATGTCTATTTTCTGGAAACGGTTGTTAGAAAAGGGGACAAGGAAAATCAAGACATTTTTGCACCGCAAACATTATTGATGCCCTCGTCGGTCGGCATTACCAGCGAGCTGCGACGTAACCCTAATGCCATCGGTTACGATGGTTTAGGATATGTCGATCCCGAGCATGAGCAGATGATTGCTGTGGCGAAAGATACCACCTCTCCCTATGTCTTCCCCTCGGTAGAAGCGGGTGCTGACGGCAGTTATCCTATCTCACGAGGGCTTTATATGTATACTGCGGGGCAACCGGGTGATGTCATCGCTGAGTATTTGAATTGGGTCATGGGGCCTGAAGGACAAAAAATCGTGGCCGATCTGGGGTTTGTGCCCCTATCGACAGGAGCCAAAGCACATGACAACGAGTGAACAAATCCAACCCGGCAGACACATAACCGCTGAACCCAAACCACGCCGCCGCCTGCGATGGGGTGAATGGATTATCGAAAACCTGATCAAAGCCTCCGGATTGTCCGCTATCTTCATTATCGCCCTGATTTTCCTCTTTCTCTTACGGGAAGGTCTACCAACGTTTCTGGATATACCGTTACGGCAATTGTTCGGAAGTCGTTGGTATCCTATCGAAGGGCTGTACGGGATCATGCCACTGCTGGCCGGCTCTCTGGTCGTTACCTTCGGCGCCCTTATCATCGCCGTGCCGCTGGGGCTGATTACGGCCATTTATCTGGCAGAACTGGCGCCCATCTGGTTACAAGAGATACTCAAACCATTGATCGAAGTGCTGGCGGGTATCCCCTCCATCGTGTTGGGATTTCTAGGCTGGGTGGTGCTGGCGCCCCTCATCCAATCGGCCGGTGCATCAACTGGATTGACCGCCTTTACAGGCGCCCTCATCCTGGCCTATATGTCACTCCCCACCATCATTAGCATCTCTGAAGATGCGCTCTACGCCGTGCCCAAGGAGTATCGGGATGGTGCTCTGGCCATCGGTGCGACGCCTTGGCAGACGATCCACCGTGTGGTTATGCCCGCTGCTCGTTCAGGATTGGTTATTGCCGTCATGTTGGGGGTGGGCCGTGCGATCGGCGAGACCATGGCCGTCCTCATGGTGACCGGCAATGCCGCTAATATCCCCGGCCTGAGTTCGGGCTTGTTCTTCGAACCTGTACGCACGATGACGGCAACCATTGCTGCTGAGATGGGAGAAGTGGCTCAGGGCAGCATGCATTACAGCGTACTCTTTGGTATTGGCATTATCTTATTCCTCATTACCTTTGCTATCAACTCCATCGCCGCCCGCTTTGTTGGAACCGAAAGTTCAAGACGTCGGGGAGGCAGACTATGAGACGACAAGATACGCACCGACTGGCTGTTTGGTTGATTACAATCGTTGCCGCCCTTGTCGTGATTCCCATCGTCATGGTGATCGTCTATGTGATCTATCAGGGGATATCCGAAATCAGTTGGGAATTTCTGACACAGCACCCCTCCAATGGCATGCGCGAAGGGGGCATCATGCCCGCCATATTGGGGACCCTATTCCTGACACTGGGTACAGCGATCTGTGCCATCCCCCTGGGGGTGGCATCGGCTGTGTATCTTGCAGAGTATGCGCCCGATAACAGACTCACACACTGGGTTAGATTGGCAATCATCAATCTGGCCGGTATCCCTTCTATTGTCTATGGTTTGTTCGGATTGGGGGTATTTGTGCTCTTTATGCAGTTCGGCACCTCGATTTTGGCAGGCTCACTTACGCTGGGCATTATGACCCTGCCGGTGGTGATCAGTACCTCCGAAGAGGCGATCCGGGCGGTTCCGCAGATATTCCGTACGGTGAGTTTCAGCCTTGGCGCAACCAGGTGGCAGACCATCCGCCATCAGGTCTTACCCCAGGCAATGCCGGGAATCATCACCGGTGTCATCCTCGGTTTGAGCCGAGCTGCCGGCGAGACCGCACCAATTCTGTTTACCGTAGCCGCCTTTTATGTGCCGGAACTGCCCCAATCGATGTTCGACCAGACCATGGCTTTGCCCTACCATCTCTATGTTATCTCCACCCAGGTGCCGGGAATGCCACTCGAGATACAGTATGGTACGGCGCTGGTTTTGTTATTGGTTGTATTGTCATTGACGTTAGTTGCGACGGTGTTCCGCACCAGCATGCGTCGCCGTCGAGAATGGTAAATTCATGGAATCCAAATTATCGATTCAGAACCTCTTCTTCACCTATAAAGATGGCACCGAAGCCCTGCGCAATATCAATCTGAATATCCCGGCTAACCGCGTCTTTGTGCTTTTTGGCCCCGCCAGAAGTGGGAAATCGACCCTATTACGTCTGCTCAACCGCCTATCTGATCTAACAGAGGGTTCTCGGCGCCAGGGCACTCTATTGTTGGATGGCGAGGATATTTATGACCGCACAGTCGATGTTACGGATCTGCGTCGCCGTGTCAGCATGGTGTTTGCCATCCCCACACCGTTACCGGGTTCGATTCGCGAGAATCTGACTTATGGCCTGAGGATGGCGGGAATCAAAGATGCAGAGACCTTGGATAATCGGGTAGAACAATCTTTGCAGCAGGCAGCACTATGGGATGAAGTGAAAGACCGTTTAGACACGTCAGCTTTTGCGTTATCAGGTGGGCAGAAACAGCGTCTGTGTATCGCCCGTAGCCTGGCCCTGGAACCCGAAGTCGTGGTTTTGGATAATCCCACATCAGGACTGGATCCGTTATCGACCGCCACCGTGGAAGAGTCGCTGTATGAACTTAAGAAACAGTACACCATCATACTAGTGCCCCATAGCGTGCAGCAAGGGGCCAGGGTTGCCGATCGGGCAGCCTTTCTCCTCGATGGTGAACTGATCGAAGAGGGGGCGGTTGATCGAATGTTTGTTTCACCAAGAGATCAGCGCACCGAAGATTACATTACCGGGCGATTTGGCTAATAAGAGCTTATGACTCTGCGTTCGCTCAAATTTGACACCAAATCTAGAATTCGTCTTTTTTGACCAGAATTCGGTCCTCGCCAGGCAATTTGTTGTCAACCTGCGTGATTTTTTATCACTGAATTCGCTCTGATGAACATCGCTTCACCCAG
>JAAENG010000166.1 GCA_024224665.1 Chloroflexota bacterium | reverse complement strand
TTCGCCACTGCTGCTGTTCTTACTGAGGATGGTGTGCAGCCGCCCCCGACCAGGGTTGCTGTCCCAGGCGTAGTAGCTGTAGTCGCTGCTCAGGTTTGCGCCCAATGTACGCACATCTACTCGCCCTGCTTCGTCATAGCTGGTGCTGGTGACATAATCTGCTCCGACATCCGTTTGAAGGGCATTGTTCAGTCCCTGGGCGTTGTAGCTGTAGGTCAGTACCTCTCCATCCGGGTAGGTCATGGTCTCCACCCGGTCCAGTGAGTCATAGCTGTATTGCGTGACGTATGGGTCGCTGTTGTCGATCACCTTATCTTCCTGAGTAAGGCGACCTCGCTCATCATACCGCCATTGTGTACTACCCGTACCCGAGGTATCCTCCATACCTGTACGGCGACCGATGCCCCAATCATTGTTGTCATAGGTATAACCGACCACATAATTGCCATATCCCGGATCAGTGATTGGGCAAGTCGTCGGGCTCTCCACATATGTCTTGCCTTTGACACGACTCAATTCATCATAGAAAAAACAGATACTCTGACCCTCGGCGTCGGTTTGAACGGTGAGATTACCAGCGTCGTCATATTCGTAGCTCCAAACCCCCATGTTCGGGTCGTTCACCCCGGTTTTGCGGCCCAAGGCGTCGTAGCTGATTTCCGTATGCTCCGTGGCGTAGCCGCTGTTGTCGGGGCCATAGACGTCGGTCAATTGATCCAGTTCATCATATTCGTAATTGGCCGTAACATATTGGTTTGCGCTCCAGTCAGGATCGTTGCTGTAACTGCCGTTGTATTGATG
>JAAENG010000165.1 GCA_024224665.1 Chloroflexota bacterium | reverse complement strand
CCATCGTTAAATATCCAGTCGATGTACACGCTGGTCGGCGGGTTGTCGCTATCGTTACTGTATGCGATCTGCTGCATCGCTGAATTCACCAGGCTTCGGGTGGCGTTGCTGTTAAAGTCTAATCTCAGGGTGCCGCCAGTGTTAGTGGTGACAGTGCCGATGAAGGTACTATCAACCACAAGGTTAACACCCTCGGTCAGGTCTACGAGCGTTCCCGTTGCCGAAAATAGGTCATCGCCGTTGGTACCGCCATCACGCACTAATGTCAGGCTCGAGCCATCGAAGTTATCCAGCGCCGACAACTCGGCGTCAAAGATTTCCACATCGGCATCGAGCACCACCGGCGGATCGCCTTCGGTATAGTCCGGTACGCCATCCAGAGTGGTGGTGATGTTTTCATGCCAGGCAATTTTTTGGTCGAAGTAAGAGGCCGACAGCACATCCAGTTTGCCGTCGCCATTCATGTCGGCGACCGCTATTGACTTTGCACCGTAGACACTCTGGGTGAACACAT
>JAAENG010000164.1 GCA_024224665.1 Chloroflexota bacterium | reverse complement strand
TCAAAGAATGAACTGGCCCAGGTTCTCGATCTGTTAGCGTTTCAACAGCCTGGGGGGAATGAGCCTATGCGAAATGGTTTGGCGTTGCGCCGAGTGCTGGATCAGGGTATCGACGCCATCGTAGGGCCTGATGTACGAGGCTGGCAGGGTATGGGAAAATGGCGCTTGGAGAACTACCTGCATCTACGCTACCGTGAGAAAAGACAGCATAGAGACATCGCCATTCAGATGGGTTACACCGAGCGGCATCTTCAGCGATTGAAGCAGGAGCTTTTGCTGGAGGTGAGCGAGATATTGCTGGCGCTTACCCATGGACCCGAACCTGCACAGGGTCTTTCCTCGATATCAAATCGGCGTTCTGGCGAGAGGCCGCCGATTTGATAATAGCGCCGGTTGGCGGCGAGATCGGCCGGCGCTGTCACCCCACACGACTGCGAGTGAGGTGATTCGCATAAGGCTGATTGTACCCCATACAACAGAACGCATGCCTAGGCGGCGCACGCCTGAGGGGTTCCTTCACAACATCTTCCGACTCAGCCAGTATCTTCCTCTACCCACACCGACTCTAAAGCATGGTTCATACTCGCCAGGGTCATATCTCGGATATCCTCGTCTGTCCAGACATCACCTTCATCGATGATTTCAGGATAGCGATAGTGCCTCCCTAAAAAACGGATATAATTACGTAGTGTTACAAAGTGATGCCGGCTTTAATATCTATCGCGGATCACAATGGCCAGTAGCTTGACTTGGATTGCGATAGGTGAGCCCAAAGGAAGTTAATGATGAGACCAAAAGTATTTCAGTCCCTAATCCGCCCCACCTACTCAACCGGCGGATGCCACCCCGCAGAACTCCACCGACGACGAGCACGCACAAGATGCTTATGATTCAACCGCAAAGCAAGCACCGTCGCCCGGCCAATAGCGGTCAGGCCAACGATTTCAATGCTGCTTACACTCCAGCGGAAATGGTCTTGCCATTTCTGTTTGCGAGGGTTGAAAAGCGGCGTCCATTCATCCGCGATGGGATCCGATCCATGAGTCTGGACGCCCTTGTGTCCATTACACAACGGACATGCCAGCCAGAGATTGTCCTCGTCAGAAGAGCCGCCCGCAGCCAGAGGAATGATGTGTTCGACGTGCATGGGCATGGCGGTAAACGACTGCGGCGTCAGGCAATAGCCACAATGATATCCCGCATCGGCGGCGATTTTCTTCCGCAAAGATTTGCGAATGCGAGGGCGAGACATGGTAGAAAGACTATGCCTGCATGGGAACCCGATACCCGCGCCGGGCCAGAAGCAGCCAGGCATGGGCTTTCCGCACCGTCAACTTGCCATACGCATCCAGTAATTCCTGCAAACGACTCTCCTCTTCGGGATGCAATTCTCCAGCCTCCTGACGATCCAACAACGCTTGTAATGCTACCTGCTGGTCTGCCGCCAGCATGGAGCGAGCCTCCTGCCAAAGCGAGGCGTCATTCAAAAACGCCATTGCCGCTAACTCGACAACTTCATCGGCGGGAACATCGTCCAGCGGAGGTAGCGCCACGGCGATGCTCTCTTGCAACACAACTTCCAGCGGCCGTTGCGTCGCCTCGGCCATCTGATGAGCGGAACGATAAATTACATTGGGCAATTCTAAAGTAATTGTCTGCGTATCCATAGTTTTTTCCACCAAAGAACGTGTATTCTAGAAACATCGTATCATAAAACGAAACACACAACAAGGAGATCCTTTCATGAAAGTCAAAAGGCATCTTCGCATCCCTCAAATTGATATGGGTGCGTCCTAAATGAGTTGGAGACATAATGTGTCACCAGGTTTCGACCTAGGTTCGTCAACATAACCCCCCATTTCGGAGGTTCAGAAGGCCTGAACCGGCCTCCAAACATGTTAGTATCGCAGGGTGTTATGGC
>JAAENG010000163.1 GCA_024224665.1 Chloroflexota bacterium | reverse complement strand
TTCGAAAATTGGGTGACGTAGCGTAGATATAATCTCCTGCAATATCGAAGGACCCTATGCGCTCCGGGAATATACCTACAGCAGCGGGATGGGCCGGATCGCTGACATCCAATATCCGCAAATCATTCCCGCCGACATAGGCGTACGTTCCCTGTACAGCTACTTGGCTGCCTACGACTGCGTAGGAACCGACTTCCACAGGCAGCGCGGGATCGCTGCTGTCGTAGATACGCAAGCGGCCGGATGCCTTATCCAACACATAACTGGTCTCCCCAACCACAGCGACATCGATAGCGTTGAGGAATTCATTATAGTCTCCAAGCAGTTGCAGATGTTTAGAATCGACGGCGTTTACAATCTGCAGGCCCGCCTTTTTCTGAGCGATGAGAACAGTATCTTCAAGTATCGATAAAGGACGGTACCGCCCGTAATCAGAGTCCTCAGGTGTGCCAGGTAATGATACAGTCCCCATGATCACCGGCGCAAACATATCGCTGACATCGATCGTAGTCAAGGTCTCGCCAGGTGTACGACTCAACACATAGGCTATGTTATCTTGTATCACGACGTCGCTTACAGTCAGTGGCATCTTCCCGATCTGCTCGATATCCAGGGGGTCTGAGACATCGAACAAGAGAAGGCTACCCCCCGAACCATAAGGCATGCTGCCCAACAAAGCCAAGTCACCGGTAATGTGGATCGATGTCGCCTCTACACCGGAAGGAAGCAAGAC
>JAAENG010000162.1 GCA_024224665.1 Chloroflexota bacterium | reverse complement strand
GAAATATCCCCCGGTTCTGGGTGATGACCAGATATGCTGCCTCGCCCCAGGGTACAAGTCCTCGGATAACTTCCTCCTGGAAGAGGCTGCCGCCGGGCACCAGGACCAAAATGTCGTCGAGCATCCGCATCAACCCGATACCTCGTTGCTGGATGTAGAGAGTGTCCTTCAGGATGATGGTTCGACCAAATTTCGCTGCAGTATGCCAGACCTTCATTTCCCGACCATTCCATCGGAAGAGTCGTTCGGAGGTTCGAAAATAAAGGCCTTCAGATGTATTCTCAATACCCCAGACATCGGCAAACACGCGATCTTCCAGGGGAACTTGATCCAGGAGTGAGATGTATCGCATCTGACCCACCGAATCAGCGGCGAGGTAGCCAAACTCGCTTTCCGTGCCAACATAGACCCGCCCCTCGGAATCTATCGCCAAAGAAGATGCATCGGTATTATTGGAAGTCCGAATCAGGCGCCACGAAACACCATCGTATTCAAGCACGCCGTAGCCATTGGCAACATAGAGGAGACCCTCCTCACTTTGCACGAAGGCCCAGTTCTGACCATGTCCTCCATAATCCTGGGGTGCGAGGTTTTGCATGTAGAAGCG
>JAAENG010000161.1 GCA_024224665.1 Chloroflexota bacterium | reverse complement strand
ATTGTTAACGTGCTTTCTTCTACTACTGAACCATGCCCAACCATCCTTATGTACATAAACGTGTGCATCCATCCACTCGGGATAATCATCGATTGGTATCGAACCGATAATGTAATCTGGCGTTTCAGCTTCGATGGTGCGATACAGAGGATGCACTTTCGTGAGGTCGATGGGGAAGGATGATTTCATATAGGCGGACATACCCGCTTCGCCCACTAGGAAGTTGGCCGGGGCAGCGGGATCGGCGTTGACATCGCTTACGAAAAACGGAGCCAGCAATGCTACGCCTCGGTTGGTTGAGGCCTCCTGAGCAGGTGTAGACAACACCCAGGCAAACGCCAATAGTAGCATCGCAACAACGGCAACGGTTGCAACACGCTAAAAGCTGATTCGCTTCATCATGAGAAATCCTCCACGTAAATGAGAAACAAAGGGTATTAGGTTGAGTAATGCTGGCAGTTATGCTGTTTGAACTGCCGTATTTGCTGCCCTTGTGAGTTATGCCGGGTGCTGAGTCTGGCGAGAGAACGACACCTGGTTAAGGTACTAACTTGGCCTGCTAGAAAGGAAAAACGTAAATTCACTTACATTATTAGCGGCAACCTGGATGTTGTCAAGTAAAGTTGCCTTTGATCAACAACTACAGATTCGATATCCTGAGTCGGAGTTAAGACAAGGCCTGGCAACACACATTCGTAGAAGGGGGAAGCTGAAGGAGAATACTTTGACCTTCCCCAGTGGCTTGTTTTTTTCGCACTTTCCGTGTAAAGACGACCCGCATAGAATTCGCTGGCGTAGCAAATCGATTATTTACAAATCCGGCAGCAGCACGAAACAAATAGATTCGTCGCTCAAATTACGAAGCCCCTCAGGGGTTGTTTTGAGGTTGTAAATTATCCAGCATCTGTCGCCATTGAGCTAAGGGGGGTGAACCCTGCAAGCGCTGCACTTGTTGGCCATTCACGATGAAATCAAATGTTGGGCGAATTCGTACACCTCGCCCTTTCACTTCACCATCTATCGCCTTCACGTAGTCTTGCATCTCACCACTACCCATACACCGGCGAAAGACAGCGGCATCTAACCCGACCTCACTCGCTAGCTCGACCAATGTGGCGATATCTCCGCCCCAGAGTCTGCGCTGGCTGCCAAAGAGCTTATCGTGCATGGCCCAGAATGCCCCTTGCTCTCCCGCACATTCGGCCGCTGCCGAGGCCTGGATCGATGCATTGCCGTGATCCAAGACATGCCAGAACTGGAGCTTGGCGACGCCGCTGCGAACGTAGTCATGTATCAGTTCCTGCTCATTACCCAACATGTGTTTGTTGCCCATCACGTGGGTGCGGCAGGCGCCTCACAAGAAATCAGAGTAATCGAGAATGACAAGGGGAGCGTCCGGATTTCCGCGCTCATAAAATCTCGCTTCCGTGCGTGTTTCGGTATCAGACCAATCGATCGCTTCAGTTGTGAGCGTTGGCAAGGGCGAATCGGCAGACACCGGCGCAGTGGTCGCTTTCGCCGCTTGAGCACCCTGCGCGCTGGCTGTTGGCGGCAGGGGTGTGGGCGTGGGTTCTGGGGTTGGTGTGGGGATGGGTGGGGTAGCCGTGGGCAGGGGTGTATCTGTTGGCGCTACAAACACTACATCGGTGGGGGTGGTGGGTAGCTCAGTGGGGGATTCCGATTCCGATCCACCACCGCAAGCTGCCAGCAGCATCATCAGCCCTAAAAGTAAAACGAGATATCTGATTCTGAATGTCATAGTAAACAAGGGTAAGATCCAAGGGTGTGGGTACGAATTGGCACGGCATGATCAGGTATAAAGCATAATTGTTACAATTCGATTACGGATCGATGATATCTCTGGCTAGCAACTCGAAATAGAGGGTTTCTTGCGCAGCGACGATATGCGACCAGGCATATTTCGATTCGGCCAGCCGTCTGCCTGCGGTTGCCAGCCGTTGCCGTAAGCTCTGGTCCGCCCGTAATTTGCGGATGGCTGCTGCCATGGCAGTAGCAGTATCAGCGACCAGCAGATGCTCAGCGGGGATAACATCAAGCCCCTCATAACCGACTGTGGTACTGGCCACAGGCACGCCATAGGCAAAAGCTTCCAGGATCTTCAAACGTGTGCCCGATCCTGCACGTAAGGGCACGATAACGATATCTGCCTGTTGGTAAACCAGGTCGAGATCAGGCAGGCGGCCTGTAATCGTCACACCTGGCTGCTTACACGCCACCACATGCGGATGATTCAAATTGACCAGGGTCAGTTTTAGATCGAGGTTTTGACGAAATAAGTCCGGCCAGACCTCGGTCAGGAACCAGCAAGCACCGTCGAGATTAGGGGGATGGGTGGGTGAACCCACGAAGAGAAGGTGATTGGCATCTGCCCGGAGGGCGCCTGGGGGGATGGCCTCGGTATCGACGCCATTGGCCAGGAGTGTGATGTTGGTGGCCGGCGCACGCTTGCGGATAAAATCAGCGTCGACAGCAGACATGGCGCCAACGGCTGAGAACCGAGGATAGAGATCGCGCTCAAAGTGCTTCCAGGCGGTGGCTTGTTCTCTGAGATGATGTTGCTCCCTGGCGTCGGTGCTGACATTGGCACGTCGCTCGAGGGCAACACTGAAAATGTCGTGTGTGATCAAGAGGGTGGGTAGCTCTTCACTATGAGCCAGAGCATAGGTCGATAGATAGGGCCATTCTACCTGGATGATATCAACAGGTTGGGTAGCCAGCACACGATTGACAGCCTCATGCATGTTCGGTTGATCCCACAGATAGATATCGGCGGGTAATGAGCCAAACCTCCCCTTGAGGCGACGTAAGAGTGCTGACGGCAAATGGCGATTGGGCCGCATCCGTTCATAGGGTACAGGTAGCACCGTGATCGCCAATTCCTCGGCCAGTTGTTGTAAACCCAAACGAGCTTCTTCGTCCCGCCAGAAGCTCGCAACCGTGACATCATGTCTGGCAGCCAGCAGTCTGATCGTGTGGTACATACGCTGCCGGCCACCGCTAAAAATGGGTAGGGGTGATGTGGGCAGAACGATCAGAAGCTTCAGGCGACGGGGTTTGCTCATGCTCGAACAGCCACTAGTTGGCTACAGATACCCCAATGCCCGCAAACGATCTTCAACCACCTGTTGATCTTCAGCATTGTACTCCTGTCCTCGCTCACTCCAATCGGCAGGGGGAACGCCATCATCAGACCACTCGACAGGGCGTGTAGGCGCCCAAAGCGGCAAAACCTGCCCATCGAGATCCCGGGGAACGGGTAGCTGCAAGGCATGCAGCAGTGTGGGGGCGAGATCGATGAGACGTGCGTTTTCGATGGCGCCCGGGCGGATATCTGGCCCTGCCGCCATAAGAATGCCGTCCAGCGTATGGTTACCGGTGATGTCGCCACTGTCTGTTGAAATCACTTTCGTAAAACCGGACATAAGTGCCGTATTATGGGCTACATTCGTGTCATTTCTGCGTGGCTCGAGAATGAGATCCGGAGCCAGATCGACGTATGGACCATCATACAGTGTTTCTCGCCGATAGACTGCGAGCAGCGGCTGTGTGCCGGTGCCGGGATCTTGATACTCGAGCAGACTGTGGCTAAGCTCATCCAGGAGTTCGTCGACATCGTTGGGATCTACCAGCCCCTGGGTTTCGCGCCCGCGCACATTCAGCCGTACCCCACCGGTGGGGCTGTACACCGCCCGAGTGCGCGTCCAGTCCACCGTAGCCAGGTCCTCGCCCACCTGCAATGAGCGCTTGAGGTCTCGGATAAATGGCAAGGCATTTTTAAGACGGCGTAACTCAGGATGCGCCCGCAGGTAGTGCCATAATCCAGTGGAGGCAGGCTCGACCGGGCGGCGATGCAACCATCCATGCTGTTCTAGCCATACATTGGCGTAAAAAAACCTGGCGCATGGGGCAAAGCCATGATCGCTGAGCACCAAGATAGTGGCATCTGCGCCGGCAGTATCCAGCAAAGTACCGATTGCCCGATCAAGCGCCTGGTAGGCGGCGAGCAGGTCCGGCAGCAGCTCTGAAGCAGATTCAGTATCATAGTGAGGGTGGCCGGGCGCCAGCATGTGCAGGGCAAAATGTTGCAAACGATCGGTTGCGGTAAAGGTAATGATGGCCGCATCCCAATCTCGCTGCTTCAACAGCCAACGTGCGGCCCGGCCCCGAATCTGAATTGCCCGCGTTGTGCCCTGAATAAACTTACGCAACGATAGCCCCGTTCGTTCGACATTGATGACGTAGTCGGGTATTGCAGTCAACAACTGTTTTTGCAGGTCAGGCGGGTCAGTGAAAGTGCTGCGAAGACCCGGTGTAAGCATGCCGGCGACCAGCGCACCCCCGCTAAGGGGTTGCGGCGGATACGTCATGGGCACGTTGAAGACAGCCACATGTTTGCCGGCTGTAGCAGCCTGTTGCCAAAATGTCGGAGACCGCAGGGCAGTCGCGGTATTTAGCGTATGTGTGTATGAATCAGGACGTTGTGCACTGAACCCAAAGATGCCATGTCTTCCCGGGCCAACGCCTGTGGCGAAGGTGCTCCAGGCGATGGAGGATTCGGGACGGATGGTCGAGCGCAGCCCACCCCACACGGCTCGCGCTCGCAAGTTCGCTAAAACCGGCAGTTTGCCGCTTTCGAGCCACGGGTCCAAGACATCCCAGTCCGCTCCATCCAGGCCGATCACCAGGATCATGGCGCGTCTTCAGAAAGATAGCCCAACCCCTGCAAGCGTTGTGCTACCGCATCTGCATCCTGAGCGGATAGGTCTGTTCTCTCATCTGAAAAAGGGATATCCTCACCCTTGCGCGGTGGATGGAGAACGAGATAACCATCCGTAAAGATATCACCTATCACGTGGCCCTCCATATTACGAGGCGCTGGAATGCCCATACAGTGTAATAGCGTCGGCGCCAAATCGATGAGATCCGCCGCATCATCCAGAGCGCCAGAATGGATATTAGGGCCATAAGCAAGAAAAATGCCTTCTGGCCGATGGTCTCCCGAACGCAATGGTGTTTTGATCGGTGTAATCAGTGTTGTCCCTAATGTGGGAACGGCACTGTAGGCGGGGTCTAGTGTCAGGATGAGTTCGGGGAAGGTATCGGAGTTAGGCCCGGGGTAAAGGGCTTCTTTGGGCTGAATATCGATAATCAGGGGTCGATTGGTTTCGGGGATATGGAGCCGCAGCGCCTCTTTCATCAGTTTGGCCTGCAAGGGTTCTGCCGCGGCCGGGCTGACCGGGGCGTCAGCATAACGGTTGGCGCGGTGCAAATAGATGCCTGCTACATTGTTGTATAGCGGTTCTGCCCAAGCTAAGGTATTTGTCCAATCGATGGCATCCGCCAGATTACCATGCTGTTTGACAGCAGCGCGTGCTTCGCGCGGCAAAATCTGTTTGGCGACATCACGCAGCCATGGCGAATGGCGCTTGATTCGTTGCATCCAGCTTGTTGTCCCTGCCTTCAATCGTAATAAATCACGCTCAAGAAGCCAATTGTTCAAGTGAGCCCACTGCTTGGCCGCGGGGCCGAATCCATGGTCAGAGATCAGGACGATGTTGGTATCACCTCCGCCCGATCTGACCAGGCTGCCGATGACGCTGTCTAAAAGATGGAAATATCGTCGGAGTTGTTCGGAGAGCGCGATCTCCAATCGACTGGAAGCTTCAGGTGCGTTGGGTTGAAGATAGTGCCAGTAATGATGAAAAATCCGATCAGTTCCCGTAAATACGATGCCAAAGATATCCCATTGGCGTTGCTGAATCATACGAAGGGCATGGTAGCCGCGGCGCTCTGTCATGCGGGCGATGTCCTGTAGCATCGCTCCTGGATCAGGAAGGTCTTCTGGGGCTAGTGCTTTGCCCGGCCGACCGTAATCAAGCTCGATTACATAGCTGTCTAACGACTGCGCCAGATCGTGGGGATGTGTCCAATCAGAGGCATCAGGCGGGGTGAGCATACCGCTGACAGCGAAATCATCGACTGCTTGCAGAGGATAGCTCAATGGAAAATTGACATGTCCAACTCGTTTGCCGGCGGCATTGAAGTAGCGCCAGATCGTGGTAGCCCGTATATCCGTACTGTTGACCGGCACGCCCAGATTTTGCAAAGAGCGAACTGGATCCTGCGGCTTGCGTATAAAATTAAGCACACCATGACGGCCAGGATTCACACCTGTGACGATGCTGGACCAGGCAGGCGCCGTATAGGGAGGTTGGGTGGAGTTCAACGTGCCCCAAGCGCCGCGCGAGCGAAGGCGGGCGAGATTGGGCATCTCGCCCAGATCGCATAGCGGTCCTAAAATGTCCCAGGTGCCGCCATCGAGACCGATGATTAGCAACCGAGATACAGGATCATGGATAGGCATGGTTGTGGACTCAAAGTGGATAACTGTATGTGGGCGTAACCCTCGAAGTGTACAGGAAACTGCTTGAGAGGGGAAACTGGCCGACGGCGTTTTCAGGTGTTGACGATCACGAGCGCTAACGCATTCAGAATCACGAGACAGACCAGCATGCCAGGCAATAACAGGCGCTTGCCTCGTTGAGGAATTAGATGATCCCACCCCCACCAGAGTAGTATGGCGATGGGTAGGAGGGCGGGGAAAAGATAACGGCCTTGTGGTTGCCAGTCTTGCCCAAGCATGGGCAGCCACGCTTGCACCAGGATGAGCCCAATCGCTAAGCCAGATAAAAAGAGAAGCCTGTCGGTGGAGATCGTCGCCGATAAACGTCGGCGACGTAGTGCGTCGAAACCGAGATTGAGGATACCCCAGCCGGCTAGGAGAGTGGCGAGAAGCAGTATCGTGTAAACCCACCAGGGAAAGGGTCGGGTAAGCCAGCCAAAGTATCCCCAAAAACTGGCCCAGGTGAAGCCGGCAAAAAGGATATAGCGAAATTGAGAGGTGGCGCCCCAGGCAGAAGGCGCCAATGCTCGGGCCAGGTAACCTGGTGGGATGGGCAACACCTTTTCGAGCCACACGAACAGGGGTTCAATCAGGGTAGAGGCGAGTTTGCCATCACCGTTGAAGAGAATGTCTTGCCCGGTATCATCTAGTAAGCGCAAACGCAACTGGATGGTTCCTTGCGCATTTCTGTCACCTATCGCACCAATCGCGGCCAGCACACGCAGTTGCGTGGCGTGAGGGTGCATGGTAAAGGCCAGTACGCAGCTATCCCTGCCACCGCTGCTTTCGCAAATCGCTTCGTCATCATGAAATCCATCAGCCAGCCGTAGTCCCAGTAGGGCGCCCCGCTCCCCCTGGAAATCACTTTCCAAGACAACCTGCCGGCCGCGCTGCGCCAGAATGGCTTTGTTGGCGATGAACTGTGCCAATCGTACACGATAATATGCGGATTCATCACGCAGCCAGAGTGTACCCTCTGCTGTACGATTTGTACTCAGCAGGGGATATCGCTCCCATCCCGCCGACCATTGGCTGATTGGAAGCAGAGCGGCCAGCATCACCAGTCCTAGGGCCAGGATCAGCTTATTGCGATAGGGCATCAATTTCGTGGAAGTAAGCAGCGCCCATACCAGAGCAACCGGCCAAAGAAACAGCAGACTCTGATCAATAAGAATGGGGCCGACAAGCAGAACCCCAAATGTAGCCGGCCAATAGCGCTTGGTTCCGGGATGGGCCAACATCATGAAGCTGAGGGCACCCCACGCCAGGGTAAGAACATCGTTATTAAAACTGCCGCCAATAAAGCCAACCATGGGTAGTAATCCCACAAGAAGGCCAATCCCCATGACCATGTCGGGTCTATCTGGCCAGTAACGGCTTGCCAATATGAGTGCGCAGCATACGGCAGTGAGGCGCAGGAAGAGGGACCATAAGCGCACTAAGCGCAGAGAGGTGGAGATATCGAGTTGTGATGCCCCGGTAATCAGCCTGAGCCAGACCGCGGGTATTATGTAATAAGCGGGTGGTTCATCATCGATCTGCGAACCACTTGCCGCCAGTACCGGATCGTCAGCCAGGCGTTCAAGTTTTTGAGGCGGTGGCGACTGCCCCATGTATCCCCACCAATCAAGCTCTTGTAGACTATCGAGGATGGGTGCTTCTACGGCTGCACTGAGATTCTGACGCCCGGGTTGGTGGCCAAGGTCTGCCAATAGACGGGCATAAAGATAATGGCCTGGCTCATCTGGTGCGGTCCAAGGAGGTGTAAAGGCCCACCACAGTAAGCCCTGAGCCAGGGTAAGCGCCAGGGCCAAAATCCAAGCTCGAGCCATTGCACCCCTAAGCGTTAGCGTCGCTCAAATAGATGACGACGATTGCAAGCAGAAATCCTCCCAGCAGCCCGCCGAGTAGAGCGATCCCCAGGTATAGCAGCCAATTTGGTTGTGAGGGTGTTTCTGGGACTGTGGGTTCGTCGATCACTTGTACCCGCTCCCCTTCGATGATGCGTTTCATCTGTAATTCTACTTGCTTGCGTTCCAAAGAGGTGACAGACTCCAGCCAAATCCCACGTTCCTGCAGGATGTTTTCCCATTGTCTGGAGTAAGCGGCGTGTTTGTGCTGAAGGTCGAGAGCAACCATGTTGAGTTGTTCAAGAACTCCATTAGCCTCGCCTCGCAAGGATCGTATCGTCGTTTGCAAGGAGTCTGTATCTTGTTCTGCCAAGAGCCGCAGACCCTCGTATTGTAGACCGTACCTTGACAGATGCGCCACGTCTAGCAAGGCCAGGTGATATTCAGGATCGCCATCTTCAATTGCTTGAATAACGACATCAAGCCGATCCACGAGATTTTGGGTTGCAGCACGATCGGAATTGGCGAGTGTGAGTTCCTGCTTGATAGCACTGTGAGCACCAAAGAGTTCATCCTCACCCAGACTGGCAAGGTCCCCACCAAAACCAAGCCCGATGCCTGTGTCCCCACGAAATACTTTCACGGTCTCGTCAGCGATATCGAATTCACTCTGAACTTGTTCCAGAGCCTCTGTGTAGAGATCGATATTGCCAGCATATAAATCGGCAACTGTTTCCGGAAGTGACGCGGCCACCGCCTGTGTGAGCAAAGCTGCATCTTGGGGATTCGAGGCGCTAACGCTGATCGTAAACAGGCTGCCTTGTCCTAAGCGGCTAGATGTAGCCCCAAGCAATTGTTCAGCAGTCATAGGTTCTTCGAGTTGACCTTCCACTTTATCGAGGGCCCGTTGCGCAACTTCCTGGGTATTGATAAGAGGCAAAACCTCAGTACGCCAATTAAATCGCCAGTCTACATAGTCGGTTACCCTATTGTCCCAGCGCCATATCAACTGCGGATTGGGCGCCGATAATGTCGCAGTAGCTGTATAGCGAACTGGGGTTAAAAAGCCTATGATCAATGCCAAAATAACTGCTACCACCGCCGGAATGATGATGAGGAGCCAGTGTCGGCGCAGGTGATGCAAATAGTGGGTGGGTCTAAAGGGTTGATCCATGTGAAGATCTCGAAGGAATGACTTGGATGGCTCCTAGTGGTCTGTTAACAAGGAAAATGACATCTCACCAAGGCAATGGAAATTGCCCGGCTAAAACTACGAAGCGCCCTCAGGCGCTGTAACCAGATACTGAGGGATCTTCGCATTTTCAGCCCGATACTTCCAGTATCTGATCAGAAATGTCAATCTTCTGCTTTACACTACACTAGTCGCTAGCAGGCGTAGTTGATACGGTAATCGTGCCAAGCGAGTGGGCATTGGATTCGAGTGTGTTTCCGAGCCTATCGTAGGTCGCTATGCGAGTCAAATCGCTAGCATGATAGAGTGCTATGATAACAGTGTACTTACCAGGGGCTAGATT
The DNA here is from genome assembly GCA_024224665.1 of Chloroflexota bacterium. Lineage (GTDB taxonomy): Bacteria > Chloroflexota > Anaerolineae > J102 > J102 > PIVW01. Next base: position 2,417 of record JAAENG010000161.1, on the reverse strand, counting down.
ATCAGGCAGATTCAACCAACGGGTTGCGTGGAGGGTATCGCCGGCGCGCCATAGTTCGGGAGGCAATGTTTCGCTGGGGTTACCATCAGAACCAAGGACCCAGTTGCCATCGGCATCGAGAAGCTGAATTGAGAGCTTAGTATCATGCGCACCGGCACTGAGGGTTTGCCAGCGTAAAACGACCGGCAGCGACCATCCTGGCTTTTGGTCAGTTGTGGGTAAATAGGCATGCGTTAAAAGTAATAGATCGCCAAAACGTGCTAATACATCGTCAGACATGGAGATATCATTTGACGGTTGCTGTCGATCGATACGGAATTGGCCCACACGTACTGTGCTTCCCACGCGCTGGTTCATCGCATCGAAAACGGGTAGGTAGGATGTTGCAGCATCCTCGCTTGAGAGCGTAATTGCGATTCTGCCCAGCGCAGGTGTAGGACCTTTGTCTTCGACAAGAACCCAGTATGTTTCGGTGAATTCGATGCCCGGTTGCCACACTGTCGTGGCTGCGTTGCCATGCCCTGGATACGAGGTTGTGCTGCCGTAGCTTTCACTGCCCGCACCCACTACGTGGATAGATAATGTATAGGGCACGGCGCTACGTCCCAAGGTTTTCCAGGTCAGCGTTACAGGCAAACCCTGTCCCACGCTGATATTTTTGGTAGAACCAAGATCAACACTGATCAACTCAGCTACATCACCGAACCTGGCATTGACTGGATGTGCGGTTTCCGACGGCTGGTTAGCCACTGAACTGGGGAGAGCGTAGGATGGTGTGATGATCATCGGAATCAATGTCAGGGTCAGTAAAGCTGGCCACATCACCAGACCATGGCGCACCCACTTCCACGCTCGACCACTGAGCCGGGCCCAACCCTGGGAAATGGCCCAAACGGTGAGTGGCAAGGTTGCCAAGATATAGCGTCCGCGCAGATAGCTACTTTGGTGAATCAGCTCTCGAAATAGGGGCAAGGCGATTACGAAAACGACAAACAGAAGGAGGATCGCTATCACTGGGCGCATACGTTTGGGCATATCTTTGCGAATCCAGATAATGGTACCGGCCACCCCTACAAGTGTTAGCATCAACCACATCGTATAGACCCAGTCGGGAGCGCCCACATTCCCCCAGCCAAAAGAAACCCAGTAGGTCTCAAATCCATAGGAGAGCGCATCTGGTAGCGTTGATAGATCCAGGTTGAGGCCCTCTATTCCCAAAAGACTGGACAGAACAGCTTGTTGCGACGTAGGATCGCGCGGGATCAATGCCCCGGTAAATATCAGATTACGCCCCACCAAAATCCCGCTCATACTTAGCACGATGGTCACAAGTACGGCTAGGTTGACAATGCTGTTGCGCCGTTGCCCCGGTTCATGCCGATGGACCCATGCCCCAGTTAACACAACCACAATGGCTAACGGTATCACGATAAGTGCCAGATATTTTGTCAGTAGAGCCAGACCCGAGACAAAGGCCAGGAGAAGCACCCCTCGCGGTGATGGCCCCTCCAGCACCAAACGCACACACAGATACAGGAATAAGGTCTCGAGGACGATCAACAATATGTCATTGGTCATGACAGCGCTTAGGAAAACGTATTGCGGGGCAAAGGCTTGCAGTCCTACCGCGACCAGTGCAACACTTGGCGCCGGAAGGCTGAGTAGACGAACGAGAACATAAGTGATGTAAAGGCCGGCAGTGCTGATCAGAACAGATATGAAGCGCCCCAGGTGAAGCGCCAGTATCGTTCCTTGCCAGGGCCAACCTTCGACATCGTCGTCATGAAGCACGAAATTGACACCACCTTCGCCGGTGCCACGGGTGGCATATGGATTGACAGCAGGGCGATACGCATCCACAGTATTGACAGCCAGCATCGGAACAGCAGCCAGCAGATAATAAAGTGGTGGTTGACTGGCTTCATCGAATAGGAATTCGGTGGTCAGTCTCTCATTCGGATCCGGTAAGCTTCGATTCTCGGCGATATAGGCTGCATATCGATAATGCGCCCATTCATCGTGCGCTTCCCAAGGCGGGATCACAAGGCTGTAAATCACTGCTAGCAGAACATGTCCAATGAGGAACAATCCCAGCCATTGTCCTTCCCTGAGCAACTTTGCAGATGTTTGAGTTGCAATCGGGTTAGGTTCAGTCTGGCCTGAGGCTGAAGAAAGAGTTGCCATGAGATGAATGATCGATCAGATGTGGAATGTCCCATACTGGATCAAGGTAGGATTATAGCATAGTGCCAAGAGGCAGGTGGAAATGTCCGGGTGCACCTACCTGATACCAAAACGATGTTCGATCGTTCCCTTGCTTACTGCCAACGGAGTACACGGAGGATGCAAATCCCACAGAATCAATCTTTCGTGTTAGGCTGGCGAACGCGTATAATAGCGGGTATGCAATAACGAAT
>JAAENG010000160.1 GCA_024224665.1 Chloroflexota bacterium | reverse complement strand
TATCGGCTCGTTTTGTGACACTTTGGGTGTCAAATCAGCCCCTTTCAAGGGGCGCTGTTACGTAGCACCGGGAATTCATCCCGGTGCGGGCCTCGCAAACGCATAGGCTACATTACTGAGTTATTTTCTTAACTTTCATCATCCCCCGGTGGCGGTGCATAATGGATCGCCTCATATTTGGAATTGCTGAGGCCACTCTTCAACACTTGCTTCAACGGTAACTACCGGCCTACCGGCCTACAGGCCTACCGGCCTACAGGTCTACCGGCCTACAGGTCTACCGGCCTACAGGTCTACAGGTCTACCGGCCTACAGGTCTACAGGTCTACCGGCCTACCGGTCTACCGGCCAACAGGTGCACAAAACCATGCTGATCGTAGATGCCCATCTTGATATCGCCCTCAATGCCCTGCAGGAGCGACGAGACATGCTCTCGCCGGTGCAGGTGACACGAGATCAGGAACAAGGTCGGGGTGAATATGGAGAGACGACGGTGTCTTTCCCCGAAATGAGACGGGGGCGGGTGGCGCTCTGCTTCGCTACCCTTTGCGCAAGCTCTGCCAACCTGCCCATTGCACAGACACAGCAACCTCAGAATTCTTCGTACCAATTCGCCAAAGAACAACTCCGCTACTACCAGTCGCTGGAGGAGCACGGGCATATCCGCATCATCAGTGATGCCACGCACCTTGTTAGCCATTTGGCAGAGTGGCAAGCATGGGATACGCCTGAAGAGGATCTGGTAGCTGATCCCCCACCATTGGGCTTCGTGATCAGTATCGAAGGCGCAGATCCAATTATCGATCCCGAACAATTGGCCGAATGGTATGAAGGTGGGGTGCGCCTGATAGGGCCGGCCCATTTTGGCGACGGGCGCTATACGGGAGGCACCGGATCAGAAGTCGGGCTAACCGATCTAGGGCGGCGACTACTACAACAGATGATGCAATTGCACATGCCACTGGATCTCTCACACCTTTCTGACGCCGCCTTTTGGCAGACGTTAACAATGTTCGAGTGTGCGGTATTTGCCAGTCATAGCAACTGCCGCACACTGGTCCCGCACCCTCGGCAATTGACCGACAAGCAGTTACGGGCGATATTGGATCGAGGTGGAGTGATAGGTGTAACTGTCGCCAACTGGATGACTGTGCCGGGGTGGGTTATCGGAGAAAGCTCAAATCATGGCATCTCCATCGCCACTGTCGTCGACCATATCGATCATATCAGCCAACTGGCCGGGCATTGCCATCAGGTGGGTTTAGGGACTGATCTGGACGGAGGGTTCGGCATAAAAGAGATCCCCGCCGACATGGATACCATCGCCGATCTGCAAATGCTTGCCGAACAGCTACGCAGGCGCGGATTTACAGAGCCAGATATTGCCGCGGTGTTGCACGGCAATTGGATCGACTTTCTGCACAGAGCCTGGTCATAAGCCCATTAAAGGGTTACTCCGCAAAATGTGCGTTGTGTGCGTTAATTGTCCGGGTCGAACCCGCTCGGCGTTGGTCTCGTGTAGACTAGTAAACCAGTACACCGGAAAACCGGGCCGATTCCGGCAGGCGACGTTTGTCCCGGTCTACAGGTTTACAGATCTACCGGTTTCCCGGGTTACAAAAAGAATGGTAGTTGTGGCTTCGCCACCCTATGTAATCGTTTTATCAACGTCCTACAAATCACCATTTGCCGATAGGCCCAACGACGTCACATAGCGCATGTTGAAATCAGGATCCATATCGAGGTTTATCTGCTCTGCTTTGGCTGCGATCTCCTCACCCAGCGCAAACCCCTCATCGGTGAGAAACATGGCAGCACCCAATCCTGCGCCATTGGCAATCGTCTCCACTACTTCTCGCTGAACCGGCGGGATCATGCCCAGATCAATCACGGCGTCGACGTCCACCGAACCGCCAAAGGACCCTGTTAGAATCACCCGTTCAAGATCCTGGGATTGAAGATCAACTTCTTCGATCAAGATATCTATTGCAGCTCGGATAGCCCCTTTGGCCTTTTGCAGTTCCCTTATGTCAAATTGATCCAGGCCCAAACCATCGTTGGTCATGCGCATGCGCCGGGCGCCATTCCTGTCTGTTTCAAAACGGTCGAAGAAAAGAGGAGGTTGGTCGGAAAAACGACCGCTGGGATCGATCACGTCCACTCCGCGTAGCTCATGTATCATACTGAGTAAGCCCGATCCTGTGAGCCCAACCGGTGCTTCATCGGCAATGGTGTCGAAACTGAGATCACCGCCATTGACATGCACGCCTGTGATCGCCCCATCTACCGCTCGAGTGCCACAAGAGATATTGACTCCTTCAAAAGCAGGTCCCGCTGCCGTCGAGGCGGTGACAATGCGCTTGCCATCGGTCACCATGACCTCGCCATTGGTGCCCAGGTCGATAGCGGCCATCGCACCTTGGGGTTTGTCAAAGCCGAAATATGCCAGACAAGCCAGAGCATCAGATCCTACGAATCCACCGATCATCGGCGGCAACATGATCTGAGCGTTCTCCGGGAAAATACCACCTGTCAGATAGGCGGCATCGCGGATCGAGGCCAAACTACTCGGTTGGAAGGGAATCCGTGCCAGGGTATCCACCGGTAGTTTGGCAATAAGATGATGCATGGCCACATTGCAGACGATGGTCACCCGTTCGATACGATTGCGGATGCGCTCTGAGAGCTTGAGGGAATCAACAGCCTGATTGATCGAAGCCAGCGCCAGTTTGTGCAAGCGCTCGGCATCATCAGCACTCTCTAGAGTTGCGGCTAAACGTGAGATCACATCAGCACCATAGACGGTCTGCTGGTTAAGCCCGGCGCCTCCCGCGCATACTTCGCCATCATCCATCATCGTTAGGAAAGCAGCCACGGTGGTCGAGCCAAGATCAATGGCCAGCCCCAAAGGAGTATCAGTGCGTTTGTACCGATTACTGCTGCGGAATATCTTATTAGAGTAGACGACAATGGGCGCCAACGTCACTTGCACATCACCTGTGACACGCGCCCGGCACGCCAGTCGATTACCGACAGCGATTTCACCCGGGGTCAGATTCTTGAATTCGATCTCATCCGGGGGCGCCAGTCCCTCTTCCGCCAGGATCTTACATTTGCCACAAGTCCCTCGCCCGGCACATGGCTGTTCGAGCGGCAGCTCTGTTGCCGTAATTACATCGCCGATCAGATCGCCAATGTTGGCTTCGACAGTACGGTTTTTTTCACCATAGATGACTTGGACTCTGGGCATTGGGGCTCTCGATGTGGTGCGTGGTGCGTGGTGCGCGGACGCCTGTGTGTGATCGGGTCGTTAGGTGCAAATGTACTATCACCCGTACTTATGGGCTACGAGATATCTACACATAAAACATCACCCACCCTGGATCATACTCAAGTCAGTTGACCATGCAAGAGAAATAAAGAGACCAGAGTAAGAAGTAGACGTGAAGAAGGAGGTGATGGTGAGATCCAGGGTGGGTGATTCAGGATATCGGTTTAAGTTATGCCGCGGCTTGGCGTTTGCGATAGGCAGTGATCCAGTTCATACCATAGTCATCTCGGCCCATAGAAAGATCGGCAGCCAGCACGGCTGTGCTGATCTCAGACACCAGAGGATTGGTGATGGGGCAGGTCATACCGGCATGGATGGCCATCGCAATAAAGGTTGAATTGATATATTTACGATCTGGCATGCCAAAAGAGATATTACTTGCACCCATAGTGATGTTGACACCAAACTCTGCCACGATGAGTTCGATAGCGTTTAGGGCCAGAAGGCCGGCGCTGCTATCAGCCCCCATGGTCAGAGCCAGGGGGTCGATGACGATATTTTTGGGCTCGATACCCAATTGGCCGGCCCGTTCAATGATCTTGGCCGCCACAGCCAGACGTGCTTCAGCGGTCGCGGGTATGCCATCATCATCCATGCAAAGGCCGATCACAGCAGCGCCATGCTCTTGAACAAGTGGCAAAACCGCCGAGAGTGACTTTTCCTCACCATTGACGGAATTGACGAGAGCCTTACCCTCGTACTGGGCCAAAGCAGCAGCCAGGGCTCTGGGATCTGCGGTATCGATACAGAGAGGCACGTCGGTCACTTCCATGACCGTTTGCATCACTTGCCGCAGGAGTACGATCTCATCGGCGCCGGGAACACCTGCATTGACATCCAGTACCTTGGCGCCGGCCTCGACCTGCGTTAGAGCATCCTGGCGCACGACATCAAAATCACCTTCTCGGAGTGCATTCAGTACTTTCTTGCGCCCGGTAGGATTGATACGTTCGCCAATGATGACGGTGGGAAGATCGCGATGGATTTCGATGGATTTCGTTTTAGAACTGACAACGGTTTTGAGATTTTCTGCCATGGTATTTTGCCTTATGCGCTTATGAAAAATGATCGACAACTTTTTGTCGATGTGTGTGGCAAGTGGCACGTTGCAAGTGGCAAGTTCAACCTTGTCTGCAAGCGAAGTTGAACCTGCGACCTGCTACTTGCTACCCGCCCCAATGGGGCCTGATTTTCCCAGCGCCGTCTGGGAACAATTACTAGAGGTTAACGATGGTCGAGCCCTGTGTTTTGGAACTCGGATCAGTTTGCAAGCAACAAATAGGGCTCTTCAATCATCTGTTTGATAGCTTGCAGGAAGCGGGCGGCCGGTGCGCCATCGACCAATCGGTGATCGAATACCAGGCTCAGAGTCCACATCTGGCGGACAACGATCTCGCCCTCGACGACGACAGGTTTCGGTGCGATACGGCCGACGCCAAGTATAGCAGCTTCGGGCAGATTGATCACAGGTGTGAAAGCGTCGATATCGTACATGCCAAGGTTGGTAATGGTAAAGGTACCACCGCTGAGATCATCTGGCAATGCCCGGCCAATTCTAGCTTTTTCGACCAGTTCTCTGAACTCCGTCCCGAAAGCTCGTAACCCTTTCTGATCGGCGTCTCGAATCACCGGAACCAATAGCCCCCGCTCGGTGTCCACAGCCATGCCCAAATTGATGTGTGTGAGATGTTCTATAGCGTCGGCAGCCAGGCGAGCGTTCATGTGGGGATGTTCGCGCAGAGCTTTGGCGACGATCAAGGCCAGCAGATCGTTGTAGCCGGGCGCAAAGTCCCAACTGTCACCCACAGCGGCCTTGAGACGAGCACGCACATCTACGAACTCGGTAGCATCCACTTCCATCACCACGGTGACGCGGGCGGTGGTGTGCACGCTGGCTCCCATGCGATCGGCAATGATTCCACGAATGCCCTTGAGCGGCAGGCGTTCGCTGACTTCGGCATCGGGGAGTTGCAGCGGAGGTTGGGCTACGGCTGCGGGTGCTGCCACAGCTGGGGCAGGGACAGTTTCGACTGCCAGAGCTAATTCCACATCTCGTTTGACAATGCGTCCTCCGGGCCCGGAGCCGGCGATATCATACACATTGATCCCGGCTTCTTCTGCCATCTTTCGCGCCACAGGTGACGCAGAAGGTCTGGCCTCTAGATACGCGAGCACATCCCGCTCCACTATCCTGCCGTTTGGGCCAGTTGGCATCAATGCATTCAAATCAACCCCTTTATCCTCGGCCAACTTCCGAGCACGAGGCGAGATAAACAGACGCTCACTGGATTCTATTTGCGTCGTGGGTGGAGCAGCAACAGCGATATCCTTTTCGCCTTGACCGGAGCCCGCCACAGCTTCCGCTACGATCTCTTCTGCAGCAGTAATTGCCGGTGATGCCGACGCTTGATGGCTATCCCACGATTCGTTTGCTGTACCGATAATTGCGACAACTTCCAAGACAGGTAGCACATCTCCTGCCGCAAAAGGACCATGGTGAAGAATGCCATCGGCGGTCGCTTCGACATTGAATACGGCCTTATCGGTCTCAATCTCCAATAATTCCTGACCCAATTTCACCGCGGCGCCATTGGCCACCGTCCATTCGATTAGCGTAACTTCTTCGACGGTGTTACCTAATTTGGGGATAAAGAGTGCTTCTGCCATGGCTTGATGTACCTCTTGTTGAGAAGGGTGAGTCGTTTTGCGTGGTGCGTGGTGCGTGGTGCGTGTTCGAATCGTACCTCGTCGTTTTTCTGTTCGACCGATATTCAAGGATGGGCACGTCAACTGCGCAACCTCTGTACTTGTTTACTTATTACTTGTCTACTTGCCTACTTTCTAGCTTACGAACTCAAACCAACACCACATCTACCCCCAATGCCTGGACTTGTTCAACCAGACCGGAGGGTGCATGGGCGTCAGTGATGATGCAATCGATGTCGGTGAGGTCGGCAAAGGAAGCTAAGCCGACGCGATTCCATTTGGTGGCATCGACGACGGCGACCACCTGGCGACACATAGCTACCATCGGTCGCTTGACGTTGGCTACATCGGCGCTAATGTCGGTCAAACCTTCAAGGATGGCCAGGCCGTGTGCACCGAAAAATCCTTTCTGGATGTGAAATCGTTCGAGATTGGCCAGACCATCTGTGCCGATCAGCGAGGCTGTATCGCGCTGTATAGTACCACCGGGCATGACCACTGTCACGCCGGGTGCATCCAACAGTGCTTGGGCCACAGCGATGCTGGTGGTAATCACGGTAACCTGATGATATCCTTTCAGATAGCGGGCAATGGCCAAAGCCGTGCTACTGCTATCCAGATAAATCGCATCACCCCGTTCCACCAGGGCGGCGCTGGCCTGCCCAATCTGCCCTTTCTCTGAGATCTGCAGCCGCTCACGATTCGCCAATGCCATATCTTGCAATGCTTCTGAGGCAGGCACCGCCCCACCATGCGTGCGCACGATCAGACCCTTTTCGGTTAACGCGTGCAGATCCGCTCTTACGGTGACCTCTGATACGCCAAACGTCTGGCTCAAATCAGATACCGAAACTCGCCCATGATCTTGCACCCGACGCAATATTTCGTGACGGCGTTCTTCCATATAAAGATCATGTGTGGTTCTCACGGCATATTCCTGATTTCAAACTATTGGACTTTTGACAAAAGTGGAGCCAGCTTACAGAACTGCGATGCAAGAAAC
>JAAENG010000159.1 GCA_024224665.1 Chloroflexota bacterium | reverse complement strand
ATGAAGGTTAATTATTTATTTCGGTAATGTTTTCTTGCCAGGTCCGCCGGGGGATGAATCTCCCGGCTAGCAAACAGCGCCGGATCAATCCGGCTATCGGCTCGTTTTGTGACACTTAGGGTGTCAAATCAGCCCCTTTCAAGGGGCGCTGTTACGTAGCACCGGGAATTGATCCCGGTGCGGGCCTCGCAAACGCATAGGCTACATTACTGAGTTATTTTCTTAACTTTCATAATACACTTGAGATGTTGATCGAGACGTGCTGCCCCAACCTATTCCTATTGCTCCCGCAGGATTAATAGATACCCTGCCGGAAAGGAGGTGATGCCAAACAGAAAACATAATATGAATCACTGAAGCACCCTTATCAACTGTTCAACTTTCGTTCATTTCCATTTCTCCGGAGGAGATACCATGTCTAGTTCAAAACGATGGCTGGTTATTCTGGCCGTATTACTACTGACTGTGGTCGTTGTTGGCGCCTGCGCACAGACCGCGCCGGCTGAACCACAGGTTATCGAAGTCGAAGTCACCCGTGAGGTAGAAGTCGCGGCAGAGAGCAACGCGGTCGCACTGGTCGCTCGCTGCAAGGCGGAGCCACCCCAAGAGGATGGACGCTGTGGGAATTTGGTAGCGGCCGTTGGGGCTGCAAACCAAGCCCTTGCTGAAGCAGGCGACGCCCGTCGCATCGAACTCGAGATCATCCAGGACAACGCCAATTGGGGAGACTACAAGACCGAGTTCGAGCTTGCCTCTGACGCCGGCCAGGCGCCGGACATCATCGTCTCTGGCCACGAGCACATCGGTGACTGGGCTACAGCCGGCTTCATCACCGATATCAGCGATGAAATCGGTAAGCATGCCGAAATGGATGACATCATCGACGCCCTCTGGGAATCCACCGAGTTGGGCGGTAAGACTTGGGCGATTCCACAAGACGCTGAAGCCCGTCCTTTCTACTACAGTAAGCCGATATTGCGCGAACTAGGCTGGTCGGACGAAGAGATCGAGAGTCTGCCGCAGCGCATTCAGGACGGCGAGTGGACCTGGCAGGATATGTACGACACTGCCCAGCAAGCTGTCGATGCCGGCCTGGTGGAAGAGGGCGACGGCTGGTGGCATCGCCCCGCCAATGGCCCTGATTTCCTGTACTACTATTATGCTGCCGGCGGCGAGGTTACTGAGGAAGGCGTTGACGGCCTGGTCTTCGACAAGGATGCCTGGCTGACAGTCTACGAACTGCTGCATGACGCCACCCAGGAGCGCGGAATCCTGAGACCCAACAAGCTCGATGGCGACTGGGACTTCCACAAGCAATACACCGCTGCCTTCGACAAGGTCCTCTTCGTGTACGAGGGAACCTGGCGCTGGGCCAGTTGGTACAACAATTACCTCGGCGATCTGGGTGGAGAGGATTACTTGTTCGAGAATGTGGGCTATGCCCTGATCCCGGCTATCGAAGGTGGAACAGGGGATCCCATCACGCTGACCCACCCGTTGGTGTACATGGTCAGTTCGCAATCAGCGCACCCTGATCTGGCTGTGCTGCTGATCGCCAAGGCTTCCACCAAGGAACTCAACACGCCCTACGCCATCGACAGTGGCCATCTGGGCGTCCTCAAATCACAGCAAGATTATGCCCCCTACACCAGCTCTGAGTTCTTGGGCTCAACGCTGTACATGCTCGATTACACCACCTTCCTACCCAATAGTCCGTACTGGAGCACCTATTCAGAAGCATATTATCTGGGTATTCAGGCCGTGGAATCTGGCGATTTAACCCCAGAGGAGGCGATTGATTTGGTTACCGAACAGTTGCAGAATGAACTGGGCGACAACGTAGTCATTCGCTAGGCGCTTAACCCAGGTGACAGTCACTGCCAGCGACCGAAGGCCGCCAGTGGCTGTCACCTGGACCCATTGCTTATCTGGAGGTAGATATGTCATCAAAAGTTCAAACCATGGCTGCTGCTCCACCGCCCCAAACACCAAGGATGTCCGGTCGCATCCTTGCCATACCGGCCGCTGTAGTGGCCCTCATCGCCCTATTTCTGCCCTGGATTGGGTTCTTTGTCAATGGCGCGCAGATGGGTTCACCCCTGACCGGGATGATGATCGGAACCGGCTCTGATGTTGCAACGGGTGCTGGGGTTGTACTCTTTGCTGGATCGCCCATCGCCTTTCTGGCGCCCATCACGGGCATTATCGTGCTGGTTCTGGCCTTTTTGAGCTACCGCCGTGGCCATGTTTCCCAGCGTGAAGGGCTAATCACAACCGCATTGAGTTTACTCGTCTTGCTCATTTTATGGGGACAATACGCTCGCGCCCAGGCCGAAGCGGTCAAGTATGGTGTGGATATCGAGTTTCAATATGGGTTGATTGTCACTTACCTGGCCCTTCTTGCGATGATGATCGCCGGCGTGTTGGATACTCGCGTGGCAATGGCACGAAATCCGAGCTTTCGGAACGCACTGGAAGCGGCAGGCTTCATGGCCCCGGCTGCTTTTTTGGTAATCGTTTTTTTCCTCATTCCCGTAGTTGTGATGTTTATCCTCAGCCTGACCGATCTAGCCAGTTCCAATTTCAGCGATCCCTGGACCTTCATCGGCCTGGACAATTACCGCAGGCTGTTTAGTGACAGATTCTTTCCCAAGATCTTGGGCAATACCATTTTCTACGTGGTGATGACGCTGGGCTTTTTCAATATAGGCCTGGCCCTGGTGTTGGCCTTACTGACCTCCCACATCAATCGCAAGGCTGGCTTTTTTTTCCGCATGATGTGGCTACTCCCACGCATCACGGCATCAGTAGTCTATATCGTTATGTGGCAGCGCTTCGTGCAGACGCCACCGTATGGCATTATCAACCAGTTTTTAGGAGCGCTCGGCATCGAACACCAACCCTATTGGCTTACTGAAACGCCATGGCTATGGGTCATCCTGGTGAACGGCTTCGTAGGCGCCTCCTTTGGCATGATTATCTTTACATCGGGCATTGAATCGATCCCTAAAAGCCTGTTCACGGCAGCGAAGGTGGATGGCGCCTCGACCTTGCAGATCATTCGTGATATCACGCTTCCCATGCTCAGGTGGCCGCTACTCTTCGTGACCAGTTATCAGACCCTTTCACTGCTGGTCTCCTTCGAGTATATCTGGCTGCTGACACAAGGGGGGCCGGGGTTGTACACCACCGAAGTGTGGGCTCTCACCGCCTATAAACGGGCATTGCGCACCTATTTCGGTTCCAACCAGTGGGGCTATGGCGCAGCCTGGGCCTTTGTTCTGGTGGCCATTGCGGCAGTGCTTTCTCTCGTCTATCTCAGGGTGTTCCGCTTCAACGAATTGGTTGAAGAACCCAAGATTGACGTGCTATAGGAGGAAAACATCGTGACGACAACAACATTTGAAACTGAGCGCGCCGGTGGTTTGTGGCATTCACTCGGCCGGGCTCTTCCTTATATCTTACTCTCGATCAGCATTATTCCTATCGTGATCGGTTACGCCTGGATTATCATAGCCACTTTCTCTTGGCGCACCGAAGGCTTACTGCCGTTAGATGCTGACGGTAATATTGGCGGATTTACCCTCGCCCACTGGTCGTTCCTGAGAGATCCCATGATTTGGAACGCGACTCTGAATTCGTTCCTCATCGCCATCAGCATGGTCATTGGGGTCGGGTTCATTGCATCCTTGACCGGTTACGCCTTGTCGCGGATGAATTTTGGCGGACGCAAAGGCTTCTTGGGGATGGCGATGATCCTGCACGCATTCAAGCCCGAGATGCTGCTCATCTCCATCTTCCAGGTGCTGTTGTTCATTGGCACCATGCCACTGCTCGGCGGCAAGTTTGGTTTCAACACCATCGGCGGAGTGGCCCTGGTGATGATCACCCTGGAGTTACCGCTGGGCATCTGGCTGATGAAGGGCTTCTTCGATAACATCCCCTGGGACATGGAGCGGGCTGCGCTGATCGATGGGGCCTCGCGCTTCCGGGTATGGTGGGAGATCATCATTCCCCAGATCAAGCCCGGTCTCGCCGCCCTGGCTATCTTCACCTTTATCACAGGCTGGAATGCTTATCTGGTGCCGTTCACCTTCACGATCGGAACAAAAGTAGCAAACCTTCCGGTGTTTCTATACCAATTCTCGACGGACACCGGACATGGAAGCTGGAATGCGGTGGCTGCATTGGGCCTATTCCAACTCCTGCCCATCCTGATATTCTTTATCTTCACCCAGGAGATGTTGCTCAACATCTACGGCGGCGGTAGCAAAGGAGGAACATAGAATGAAAGTTGAACTCGTCAACCTGACAAAACGGTGGGGCGAAGCAGTGGGAGCCGATGGCATTAGCCTGGATATCCAAGATGGCGAATTCGTCGCCTTTCTGGGACCCTCTGGCTGCGGTAAGACCACGACCTTGCTGATGGTGGCTGGCATCTACAAGCCAACAGAGGGCGAAATCCTCTTCGACGACAACATCGTCAACCACGTCCAGCCCAAAGATCGGCAGATTGGAATGGTCTTCCAAAGCTACGCGCTCTACCCCCACATGACCGTCTTCAAGAACATCAGCTATCCGCTCAAGCTTCAGAAGAGGCCCAAGCAAGAAATGCAAGAGCGGTCGCAACGCGTGGCGGATATGATGGGCATCGGACACTTGATGAACCGCAAACCGTCCGAGCTTTCCGGTGGCCAGCAACAGCGCGTGGCGCTGGGCCGGGCGCTGGTCAAAGAACCACAACTGCTGCTGTTCGATGAACCGCTCTCCAACCTGGACGCTCGCCTGCGCCTCTCCATGCGCGGCGAGATCAAGCGACTGCAAGTCGAGCTGGGAATTTCATCGATCTATGTCACCCACGACCAGGTCGAAGCCATGACGATGGCGGACCGAGTTGCCGTGATGAACGCAGGCAAGCTGCAAGCCTACGCCCCCCCGGATGAGCTGTATGAGAAACCCAGCACGTTGTTCATCGGTAGCTTTGTCGGCAACCCACCCATGAACTTCATAAACGTGGAAGTCACTCGTGAGAATGGAACCTACCATGCCCGCCATGAGGACATTGACCTTATTGTGTCATCAGAACGAGGTGAGAAAGCAGCAGGAAAGGGTGAGGTTATCATGGGAATTCGTCCCGAAGATATCACTGTTGCCGATCAGGGCGTGGGTGTTGAAATCTATGTAGTCGAACCCCTGGGTCGGGATGATTTGCTGGCTGTGAACATCGGTGAAACCCAGGTGCATGTGTTGGCCGACCCTGCCCTGAGGCTGAGAATGGGCGATCAAATCTCTCTCGAAATCAACATGGACAAGGTCCAGTTCTTTGATCCGCAGACCGAGAAATCGCTTCTTTGGTAACGCACGGTAGGGGTGACTACAAGGGCGACCGCTAGGGTCGCCCCTACCCCGGAATAATGCCAAATGCGCTCCTCTCATTCAACACTTACACCCCGGCTCTGGTCACATGCGCTCAAGGCGATCATCCTCGTCTTCAGCATCCTCACCCTCGCCGGCTGTGCTGCGACCGAAGAAAACGAGACAACGCCATCCATCGAGGTCCTTCTCACCGGCCTGAATGAGGTACTTGTACCGGTTCTCGTCCCGACTCCGCAACATGACACTGCCGGAGTCGATAAACATGGTTCCCAGGGCCGTGTCCATGATGCTTTTGCCGATTTCATCCAGGCCCAGCAGGGT
>JAAENG010000158.1 GCA_024224665.1 Chloroflexota bacterium | reverse complement strand
CATCAACAAGTTGAATGGTTCCGTGAAAAAACGCGACTGAGACCTTCCGACTGGGACGATGTTCTGGACTTTGCTTTATGAATCGAGTTTTCCAGAGTTTTCAGAATACAACCTGTGTAAGTGTGGCTCTCGGTGACAACAAAACCATTATCCTTGACGCAGGAACGGGTATCCGTCAACTTGGCAAGGCGTTGTTAGATAATGAGACAGAACTGCAGGCGATTCAGGAAGCGTGTTCCTTACGGTTTAGGGATGGAAACGCAGACACTTCCTGCACAGTTGCTTACGAAGGACTGACACTTCGATTATAGTACTCGATTTGGCAATCAATCACATATGGATCGTAGACAATCAGGTTCTTGTACGATAGGCAAGAAATTTGGACAGGATTTACAGGATTATATCTTTGAAAATCCTGTAAATCTTGTTAATCCTGTCTATTCTTAGATTGGTTCTGGCTCGTCCAGGTCAGGGTGGTTTACCAAAGAAAATATACCGGCAGACCACGGATATTTGCTTAAATTGTATTGGTCAGATATACTTTACTCAAATGGCCCACCTCTTTTTCGGGGCCGACATTCCCGAATGACGGGGTTTCACCTGTGAAAATGTCTGATACTGGGGAAGTTCGTTCCTCAGTCGAAGTGCAACATGCGCTTGACTAATACAGATATTTGCTTAAATATAGCGAATTGTTATCTTCGCCAAAGACTTGGCCATTTTTAGCGCGTCTTTTGTCCCGAGAATCCGTCTTAGATTATAATCGTTTTCCACCATGTGAAGCGTTATCGCAACGTGCAATCCAGACCGGCTCATCAGGAGCAATTACAGTGTGGCGCTACCAAGGTACTATCGTAACCAATCGAATCAAATTGTTTCTGACATTGCTCATTCTCTTACTGGGGGGAGTGGCTACAATGTCCAGTCTGGCGATCTCTCTAGCACCATCAGGGACCATATCACTTGACCTGAGCCCCGGCGCCTCAGTGGCTATCTTGCCCGGCGAAATCGAGACAATTACGTGGGCTATTGTACCGAGCCAGGGCGTACTACCCATCAGCCAACAGTTTACGATTGTCAATCAAGACGATGACCTGATCGATAGCGCCACCTATGATGGCTCAGATGGTCTCAATATCACCCGCCTGTACACGCTACCACCCACATATCAGGTGCCCGTTGGTGTGCCATTTGAACGATATACTGCCAGTATCGTCTATTTTTCTGAGCAAGGCGAAGAATCTAGTGCCCAGGCCATTTTCTTTGTGAGCCAAGAAACCGGCGCTCTGCGGATTTTCAAATTCGAGGACAAAAATCTGAATGGGATTCATGATGGTGGCGAACCGCCCAAACCGGGTGTGGATTTTGAGATTCATTTCCCATCGCCATTTGAAACGACAGTGTTCTTTGCGACGACGGATATCAATGGTGAGATCGTTTACCCGCAACTCGGCACAGGCGACTACACAATCCAGGAGATCGTACCTCCAGGCTATACGCCTACGACCCCGGATTCGCAGATCGCGACAATCGTCAAAGACCAAACCGCTTCCGTAGAATTTGGCAACGCCCTTATACCTGGTGGACTGACTGTTTTCAAGTACGAGGATCTCGATGGGGATGGGCAGCATGACGATGGCGAACCCCCTTGGGAGGATGTCGACATCACTGCTGAGTCCGCTTGCGGGCAGAGCGTCAGTGGTCAGACGGATGACGACGGCATTGTTTCGTGGTCTGATCTCTGTGTGGGCGCCTGGACTGTTAGTGAGACCGTGCCGGAGAATTCTGCTGCGACAACACCCACGACGGTTTCAACGACGATTGCTTCGGATCAAACAGCATCGGTCACATTCGGGAATCAACGCTTGGGCAATCTGGAGATATTCTATTTCGAGGATAAAAACGGTGATGGTTTTCAGGATCCCATCGATCTACCTTGGCCTGGGGTAGAAGTAACGTGGAGCAATGAGTGGGGAGACACGGCAGGCTGTACAACCGATGCGCAGGGCGAATGCTCGTACTCCGACTTGCCTGTAGGCGATTACGAAGTTACAGCTTCAGTGCCAGTGAATGCAGTCCCGACACTACCTACGCTGAAAAGCCCGGCTGTGGTAGCCGGTGAAACCGCGGCTGTCAAGTTTGCGGCACGGCGTTTGGGCGAACTGAGGATTTTCAAATTCGAAGACCGCAACGGCAATGGCGACCAGAATGATGGCGAGCCCCCTTGGCAAGATGTGGAAATGGCATGGACAAATGCGTGGAATGAAGAGGCGACTTGCAGTACCGATGCCCAAGGTTTCTGCTACTTCCCGGATGTACCCATAGGTTCGTACTCAGTTAGTGAAAGCGTGCCGGACAACGCGATACCGATCTCCGACGTTACCCAAAATGAAACTGTCAGCTATGGCGCGATCACAACCGTAACCTTTGCCAATCGCAAACTGGGCAATCTCAGTGCCTATACTTTTTATGACAGCAATGGCGACGGCATTCAAAATGGCCCGGATATGCCCTATCCTAACATCGACCTGGTGTATTTGAATGAGTTCATTGAACAGGATAGCGGGATCACAAATCTCTTTGGTTTAGAAAGTTGGTCGGGTGTACCTGCCGGCGACTATAACGTTACAGCCACACCCCCAGAAAGATGTGTGATAACGACTGAAGCTACGGTCATGACAACCGTGTTATGGGGAAAAACCACCCATGTGCAATTCGGCATCCGCTGTCTGCTCTTTTTGCCGTTGGTCTTGAGAGAGTACCCTGAAGCGACGCCTACCCCTACGCCAACTTTGACGCCATCCACGACGCCTACCCTTACACCTTCCACGACCCCCACCCTCACACCTTCCTCGACCCCCACCCTCACACCTTCCTCGACCCCTACTTTGACACCGACTGACACTCCTACTCCCACACATACGCCAACAGCAACCAACACGCCCACACATACCCCCACACATACACCAACAGCAACCAACACGCCCACACATACGCCAACAGCAACCAACACGCCCACACATACCCCCACCCCTACCAACACAGCAACACCTCCGCCGACCGATATTCCGATCACTCACCCCAAAGGCATAGCCATCGACGAAAGGCGCAATCTCCTCTTTATCAATAGCCAAGACCAAGAAAAGGCTTACAAAGTTGATGGTGGTAACAGTGGGATACTCGGGACTGCCCCTGTGGGCGCGCTCCCCTTCGGGATCGACGTCAACCCTCTCACTCAAAAGGTCTACAGCGTCAACTTCGGCGGTGACAGCATCTCCGTTTTCCATGAAGCCTCTCTGGCAGCGATCAAGACAATCCAATTCGCCGCCGGGAGTGAGCCCACCCATGCTGTCGTCGACCGGCTGCATAACCGGATCTACGTGACTCTGCATGGCAGCGACCAAATGGCAGTCATAGACGGCACTACTGACACCGTCGCCAAGTATATCGGTGGCCTACAGGGGGCATTTGATCTGGTCTTAGACACCGTTCACAACCAGATCTTCGTCTCGGCCCGCAATGGCAACTACGTCGCCGTCATCGACAGAAATAGCCTTGATGAGATCCAATCCCGCCGCGCCTTCACCGGTGGTGAGACTTTTTCCTTAGCCTTCGATCCTGTCTTGAGCCGGCTTTATGTCATCTACGCATCTGATAGTCTGGCCGGGCAGGCGAAATTAACGAGCATCTATTCGCCCCAGCTAATACCTGCTGCTGTAAACGGTAACCCCAACAAGATTGCGGTGTTTGAGGTCAAGCAAAACGAATTTGGCCGTATCACGACGCTAACAGTCGAAGAGGCAGGGCCACAGGGCGGTGTCGGCATCGCTGTCAATCCCACCACGAACAATGTCTTCGTCAGCAACTCGGCCGACAACTCACTCTCTGTGATCGACGGAGTCTCGTTGCAGACGGTTGCGATCGTGCCCATGCCCGGCGATCCCGGCGTCGTCGCCGCCAACTCGGTCACCAACCTGGTCTATGTCGGCAATCGCGCAGCCAACGTCGTGCGTATTGTGGTGGATATCTGGTAGAATCATGGCTCAACTGTGTCATCTCAATAATCCGGGGTAGGGGCACGGCCTTGCGCCTGCCCATCGGGCGACCGCAAGGGTGCGCCCCTACTGCAATAACAAACCGCTTACCCCGACAACTCAACAGGCTTTGCTCTCCTACAGGGGCAAAGTCTGTTTTGCATCTCAAAGCCATCGAGCTATTATTCTCCAGGCTCTCGAACAGCATCGAATTGGGGCCAGAGAAAGCCACCCGGCCGGAGCACCATTTGCGAGTATCGCCATCAGACGGTAGGATACACGCCCACTACCGTTCACCAATAAAGGGATTCGGAGGTTTTTCAAGTGCGCTTGCCCGGCAGTATCAAAATCAAGGGAGGGGGATTATCACTGCGCCGCAATCTGGGCATTCAGATGCTCGCGCTCTATATGCTGTTCATTGGTCCGGTGCTGGCAGGTGCCTTGATTTTCAATACGCTAGCGCGGCTGCGTCTGACAGCAGATGTCAAGTCCGCAGATCTGGCTCTGGCACAGGCCGTCGCCCTGGAAACAGAGGCTGCCCTACAAAATGCTGAGCAAACGGTTGTCAATCTCGCCCAACAGCCGCCGATTCGCACAGCCGATATCGCGGCAATGCGCCAGATCTTCGGCCATGTGGCAGCGGCTCGCAACGACATCAATCTGATTTATCGGCTGGATGAACGTGGGGTGATGGTCTATCACTACCCCGAAGGGGAACGCAGTACCGTCGGTTTCAGTTTTTCGTTCCGGCAGTATTATCAGGACGCGCTGCGCAGCGCCGAACCGATATTCTCTAGCGGACGCCTCTCGCCGACAACGGGAAAACCGGTTGCCACAGCCGCCATGCCCTTGTATAACGAAGAGGACGTTTTTCTGGGCATCATTGCCACCAATCTGGCACTAGAAAAATTGAGTGAAACGCTCGCAGAGATGGCAAGAACACAGCCGGCAGGCATGCTGATCACCATCGTTGATCAGGCAGGACAAGTCATCGCCTATCCCGGTTTGCTGCAAGCCAACTTGCCCGATGATATGTTGTTACCCGAGCAACCGCAGGAAGATGAGGGACTGCCAAAAGCACTGTTGCCCGATTGGGACGCCTGGCAGGATGGCGTAGTTACCTCGGTGCTGGCAGGTGAGACCGGGGCGGTTGTTTCGCAAGCGCCAGATGGCAGCGAATGGCTTCGCTCCCATGTGCCGATTCTGGTGGCGGGTTGGGGTGTGCTCGTACAGCGTCCCACCGAGGTCGCCTTCGCCACGATCGACAGATTCCACCGCATGTTGATTGCCGCCATCATCGTTTATCTTATTGGCGGCGTTATCTTTTGGCTGTTACTTTCCAGACGCGTGATTGTCCCCCTGGAGCAATTAGCCGAATTCAGTCGCAGGGTGGGGAATCCGCAACCGTGTCGGGATCGGCATCAGATTGACCTGGCGCCCTGGTCGGAGCGGCAGGATCAGATCGGGCATCTGGCGACCTCACTCACCACCATGGCCGAAAACATCGACCGGCGATTCATCGAGCAATCGACCTTGCTGGAGACAGGCCGGGCGGTTGTCAGCACACTGGAGACCTCGGAGGTAATCGAGAGCATACTCGATGCCGTGCAGCGCCTGCTGTCTGTAGAGCGCTGCGCCATCGTCACCCTGGATGAACGACTGGGCGTATTTCGCATCCGTGCCAGCCGTGGTCTGCCGGAGGATTATGTGCGTAACCTGCGCATCGAGCCCTCGGATCCGAAATCGCCTGCAGTGCGAGCGTTGCGTACGCAGACGCAGGTACTGATTAGCGATACAGAGACAGAGGCAAGTTACCAAGCATTACGTATCCGTGCCCGCGAAGAGGGATATCGCTCGCTGCTGGCCGTGCCCCTGCTCACCCAGCACGCCCCACCCGCCGTCCTCGTCCTTTATAATCCTGAACCCCACCACTATGCCGACACAGAACTGGAGCTTATCGCCAGCTTTGCCAACCACGCTGCTATGGCCATGGAAAACGCCGCCCTCTACAGCCGTTCCGACGCCCAGCTTCAGGAACAAACGAGGCGGCTGGAGGCGATCGTAGAGAGCTTGAACGATGGCCTGATATTAGAGGGTTTGGGCGGGCGCGTGTTGTTCTGCAATCAGCGCGCTGCCGACTTGTTTGGCATCCGCCGTTCCCTGGTACGAAAACGTAGTGCGTCCACGCTCATCGAAACGCTCTTATCATCAGCCAACGATGCCCAGGCCGCGGAACAAGCGGTCCTCGCAGCCAGAGAGGGCAAGGGCGCAAGGACGGTTGACTTTACACGAACAGGGCGCGACGGCCGGCCGCAGGATTTACGCAGCCACTTTTTCGAAGTCACGGATGCGCGCGGAGAGCTGATCGGCCGTGGCCAACTTTGGCAGGAAATCACTCACGACAAAGATCTGGACCGCATGAAATCGGCCCTGGTGTCCACGGTCTCGCATGAACTGCGTACACCGCTGGCCGCTATCAAAGGCTATGCTACCACCCTGCTGGCCGAAGATGTGGAGTGGGACAGCGCGACCCAGCGCCAGTTTTTACAGACCATTAGTGATGAGAGCGATCGCCTGGCAGCGTTTGTCAACAATCTTCTTGATCTCTCACGGTTGGAGGGAGGCTCGCTGCAAATTCATCTGGAACCCTATCACATGGGCGAGCTCATCCACGAGGCAGTGCAGCGTGAGGAACCCAGGTTGAGTACGCGCCTGAACCTCGACATCGATCCTGATCTACCGGTGATGACGCTGGATGGCCCACGTGTCGAAACAGTGCTGCGCAATCTGCTGGAAAATGCCGACAAACACGCCCCGCCAGACACCGCCGTAGAGCTTAGCGCCCACCGCCGCAATGGCGATGTAGTCGTGTGGATTCGAGATTATGGTCCGGGCGTACCCAAGGAACTACACGGCAAGATCTTCGACCGCTATTATCGGGCAGAGATGAGCCGGACCAGGGACATGGGCGGCGCCGGCCTGGGATTGGCCATTTGCAAAGGTTTTGTCGAGGCGCATGGCGGCCGCATATGGGTAGAGGATGGCCATCCGGGCTCGGTATTCGCCTTCTCATTGCCTATCGAACAACATGATTCTGCCGCTCCGACAAAGCAAGAGGTTTGACACATGCCAAGAACCTCGGCCATCATGGTCGTTGATGATGAGAAACCCCTGCGTCAATTCGTAAGTCGTAATCTGTCGGCTCGAGGTTTCAAGGTTTTTGAGGCGGCCAATGGTCTAGAGGCAATGGCAATCTATCAGGCCGAGACACTTGATCTCATCGTTCTCGATCTGATGATGCCGCATATGGATGGACTGGCGGTTACACAGCACATCCGCCGCTCCTCTACCGTGCCGATCATCATCCTCAGCGCCCTAGATGAAGAGAAAGACAAGGTGCGGGCGCTAGATATGGGAGCGGATGACTACCTCACCAAGCCCTTTGGGGTCGAGGAATTGTTGGCCAGGGTGCGCGTGGCGCTGCGACGATCCTCCTGGCAAAGCTCGCCGCAGGCTAAAGAGACGGTACAAATAGGAACCTTGACGCTGGACGAGAATCGGGGCGTTATTATCCGGGAGGGTAAGGTGCTGAAGTGCACGCGTACCGAGTTTGATCTGCTCGCCTATTTCATGCGCAATGCAGGAAAGGTGCTAGTGCATCGCCTCATTCTGCAGAGCGTGTGGGGGCCGGAATATGGTGACGAGACCGAATATCTACGGGTTTACGTCGGGCGGTTGCGCCGCAAGATCGAGCCTGATGCGGCTAAGCCGACCTATCTGCTGACAGAACACGGGATTGGGTACCGGTTTAGGGGTTAGGAATGGGAAGAGATCGCTCTCGGGCAGATCTGTTTCTGCGGTGATAACCGAAGGTCGAGACCACACCCCCATCCTGATAATAGAGACGACGGTGTGAGTTAGCAGAAATCGCCCTTTTTTTACGATTTATTTACAATTGGGGGAGTGCTTTTTATGCGCTATTTTTGCGGAAGCGCTAGACTAGATTCGTCCACCGCTATCGGAAGAGAAATCTGGCAACGATGCTGTCAATGAGACAACCCAGAAGCATCTCTCGGCGACGGACTCGATTTGGCGCTTTCGTTCCGGCTTTGGTAGCCTGCCCTCCCTTAACAGGTAGAGCCGGAACGAAAGCGCATCTTAGCTTTCCACCACCCTTGCCCAATTGGAGGAATTCACATGAAACGCCTGCTCAAATGCTCGCCTCTGCTGCTGATCCTGGCCCTGATGATTGCTGCTTGTGGAGGCCCAGCCTCTGCCCCGCAATCACAGTCCACCGAAGCGCCTGCTGAAGAAGCGGCCGCTGACGCCCCCGCCGAAGAAGCGGTGGAAGAGAATGTCATCGTTCTTGGGGCCGCGGTTAGCGATACGGGAAAGTACGCTCGCGAAGGTACAGACACGCGGCAGGGATACCTGACCTGGTTGGATTGGGTCAACGAAGAATATGGCGGCATCCCGGTGGGGGATTCGCGCTACAAGGTCGAGTTGATCATGTATGACGATGAGGGTGATCCTGATACGACTGCAAAGCTGGTCGAACGGCTGATCTCGGAGGACGAGGTCGATTTCTTGCTGGGACCGTACAGTTCTGGCCTCACCAAAAGCGCCAGTGCCATCTCCGAGAAATATGACAAGATCATGATTGAAGGCAACGGTGCTGATGAAACGCTGTTTGCCCGAGGTTTTAAGAATCTGTTTGCCGTGCTCACGCCTGCTGGGAGCTACACAGAGTCGGCACTGAAGGGAGCGGCAGACAAAGGTGCGAAGACCGTCGTTATCGCCTATGAAGACACAGCCTTCCCCACCAGCGTGGCCAGTGGAGCGGAACACTGGGCAAAGGAATATGGCATGGAAGTACTGGCCATCGAGACCTATCCCAAAGATGTGGCCGATGTCAGCGCCATTATAACCAAGTTCAAAGCGCTCGAGCCTGACGTGTTCGTAGGTGGCGGACATTTCAATGATGCCTTGCTATTTGTGCGTGGAGCCAAGGAAATGGGATTCAACCCCAAGGCGATGATCATCACCGTCGGCCCCAGCAATCCCAGGTTTGCCGAAGAAGTGGGCGCAGATGCCAACTACATCATCGGCCCCACCCAATGGGAAGCGTCGATGAGTTATGAGGATGATTATTTCGGCACTGCCGCCGACTACAACCAGCGTTACATCGACAAATGGGGCGAGTCGCCCAGCTATCAGGCAGCCGAATCCACAGCCACAGCCTTGGCCCTGCAGTTGGCCATCGAGCAAGCGGGCAGCCTAGAAACCGCCGCTGTGCGAGAGGCTCTAAATAACCTGGACGCAAAGACTTTCTATGGCCCCATCAATTTCGACGACACCGGCAAGAACGCAGGTAAGCCCATGGGCAGCATTCAAATCCAAGACGGCGATATCGTGGTTGTTGCGCCTGGCTCCGCCGCTGTGGCCGAATTCCTCTACCCCAAACCGCCCTGGGGAGAATAATCTAAACTAGTATTGCAGGACAGCCAGCCCTCGGAGGGCTGGCTGTCCTAAACTGGACTGACAATGGACCTATTTGCACAGGCGCTGGTCAATGGCATATTGCTGGGCGGATTCTACGGCATGATGGTGTTGGGTTTCTCGGTGATCTGGGGCGTCATGGGTGTGATCAACCTGGCGCATGGCGAGTTCATCATGGTCGGCGCCTATTTCGCCTGGGTGCTATTCCGTTCCTTCGGCGTCGACCCATTCATGTCACTGTTCATCGTCATCCCGGTGATGTTTGTGGTCGGCTATCTCCTGCAAAAAATCCTGATCAACCGCATTGTCGAACGTCCCTACCTGATCTCGCTGCTCGTCACCTTTGGTCTCTCCATCGCCATCGCCAACCTGTTCAAGATCATTTTTGGAGCCGACCCACGCATCGTGCCCGTTCCCTACAACGGCTCCACCGAGATATTCGGCGTTACCCTCTCCATCGTCAAAACAATCATCTTCTTCCTGTCGCTTTTGTTGATGCTTTTCCTGCATCTCTTTTTGCAGCACACACGGCTGGGCAAATCAATCCGAGCAGCGGCACAGAATAAGGAGGCGGCGCGTATCGTCGGCATCGAAGTTGGCAAGGTCTACGCCATTACCTTCGGCATCTGTATTGCGCTGACAGCAGCAGCCGGGGCGATGATCAGTACTACCGTGCCGATCTTCCCCTTCATGGGGCCGCCCTTCGCGCTGCGAGCCTTCACCATCACGGCACTGGGCGGGTTGGGTCGCATTCCCGGGGCGCTGCTTGGCGGGCTCACGCTGGGTATCGTCGAATCGCTGGTGGCCACGTTCGTGCCCGGCATCGGTACCAATGTCGGTATCGCCACCAGCTTTGTGCTCTTGGTCGCCATCCTGGTGGTTCGTCCGCAGGGCCTTCTTAGGGGCTTGCGCCCGATGGAGACATAGGCCATGCAGTCATTGCAGCGTTTCGGCGGTTTTATGAACGGCTGGGGGGGCATGGTTTTCTGGTTGATTTTACTCATCGTTCTGGCTCTTTATCCTCAAGTGAGCAACCCTACCGGCGCCGCCTTACTGACGGCCACGCAGATTTTCGTTTTCGTGGTTGTGGCATCCAGTTGGAATTTGATCGGTGGCATGACCGGCTATGTCGATTTCGGCCACGCCGTCTTCTTTGGCATCGGCGCCTACACCATGGGCATTCTCACCACCCAAGTGCAAAATTACATCACGTTCGCACCTGGGTTGGGTTTCTGGCAAGCGCTGCCCATCGCCGGCATCGCCGCCGCTATCTTTGCCCTCCTGATCGGGCTACCTACCTTGCGCTTGAAAGGCCCCTATTTTTCTATCGCTATGCTGGCAACTTTCGTGGCCACTCGCGAGATCATCCGCATAGTGCGCGGGGTCACGGGCGGCGGGCGCGGCCTGGACTTGCCGCCCGTACTCAACCGCACCCGAGATTTCTACTTCATGCTGGTGTGGATGGGCCTGGTCATCTTCCTGGTCTGGTGGATCCGGCGCAGCGAGTTCGGACAGAGTCTGCTGGCCATTCGCGAGGATGAAACCGGGGCCGAGATGCGCGGTATCAACACCACCAAACACAAAATTACGATTTTTATGATCGCAGCCTTTATCACCGGCGTGGTCGGCGGTTTCTGGGCATTCCAGAATACGTACATCGATCCCGACGTTGTCTTCATCGAGCAGCGCACTGTAGAGATGGTGATGGCTGCTATTCTCGGAGGGCTGGGCACTGTATGGGGGCCGCCGTTGGGCGCCCTGATCTTATATACACTTCAGGATGTGATCTGGGCCAATATCCCCGAAGGGCACCTGTTGGTGCTGGGCGTACTGCTCATCATCCTGGTGCTGTTCATGCCGGAGGGCATTTTGGGCACATTGGGCGACCCATCATCCACCTCGTTAGGCCGCTTGTTGTCACGGCGTAAGCGTGATGAAGAGCCTGTCGCCACAACCACAACACAGGCTACGGAATGACTGCCATGGCGGAGAATGTGACGGAGCCCTTGTTGGAGGGTCGTAAGGTCAGTAAATACTTTGGCGGGCTGGCCGCGGTGCATCGCGTGGATTTTGCCGTCCATCCCCAGGAGATCGTGGGGCTGGTCGGGCCGAACGGCAGCGGTAAAACAACCCTTTTCGATTGCCTCAGCCGCCTGCAGCCCATCGACGGAGGCGAGGTCTTTTTTAAAGGCAAGAACATCACCAAGGCGAAACCTTATCAGGTGGCGCGCATGGGCCTCTCTCGCACCTTTCAGGTAATCCGGGTGTATCGTAAAATGACGGTGCTAGAGAACATGCTGATCAGCCGCCAGTGGCAAGGGCAGGGCATTTTGCAAATGTTGCGCCCCAGCACCAAAGCCACCGAGGATCGCGCCCACCAACTCCTGGATTTCCTGTTGCTCGAAGATCTCACCTACGAACCGGCAGGATATCTTTCGGGCGGGCAGCGCCGCTTGCTGGAAATCGGCATGGCGTTGATGCCCGATCCCGACCTGTTATTGCTGGATGAGGCCACCTCAGGCGTAAACCCGACCCTTATCGAAACGATCAAAGACCGCATTCTCACCCTGAATCGCGAGCAGGGAAAAGCCTTTTTGCTTATCGAACACAATATCGAATTCATTTCCGATCTATGCAGCCGCGTCTATGTGCTGGAATTCGGAAAGAAGTTAGCAGAAGGCACTGCGAATGAGATCATGAACAATCAGGCAGTCATCGAGGCCTATTTTGGCGCTGAATAGAAGTGAAGAGGATTAATGATTTAAGATTAAAGATTTAAGACTGGCTCTGCAGCAATCATGTTAAATATCGCCAATCGCCAATCATCAGTCTTCAGCCCAAATCCACACTACCATGTCCCCCCCCCCCTCCACCAACGACCAACCCCTTCTTACCACCAACGGCGTATATGCAGGCTACCTGGATTTCGATATCCTCAAGGGCATCAGTCTGTATGTCGATAGTGGCGAGATCGTCTGTGTGATCGGCCCCAACGGCGCCGGTAAATCGACCGTGTTCAAGGCGATCTACGGCCTACTGGGCGTGCGTAAAGGCAGTGTCCAATTCGACGGTGAGGATATCACTAACTGGCGGCCTCAGGCTGTGTTGCAGGCGGGGATTTCCATCGTGCCGCAGTTGCGCAGTGTGTTCCCGCAGATGACCGTTGCGGAAAACCTGGAGATGGGCATGTATCTAGAGCGAGACAAGCAGCGCATTCAGGAACGGATCGATTTTGTGCTCGGATTGTTTCCGCGGCTGGCCGAGCGTAGAAACCAAGATGTAGGCACGATGTCGGGTGGGGAGCAACGCATGCTGGAGATTGGCCGGGCGCTGCTGCTGGAGCCGAAGCTGGTGATGATGGATGAACCGAGCGCCGGCCTCGCCCCGCTGATCACGCGTATGATCTTCGAGAATATCAAGCGCTTGAACGAGGAAATCGGACTGACCGTATTGATGATCGAGCAGAACGCAAGACAGGGATTGCAATACAGCGACCGGGGCTATGTGCTGGAGTTGGGCAAGAACACGTATGAGGGGGCGGCACAGGATCTGTTGAACGATCCTGAGGTACGACGGGCGTTCTTAGGTGGTAAGTAATGACTCCCCCTGAAAAAGGGTCTAGACAAGCAGTGAAGGTCAAGACAAAAGTAGTACTGGACGGAAGTCATGTGAAGTTATAAGCAACTAGTGCTCGTTTATTAAGAATGTGTACAACTTCTGTATTAGTCAGCGAGAGGTTGAACACTGAATGCAGGGCTAACATCGCTGGTTGCGGGCGCTTTCCTCAATGAAACCCCGGTAATTGGCGATGTTTATACTGACCATCGGGCGAGACGACTTG
>JAAENG010000157.1 GCA_024224665.1 Chloroflexota bacterium | reverse complement strand
CTACTGGTCTACTGGTCTACTGGTCTACTGGTCTACTGGTCTACTGGTCTATCGGTCTTCTGGTCTACTGGTCTTCTGGTCTACTGGTCTTCTGGTCTACTGGTCTATCGGTCTTCTGGTCTACCGGTCTACTCTATCCATAATTATGCGCAAACTATCCGCTTTACGAACCTACTATCTGATCCAGGCGGTTTACGGTCTGCTGTTTAGCAGTATGGTCATTGTCAGCGCCATCTATCGCGTGCAGGTGGTAGGACTCAACCCCCTGCAACTGGTGCTGGTAGGCACGGTGCTGGAGGCCGCTTACTTCCTGGCAGAGATCCCCACCGGCGTCGTCGCCGATGCCTACAGCCGTAAGCTCTCGCTGATAATCGGCTTTGCGCTGATCGGCGTTGGCTTTGTGGTCGAAGGCTTGTTCCCTTTCTTTGGCGCGGTCTTGCTGGCTCAGGTGATCTGGGGCGTAGGCGCCACCTTTCTCAGTGGCGCCGAATCAGCCTGGATCGCCGGAGAGATCGGCGAACACCGCCTGACCCATGTCATGATCCGTGGCGGGCAGATCGGCCGTGCTGCGTCTATCGCCGGAGTATTGCTGGGTATGGCAATCGGCTCCTTGAGCTTGGGCCTGACCTTTGTGATAGCCGGCCTGGGCATTGCCCTGTTAGGTCTGGCGTTGATCTTCATTATGCCCGAGACAAATTTCCAAGCCACGGTCGTCGCCGAACGCGACACCTGGGGCAAACTGGCCGACACCTTTCGTGGCGGCGCCGGGTTCGTGCGAGCCAGCAGCCTGTTACAGATTATCTTCGCCATCGAACTCAGCTTCGGCCTGGCCAGCGAGGGGCTCGACCGTTTGAGCGTGCCGCACCTGCTGGAGGATTTCGTCTGGCCCACGTTTATCGATCTACAGCCGGTGGTGTGGCTGGGTGTGATCCAGATCGTCAATTCACTACTGGGCATTTTTACCGCCGAATGGCTACGACGCAAAGTACCTGAAGAAAACGCATTCAAAACGGTACGTGTAATCCAACTCCTCTCTACACTCTCAATCCTTGCCATCTTAGCGTTTGCTTTTGCAACCAGCTTTACATTGGGGATTATCACCTATGTGGTCTTGGTGCAGTTCCGGCACGGCGGCGATGCCCTCTACGAGCCTTGGGTGACCAAGCAGATCGAGCCGCAGGTCAGGGCCACAGTCCTCTCTATGTGGGGACAGATGAACGCCATCGGTCAGATGATCGGTGGACCCTTGATCGGCGCCATTGCTACACTGACCACACTCTCTATCGGCTATGCCAGCACAGCGCTGCTTATATTGCCGGTTCCCATCCTATTCGCTGTGATTTTACGGCGATTACAAACACCAAGCGCATCCGCTCAATAGATTGGAGGTGAACCTATGATCGATCCTCGGTTGCGAGACAAAACCGTTTTAATCACTGGAGCCAATCATGGAATAGGCGCGGCCACGGCCAAGGCATTTGCTGCCAATGGCGCCCGCGTTTTCATTCATTATTACCAAGCCCCTACCACTTATGATGAGACAGAACTGACGGCGGCGCTTGAGGTAGGCGTGGGCGGCGATGTGCTCTATCGGGCATTGCAACAACAGCCGGTTGAATCCCTTCTGCTCGAGTTGGACCAACAGCGTGGGCTGGTTGCAGCACACGAAGCGGATCTCCTCGATACAGCGAACATTCCCAAACTATTCGACCTCTGCGAACAGGAACTCGGCCCCGTGGATATCCTTGTCAACAACCACACATACTGCGTACTGGAAACCTTTGATCCGACACAGGTGGGAGCAGCTATCGAAGATGGCGTCCGTTACATCAGTGCCGCCCAGATCGATGCCCATTTCGCCATCAACACAAGGGCATTCGCCTTACTTATGTCAGAGTATTTTCAACGCACGCTGTCAAGAAAGATCGCCTGGGGGCGCGTGATCAACATCAGCACAGACGCCGCCCACTCACATGAACATAACGTCAGTTATGCCGCCAGCAAACACGCTATCGAATCTTACAGCCGATCCGCTGCAGCAGAAATGGGCAAATACGGCATCACCGTCAACATCGTTGCGCCAGGTCCCATCCAAACCGGGTACATCCGGCCTGATCTAGAGGAACGGATCGCCGCAGGTACACCGTTAGGGCGAGTCGGTCGGGCCGATGATGTGGCCGATGTCATCCTCTTTCTGGCTTCAGAACAAGCTCGCTGGTTGACCGGCCAACTGCTCTACGTCGGCGGTGGCTGGCGCATGTCTCAATAGGAATACCATGAACGTACACAACGATCTCAACCTTCCCATCGACTTGGGAGACAACCTGCAGTTACGCTGGGCGACATCGGCAGACACACATGCTGTGGCCGAGTTCAATCATCGTATGCATGACGAAAATCAAGATATCGACCACTTCGGCGCGCTTTCCCGCGACTTTATGGAGGGCAAACACCCCCTGATCGGGCCGAGTGATTTCACCATGGTCGAGGACACGAGTACAGGTCGGATCATCTCCAGCATGAACCTGATCTCGCAGACCTGGTCCTACGGTGGTGTGCCCTTCAAGCTGGGCAGACCCGAACTGGTGGGCACAGATCCCGAATATCGTCGTCGCGGCCTGGTGCGCCGCCAATTCGAAGTCATCCACCGCCTCAGTGCAAAACGGGGCGAACTGATGCTGGCGATTACCGGCATCCCCTGGTATTACCGCATGTTTGGCTACGAGATGGCCATGTATCTGGATGCGGGTTGCAATGTCTACCACAGAGACCTCCCAAGCTATGACGCCGAAGCCGACCCGTATCAGCTGCGCCCGGCCGCCTTGGCAGACCTTCCCTTTATACGTGATCTCTACCAGTGTTCCAGCAAGCGCTACCCCTATTCGGTCGCGCTCTCAGATGATCTCTGGCAGTATGAGTTCGACGGCTTCTCCGAATATGAGTTGGGTCGGCGGCGCTGGCAGATCCTCGAAACTAAAAAAGGGAAGCGCCTGGGGTATGTTCAACACCACCCCTGGCGCTGGCATAATGCGCTTTCCATCACACAGGTTGAGCTAAAACCAGGCCTGGGGCTCCTCCAGTTTTTACCGACGCTTCTGCACGGTCTCTGGCAAGTGGGTGAAGCCACGCCCAATCCTGCTGACGAAAACGCGCAGATGAAGACCCATCAGATGAAGGCCCTCCACTTGCGGATGGGGCCGGATCACCCTCTGTACAATGCCTGGAAAACAGGATTTCATGCTATCAAACCTTATGCCTGGTATGTTCGAGTGCCCGATCTGGTGGCCTTTCTCAGCCACGTGAGGCCGGCACTGGAAAGGCATCTTGTCGATAGCGTGGCCGCCGGATACAGCGGCGAACTGAAATGGCACAACTACCGCAACGGCATCCACATGACCTTCGAAAAGGGCAGGATCACAGCAATCGAAGCCTGGTCACCAGAAGAGTGGTTCAAAGGTGATGCACGCTTCCCTGATCTGACCTTCTTGCACCTGCTCTGCGGTCGCCGCCGTTGCGCCGAACTCAGCCAGGAACATGCCGATGCCCGGGCCAATAATAAGGCGGAGGTACTGCTCGATACCCTGTTCCCGGCCTTTGGTGGGGCTCCCTGGGTCATCGGTTGATACCCAACATCATTGTAACGCCTGGCAATCATCCATCATCAAGTTCGTCCTATCGTCGAAACCTGACACAACACACACACCTTCACAATCGGATAATCTCATGTCTAACATCTATAGCTTACCCCAACCCATACCCTTTCCCGAATACACCTGGCGGCCTGCATGTATAGAGGACGCCCCTACCATTTTTCAATTCTTGCTGGATATCGATGCACATGATGGACGCCAATGGGCGGGAGCCCTTTCCGATATGGAAAAAGAGTTCGACGACCCTGATGTCAATGTCGAGACAGATACCCTGATCGCGCTCACAGCTGACGGTCGCGTGGCAGCCAACACCTGGATCTTCGCCCCCCCCGAACCGGGGGAAGAATACCGGGCCTATCTCTGGATAGATATCCATCCAGAGCATCGTGATACCGGGCTGGGCGATTTCTTGCTCGATTGGGCGGAAGCACGCGGGCGCCAGATCCTGGCCGAACGGCCGCATGACAGGCCGCACATCCTCCGTGTCGGCAGCATGGACTTCGAACGGTACCGGCGTGATCTAGTCGATCGGCACGGATTTAACATCATCCGCCACTTCTTCACCATGCGCCGTGACCTGAGCCGGCCCATCGCTGAGGTAGTCCTGCCCAAAGGCATCGAAATAACTTCTTGGCGCCCTGATCTCGACCAATGCACTTTCGAAGCCTTTGACGAGTCCTTTCAAGATCACTGGGGCTATTCGCCCACCACAAAAGAGGTCTGGGATAACCAGGAAATCAGCCGCGACAGTTTTATGCCTGATCACTCCTTTGTTATTCTTGATGGCGAGGAGGTTGCCGGATTCTCGATCAATTTCTACAGCCCAGAGGAAAATGAACGGCATAACATCGACGAGGCCTGGATTGGCATTCTGGGCGTACGCCGCAACTGGCGCAGGCGCGGATTCGCCACCGCTTTGCTCAACCAATCCATGTATGCCTTCAAGAGGATGGGCTTGGAATATGCCACTTTAGGCGTCGATTCCCAGAGTCTCACCGGCGCCCTCGGCGTTTACGAGCGAGTGGGCTTCGAGACGATCAAACGCAGCGTGGCATATTGGAAGGATGTTACGCTCGATGAGCAGGCAAGACCCATAGCAATCTCGTTCGCTACGAATGACATAACCGTATGATGTACGGCAGGATGATAGTACCTTTGGCAAAAAAACGCTCCCGGTGTTGCAACCGGGAGCGTTCGTAAAACGTGGGGTGAGCGTATTGCTTAGGGTTTGGGTAGAGGCATGAGCAAGACGGGCATATACACGAAGGTGTAATCATTCACCCTGTCTATGCCTGCATCCAGGATCTCTCCAGCGTAAGCTGGGTTGTGGATTCCGACACTGCCA
Organism: Chloroflexota bacterium; assembly: GCA_024224665.1. Taxonomy (GTDB): domain Bacteria; phylum Chloroflexota; class Anaerolineae; order J102; family J102; genus PIVW01. The sequence continues at coordinate 40,272 of JAAENG010000157.1, read as the reverse complement.
TCGCTATCGACAAAGCTAAGAGCTGTGTGGGCGTAATCAACATCGTCGTTATCCACACCACTGAGCTTTTGCAACCATTCAGACAATTCATCAAGATCCGCTTGTGTAGTGGTCTGAATACCGTCGATGATGGTTTGACCGGTAGCCTTGGGCCAATCATGACATGTACTGCAAGCATCTGGTTGTGCCTCATCGGCATCGCCTGGCATAACCGGAACCAAGAGATGGCTGGCGATGTCACCCTTCATAATGTTGCCATTTTCCCAGCTGAACCAGGTTGAACTCTTTCCAGTCCGCATGAAGTGACAACTTGAACAGACAGGACCGCCACCTTCCTCATCACTCGTTTGGAAGTGTTTACTGGGGTTATCCTCAATGCCGGGCATGCTGGTGCCTTCGTACATCTCTTGCATGGGCTGATGGACAGAGTCACCAGGTTCGATGGGTCCGCCAGAGGTGCCGGTATGACACTGCACGCAGAGATCGTACTGGCCCATCAAGAGTTGCGATGTACCCTCTTCGCCCGTGTCGTGTGAGGCGTGACAGGTGACACACTCGATGGTGTGCTCGGCCGTCTCCACGGTCACATTTTCCATATCGCGACGATAGTCCTCGGAATGGCATCCCAGGCAGAAATCTTGGCCGTGGCCACTATCCTGGATACTGGCCAATGCTTCGTGATGAGCGCTGCGTTCCCATTCGGGATATTGCTGGCGATGCTGCTTGGCGTGCCCTGGATCTTCCGGATCATCGGGGTTGTCGTACCACCAACTCTTGGTGGCGTCAGTCACATCCCAAATCTCGTCCAGGTGGACGTCGCCTCCGGGCACGTAGCCTTCAGGCCAGCTGTACTCACCATCCTTCGTCTTGCCGCGATTATGGCAGGCGCCACAAGATTCGGAATCAAGGGAGGTGTAGATCTGTGGATCGTTCTCCTTGTCTGTGCTGAGGACGTGGTCCTGACCTGGACCGTGGCATGACTCACAGGTGACACCTGGTTCATTCCACGGTATCTCTGTCACACCGAACAGATCTACATCAACACCGGTGGTGTGGCAACCCGAACAGTCGCGGCGGTAATCGCCGGCGTGGCTGTAAGCCGAGGCCTCCCCGGTCACCACGTTCCACTGGAATGGCAAGATCTTCCAGAAACCATCTTCCTGGATACTGATGTAGCGTTGTTTCCACTTGGGATGGGCGCCGATCACCCAATCGACGTCGTCGAGGGTGTAAGTGGTACCCTCCCATTCTACCGGCCAGTCGCCGATTACATCGGCTTCTGCCTTGGGCCGTACTTTCCAGGGATGCAGCGTCTCGAGATTACTGTCGTATTTGTCGCTATGACAGGCTGAACAGGTCGCTGAGCCGACATAGGGTAGATCGTAGGCCGGCACGTCAAATGCCTCTGTGCTGGCCCTAAGGACAGCCTTAGCATAGAGATAGTTGTGCATGCCGTAACTGCCCTCGGCGTTTACCATGGTGTAGCCGGAATAGGCCAGCTTACAGGCATCTGATTCACCGGCCGGGCCTGTGCTCAGATCGGGGCAGCCATTGTCCATGGCCAAGGCATTCAGGTCGGCCAGAGCACCCATGATCTCGTCATGGCGGCTATCGATGATATTCTGTAGATTCTCTTTACTGGCATCAGTATGGCAGCCTGTACAAGAATCTGGTTCTCCTTCCTTCACATCACCGGGCATGGCGACGGTGAAGCGGTGACTGGAGATGTCACCAGGTATGGCTGACTTAGCCGTTCCCGCCATGTGGCAACTCTTGCAGGTTGCGCCGCCATCCGATGTGAAGTGCGGTGAGGGGATGTCGTCGATACCGGGGAAACCGATGCCTTCGAACATCTCCTGCATGGGATGGTGGATGTTGGAACCTGGCTCGAACTTCTCGCCTTCCAGGTGGCCGTTATGGCATTCGACACAGAGTTCGTAGGCGTCCTTGACCAATTGGTTGCCGATCTCACCTGGTTCATGGTTGAGATGACAGGTCTGGCAGGTGATGCCGAATTCTGCTGTCTCCACCGTGACGTTCTCGGGGTCGCGGCGGTAATCGTCGGAATGGCATTCCAGACAGGATTCAGAACCGTGACCGCTTTCCTGAATGGATATCTGCGCGGTACTGTGCGCTGATGCTTCCCACTCGGGATATTGCTCGCGGTGCTGCTTGGCGTGGAAGGGGTCATTCTCATCTTCCGGATTGTCGAACCACCAACTCTTGGTAGCATCAGTGACATCCCAAATCTCGTCCAGGTGGACATCGCCGCCGGGCACATAACCTTCAGGCCAACTGTACAGGCCATCTTTGGTCTTGCCGCGGGTGTGACAGGAACCGCAGACTTCGGGATCGGATTCTGCATAGATGCCACGCTCTCCAGGAGGCTTGCCTATATTGGCGATGTGATTGTCGCCCGGGCCGTGACATGACTCACAGGTGACACCTGGTTCGCTCCAGGGGATCTCTGTGACACCGAACTGATCTACGTCAAGACCAGTTGTGTGGCAACCGGCACAATCACGCCGGTAGTCGCCAGCGTGGCTATAAGCCGCTAGCGCTCCTGTTTCCACGTTCCACTGGAACGGCAGTATCTTCCAGAAACCATCTTCCTGGATATCGACATAGCGCTGTTTCCACTTGGGATGAGCGCCGATGACCCAATCAACCTGGTCAAGCGTGTAAGTCTCGCCTTCCCATTCGACCGGCCAGTCGCCGATAATATTAGCTTCTGCCTTGGGTCGTACTTTCCAGGGATGCAAAGTCTCTTGTAGGGTGGTGTGCTCGTCGTTATGGCATGCTTTACAGGTATCAGATCCAAGATAACCTGGTTTGCCCTGATCCACAGAATCGGGGCCGTCGGTGTAGGTACCGGCCCATGATGCTGAGCTGAGAACAAGAACCAGAGACAGGGTCAGGAGGACCAATAGGGTCATAGGTATGCGTCTTCGCATGGTAATTCCTCCTCTAGGCTACGTCTCTCAACGTAGCGATCGAAAGTTTTGGATAGAGAAAATTTATCTACGGTATGATCAAATGGCATCGCCTCCCTAGGCTGCTGATCGCCCACTATGGATCGGTGCATCAAATACATCTTATTGTGCGACAATACACCAATAAACAGAAGATTAAGCAAACACATAGCACATGATAGCATGATGAGTAGAATCTGAATATGATTTATATCACATTAGCAAAAGATTAATAATAAATCCTTCTTATATAGGTCGCTCTTTGCGAAAGTCCCGCTAGGGTCCAACAAACATGAGAATATATGTACACATATGATGTAAATCATGGTTTTCTGAGTGCAGTGGCGCGAAACTATAGTTGCACAATGCGCTCCAGTCCATTGCGCTGGAGATAGCGACAGAAGAAATCAGAGGCAGATCATGACACAACTATCAACAACCGTGCCCCAGGAACGCAGACCCAATAAAAGCCTTTCCACCCTGGACCGTTATCTGACGCTGTGGATATTCCTGGCCATGGCCATTGGCGTCGCTCTTGGCTACCTCATTCCCGGTGTCGAGCCCTTCATAAATCGCTTCCAGGTCGGGACCACCAACATCCCCATCGCCATCGGCTTGATCTTGATGATGTATCCACCCTTTGCCAAGGTCAAGTACGAGCGCCTGCCAGAAGTGTTCCGCAACACCAGGGTATTAGGGCTCTCGCTCGTTCAAAACTGGATCGTCGGCCCCATCCTCATGTTTATCCTGGCGATTCTATTTCTTCACAATTACCCGCAGTATATGGTTGGACTCATTCTCATCGGGCTGGCTCGTTGCATTGCCATGGTCATCGTCTGGAACGAACTGGCCTCTGGCGACACCGAGTACGCGGCCGGTCTGGTGGCTTTCAACAGCGTCTTCCAGGTGCTCTTTTACAGCGTCTATGCCTACCTATTTATCACCTTGCTGCCCGATGTTTTTGGTCTGCGGGGATCCGGTGTGACGGTTGATATCAGTGTCGGCGAACTGGCCAAGACCGTCTTCATCTTCCTCGGCATTCCCATGATCGCCGGTTTTCTCACCCGTTTCATCCTGCTACGGGTCAAAGATCGCCAGTGGTACGAGACCAAGTTCATCCCCCGCATCAGCCCCATCACCTTGGTGGCGTTGCTATTCACCATCTTGGTGATGTTCAGCCTCAAAGGGGAACTGATCGTGCAGATACCGCAAGATGTCGTGGTTATTGCCATCCCCCTCACCCTATATTTTGTGATCATGTTCCTAGTGAGTTTCTGGATGGGAAAACGCATTGGCGCCGATTACTCCAAAACTACAACGTTGGCATTCACCGCGGCCAGCAATAATTTCGAGTTGGCCATCGCCGTAGCAGTGGCGGTATTCGGTATCGGTTCGGGTGTGGCCTTCGCCGCCGTGATCGGCCCCTTGATCGAAGTGCCGGTGATGATCCTTATGGTGAATGTCGCCTTGTTTTTCCAGCGACGCTATTTTGCACACGAATTGCAGCCTGTCTCTGCAGCCACGATTGGTGCGGCCGCAGAAGCCTGCCCTCCGTCAGAAAAACTAATGAAGTAGCTATCGATGTAGTCTTGCGCCTGAGATTGCCAATGCCCGCAGGCTCACATAGACCAGGTAACGATAGAATGCTAAACTAGAGCTATCAACATTAGCACACTTTAACCGACTCCCCTTTTGATGATTCGATGGTCAGAGTTTGTCAAATATCGGCAAAAACAGGGGGCCGGCACAACACTCACGGTTTTTCACCCTTAGATCATGACTGCAGACAAGAACGATAACCGACCTTTTCCCATCAACCCCTGGATTCTCATCATCGCGGGGGGAGCACTGCTGTTACTCGTGGCAGCGTTGGTGCTGATCCCTCGAAATGATGAGCCAACTCCGGCAGTAGGTCAGCCAGCGACCCTTGTCGTTGATAAAAATCTCCCTTATCCTGCCGTGCCTCGCATTTCTATACAAGACACCAAAGCCAGCTTTGACGACGGAGCGGCAGTCATCGTGGATGTGCGTTATGTCGAACAATACGAAGCAGGCCATATCCCCGGCGCCGTGGTCATCCCTCCTGGCGAGTTCGAAGATCGCTACAGCGAGCTGCCGCTCGAAACCGAGATACTTCTCTACTGTACGTGACCGAACGAAGAATCCAGCGCCGGTGCGGCGCAAATCTTGCTCGACAATGGATACACAAACGCAAAAGCGATTTTGGGCGGTCTGCGAGCTTGGGAAAACGCAGGATATCCTATAGATAGTGGCAGCGGATAATTATTGTTGGTTGAGTCCGCTCAGGTCGTGCTGCGCCCCGCCCTTGTGCGGGGCGCTTTGCTAATTTGCTATATTTTGAATCAATGACAACAAAGGCCGTCAGTTATAAAGATGCTGTATCCTACCCAGCACCCAGCTGCATCAATTAAGCAACAAAAACCAATACATGTTTCAAGGCGGCTGGCGTTGATTGCCTGTAGTCTGGTCCTGGTATCGTTGCTAACAGCTTGTGAACTAAGGCTAAAAGGCACCTCCTTGGCTGAGCTAGAACGGATGGAAGCGGCGTGGAACGCACATCCAATACTCGATTATCACATTGTCGTGGATGTAAAACGCCCCGACGAGTTAAGGCGATATGACATCACTGTGCAGAAGGGTGAGGTCACAGATGCTACGATGCTTATGTGGAATGCATATGAACAAACGTGGCGAGAACCTTACAGTCTGGATGAAACGCAGTCCTTCCCTTTTACGGTTACAGGGCTTTTCGACACAGTACGTGGTGCTCTGCTGCATAGTGGTCGCACAGATATCCGAGTGAATATGGGAGAAAATCCAGCCTTTCCCCGGCACATCATCATGGGGCCTGTGTGGGATGCCGGACAGATGGTACGGGGCACCGAAAACGAGATAATCGTGCGCGAGTTCGAACCTTAGGGCTGTTCCAGGAAAATAATAATCCAAAACTCGTGAAACTTGATGCGTGATGCGTGATGCGTAATGATTTCACGCCTAAATTGTAATGGTCAATCACACGTTGAACAGATGAATGGGACGCGGATAAAAGAGGAAAGAATCTGCTTTTTCCGCGTTCATCCTTCGACCCTGCTCAGGACAGGTCTGCGTCCTAATCCTATTCGACAGCATTCAACATGTGCCTGACTAATACAATTTCACGCCTAAATCCTCACATTTTACGTTTCACGCTTTGCGCAGGACTCAGGTTTTGGGGGCATTTAAATTCTGGAACTCCCTAAATGCGCATATTATTCTGTCCTAAGTCCTTAACCCAAACTTAACACCGAGATAAAACTGAGTTAACCACACCATCGGTCAAACTCGTTATCATGCATAGCAACGAGGTATACCTCATCCCACCCACATGAACCTTTATCACATGGAGGTAATTGATGAAACTCATTGGCCCTTTGCTGGCGACGAGCCTGACTCTGGTTGTTCTATTAAGCGCCGGCGTTATCGGCCTGCTTCCTAGACTCACAGCGGCGCCCATTGAAACCGCTCCCGAGAAGCAGGCTTCGGAAAACATTCAAAATCCCGTGACCTTGACTTCTGAAAACAGGGAATGGGTACAATCTCTGGCGGAGCGAGAATCCGATTATGTTGTGCAGATCAATCAAATAAATTCGTGGTACCAGGAACGACAGCAGTTGTATCAGGCTCATATCCAGGATCTTGAAAATGCTGTGGTCTCTGCGCAAACGCAGATCAGCAGCCTCGATCAACAAGAGGCGGAACTTACAACACAATTTCAACAACTGCAGACAATGCGTGAAGAGCGACAGATAGCATATCAACAACAACTTGACCAGCTGTCCACAGACTATCAACCTCGAATCAACCAGCTACAGAATCGGCTTGCCGAAGCACATGCAAGACTGGCAGAGGCCAATGTTCAACTGCGGCGATAGACAGTAGCGATACCTCTCACCACACACCCGAATCCAGGACATCCCATTATGAATCAGAAACTAGCTCTTTTTGCCGCAGGCGTAAGCACCGCCATTGTCGTCGCCCTGGCTATAGCCTTAACTACGTCTGCCATGTTTAATGCGACCCCGTCTCAGGGGGCCAGCTCCCAAGAGCTGTCGGTAGCCCAACCGCCCGGTGAGCCAAGTTCCATCCCCTCACCCGACCTTCAGCAAGAGGCGCTGGCGACCCTGGCCAAGGAGCGTGAGCTAACACTACAGTCACAAATCGTTCAAGGGCAGGAGGCATTGGCAACGCTCGATAAAACCATGCAGGCGCAGATCGAAACGCTTCAAAATCAATTGGTGGATCTGGACACACCAGCAGCCAAAAAAGCGCAATCGACTCAATCGCTACAACTTGAGATAGAGGCATTACAAGAGGCTATAGCCCAAGATGATCTCGTCTTCCAGAATGAAATCATCTCTCATCAAGCGAGCTTCGGTGAGACCGATAAGGCCCTGCGCCTGCAATTACAGACAACCCTGGCAGACCTCGAATTAGCCTATGCCGAAATAGCCAGCCAGCAAACAGCCGTTCAGGGATCAGATAACGACCAGAGCAGCCACCACGACGGCGAACACGAAGAACATGATGATGACGAACATGACGAACATGACGAACATGAAGAACATGATGATGATGAACATGATGAGCATGATGATGACGAACATGAAGAAGATGGCGACTGATCTAAAAGTCGGCAGGTCGGCAAGGAAACGATCAGAGCAGGCAGGAGCAGCGAGATGGGCGTGGTATCAGCACGATTTCCGAGCCATGAACACCGATGTCCACATCTGTGTTTGCTCCCACAACCACGCGTCGATAACTGAAGCGCTGAACACGTTCGCCCATTACGAAAATCATCTCTCCCGCTTCGATCCGCAGAGTGAGCTTGCACAGCTCAATCATAGTAAACGCATAACGAATCGTGTTAGCAATACCTTATTTCAGGCCGTAGAGATGGCGCTTTATGCCGCTCAGGCCACGGGCGGGCTGTACGATCCCACCATTCTCAATGCACTCCAGTTGGCGGGCTACGACCGCAGTTTCGAACGAATGACCCTTGACATGGCTGACGACATCGCCAGTGCAACAAGCTCCGATTTACATCATTCTCATGGAGTGACATTCAGAGACATCGACCTCAACCCCCGAACGCTAGAGATCAGAAAACCACCCGGGTTCGGTCTGGATCTGGGTGGGATGGGCAAGGGTTGGACAGTCGATCGTGTCGCAGACCAGTTGGCCGCTGAAGGGCCCTTTCTGATCAATGCCGGTGGCGACCTCTACGGTTACGGTTCGCCGCAATCCACTCGGGGCTGGGAAATCGATCTCGAACATCCCCTTGATTCCAACCACATCCTGGCCCGTTTCAACATTAAGAATAATGCCCTGGCAACATCCTCGATAGCCAAAAGACAGTGGCGAAAAGAGGGAAAGACAATGCATCATGTTATCGATCCCCGTAGCGGAAAACCAGCTCACAGCGACGTACTCTCTGTCAGTGTGGTGGCGTCACGCACTGTTCTGGCCGAAATCTATGCCAGAACCGCCCTCATTCTCGGCAGCAGGTCAGGTTTAGCTTATCTACAGTCGCTGCCCGATGTGGCCGGCGCCCTATTCACAAATGAAGAGCAACTGCTGCTGACGAGTAACGCTGCTGAATTCCTGAATTAAGAGACAGCAAAATGATTAAACCTGAACCCAGACGAAAACCACGCGAAATCTCAAACAGCGCCAAAACTACGATGGCCGCACTGGCAACTTTAACCCTATTTGGCGGCTGGAATCTCGTAGGTCGGATTGAAAATGGCATGGTTGAAACCGCCCCCAATGTTGCGGTTCAAACCGCTATTCAGACATCATCCTCGCCGACAACATCTTCGCTCACAACGCCATGGCCTACGATCAAACCGCTCGTGCAACCAGCCCCGATTGATACACTGGTGATACCCTCTGTAACCGCGAGCGAAAAAGTGGATAAGACCGATAGTGCAGAACCGAGCCCACCAGGTGTTGTCGATGACATCACGCTATCTCCCATCCCCAAACTGGCTCCACTCGCCACGTTGGAGCCTCTCCCCCCCCTACCAACCCTACCTGAGATCCCACCCCCACCCCCGGCTCCCACCCATGCAGGCACTCGCACCAAAGCGTCATAACCAGAAACCGTAGCTGTACACATCACATGAACAGCCCATCTGGAGGCTCAAATGACAACACAGACACACACAACATCGCAGACATCGATCCTCTATATCGTATTGGGAATGCTGTTCGGTGCGGCTTTGGTTGGCTTGGGATTGTGGCTCAGCGCCGGACAGAATCTCGAAACCCTTGCCCACATATGGCAACCATTTATACAGAGAGTGACACTCACACAGAGAGTGATAGCACTTTTACCTGTCGAGACGAGTGCAGCGCTGGCAACGCAGGGCCAACTCATGGGCCTGCCACTGTCTGAACATAGTCAGGCTTATTGGTTCGTTGCCCGTGCCGGAGGATTTGTCGCCTATCTGTTATTGTGGTTGGCTACCGGCTGGGGCGTTGTCATGAGCAGCAAGTTCGCCAAAGGCCGGATCGAGACCACCCTGGTCTATGGTTTGCACGAGTACCTACCACTGCTTGCGACGGCGTTTATGGTGATCCACTCCCTGGCTCTGCTCGGTGATTCATACATCGACTTCAAGCTCTGGCACTTGATCGTTCCTTTCTCCACTTCGTATGAGCCCCTTTGGACCGGCCTGGGAACTCTAGCATTCTTGCTGTCGTTGAGCCTTATCATCAGCACATATGCCAAAAACCGAATCGGCAGAAAGCTATGGCGGGTTATTCATACCGGAGCCTACCTGGCCTTTCTATTCGCCTTCGTTCACGGTATCATGGCTGGCAGCGACACTCATCTAGTTGCCGTGAAGCTCATGTATCTGTTGACTGGTGCAGCGATCCTCTTTTTGACTTATTACCGCCTGTTCACCTATCAGCCGAAACGACGCCCCATGTTGCATCCAAGCAAACATCATCAACATGAGTACACATAAACCACTATCGATTCCATGTCTACACAAACCATTCTTCTGGCTGACGACGATGTGATGATTGTCGAGGCGCTACGTTTCCAACTCGAGCGCGAAGATTATGACGTTCTCACTGCCTACGACGGCGTTGCAGCACTCGAACTGGCACGATCAGCGCTTGCGGATCTGATTTTGCTAGATGTGATGATGCCCAAAATGCATGGCTGGGAAGTATGCCGTGAGATCCGCAAAGAGAGCACCATTCCTATCATCATGTTGACCGCGCGCGGAGAAGAGATGGATCGGGTGATGGGGCTGGAGCTAGGCGCCGACGATTATGTGGTCAAACCCTTTAGTTTTCGCGAATTACTGGCACGAGTCAGAGCCAATCTGCGCCGTGTCGATTTTGCTGATCAAGTAGAAGGGCGAAACGAGAGCGCTCCTCTTGTGATCGGGCCTCTTTATATAGATAAAAACCGGCGCCAGGTGATACGAAAGAATGAACCGGTCCCCCTATCTCAACGCGAATATGATGTCTTGATAGCGCTACTGGACGCTCATGGCGCAGTCGTGCCCAGAGGTGACTTGCTGGACGCTGTATGGGGAGAAACCTGGGTGGGGGATCCACGGACGCTGGATGTCCATATCCGCTGGTGTCGGGAAAAACTGGAAGACAACCCGAGCAAGCCCGAACTGATTCTCACCGTGCGCGGCGTCGGCTATCGATTGGTAGCGCCTGATGAGCTTGCATCCTAGACCACCATCGTGACGCCCTCTCAACCGATCCCTCCACCCTTCCCGCCGGGTCGCTGGCCCTGGCAACGTAGTCTGCAATACCGGATCATGCTGACTTATGGTCTGGTTTTCGTGGTCGTGCTAGTGCTGCTGGCAGTGGTCGTGGGCGAAACTACCTATACCATCCAACTGAGTGCAGCTGAAAACGATCTGGAACTGGCCGCGTTCCTGGCCGCCAACACGCTTGAAGACCCATTGAGTGGCTATACAGAGGAGTTCGTAGCTTACCGCCAATGGGAGGATGAACGCGAGCGTGAGAAGGATGAGGATGAATCGGACGAAGAGGACGAAGAGGACGAAGAGGACGAAGAGGACGAACATACATCCGGGCAGGGGGACGAAGAAGACACACGATTCGAGCAAGAGGCCGGTGGCATCGTCCTGACACAGATAGGCCCGGACTTACCGCGCTTGCAACAGGTCGCCTCCGGCTACGCCGACGACACACATGCCAGAGTGACGATATTGGACGCACGCGGCAATGTTGTTGCAGACAGCATTTATCCCATCGAACAGATCAGCAATCAACGTGATCAGATCGAGGTGATAGCCGCTCTGGCCGGGACAGAGCAACACCATGTCCGTGCGGATCCCTTCAGCGGAGAAGATACACTTTTCGTTGCCGCCCCCATCCAGCAAGGTAGTGATTTGTTGGGGGTAGTGCAGTTAAGCCAGCCCATGCAAGATATCATGGAGGCAATATGGAATGTGCAATTACGGCTTGTCGGAGCCGGAATCGCAGCCCTTGTGGTCGCAACGGTGCTTGGCATCTGGATTGGCCGTCGCCTGGTACATCCCCTTCGCAAGTTGGAGGCGGCAGCGTTAGCAGCCGCAGCTGGGGATCTCAACCAACAGGTCGAGATCAGCCGCAGTGATGAACTAGGAGCCCTTGCCTTCGCCTTCAACTTCATGGTGGATGAGGTTCGCAACATGCTGGAGCAACAGCAAGCATTTGTTGCCAATGCCAGCCACGAATTGCGCACACCTCTTACAAATATCAAACTAAGATCTGAAACATTACTCAGCCTGGGCAACGAACGCCCAGATATCACCATCCGCTATTTGAGAGAGATAGATAGCGAGGCCGACAGACTCGGACACCTGGCGAACAGCTTGCTGGATTTGACTCGCCTCCAGCAGACAGACAACACTCGCACACCAGATCGGCGCATCGCCATCCGTCCTCATATGATTGCTGTTGTCCAATACATGCGGTTACGGGCAGAACAGGGCGGAGTCGAACTGATCCTGACGCTACCCGAGAGACTGCCCTCTCTGCAGATTTGGCCTGACCAACTCGAGGCCATCCTGATCAACCTGGTAGACAACGCCATCAAGTATACACCGAATGGTGGGCGAGTTGCCGTAAATGCTGAAGTGATGAAACCAAACGTCTTGATTTCCGTGCAGGATAGTGGTCCGGGTATCCCTCCGGCCGATCTGCCACATATCTTCGATCCCTTTTATCAGGTGGATAAGGCTCGCAGCCGCCATCGTCATGAACGCCCCGGGTTCCAGGCAGGTAGCGGGGCAGGATTAGGTCTCTCGATTGTAAAAACTTTGGTAGAGCAGAACAAGGGCCAGATCAAGATAGATTTGCCCCCAGAGGGTGGCAGTCGCTTTATCCTCCAGTTCCCATTGCCCGGCTAGAAGTAACTGTTTTTCCTCATTTCAGATCTGACGGAAGTGGTCGTTCAGTATTGAGAAACCTGCGACGGCGGATAGACGTTAAACTGTAAAAATCAAAAGGAAAAAGCAGGGAATGTCTTCGCAGGCATTAAGTTCTCAAACGACGACACTTGTGCTCTTTGCCCTTCACCTTTTGCCTTTTACCTTTTGATTTCTCCTTTCCTCGATGTGATCTCCCCTACACCGGCATGTGGCAATTGTTACAAAATCCTAACGATCTTCTCATGTCCCTGTAATATCATAGCACTACACTACATCCTGGAGATAGAGAAGCAACTGCATGGTTGCTCCCACTTTAAGGAGGTCTTGATGAAGACAATCTCTCCGCGAGAATGGGTCTTACTGTTTGTCAGTTCAACTTTACTCGTCATATCACTTACCGGTACAGTTTTTTCGTCCCCCCCCACTGAAGCCGTTGCCCAGGCGCCTGACACCGCCGCAACCGAACTAGCAGCCGTAACAGATGATGAATTAAGTGAGGTATACGAAGCTTTTAACGCGCTTGAAGCCAAGATCATCGATATCTATGAGACTGCTAGCCCATCGGTCGTCCATATCACCAACCGCAGTTACGGCATGATGTTTGGACGTCGTGTGCCCCAGGGCGGAACCGGTACAGGCTTCGTGTATGATAACCAAGGACATATCATCACCAACTTCCACGTGGTCGAAGACGCCGAACAGTTACTTGTGACACTCTCTGACGGGCAAGAACTTGAAGCTGAGCTAATCGGCACTGACCCCCTGAACGACCTCGCCATTGTTAAAATCGATGCGGCCAAGCCTCTGCCTGCCCCGCTGCCTATCGCTGAATCCGACAAGATACGCGTAGGTCAGTTCGTTATCGCCATCGGCAATCCCTTTGGTTTGAATCAGACATTGACCACCGGCGTTATCAGTGCCCTGGGTAGGGTGATACAAAGCCCACAAGATAATCGCTTTATCGGTGAAGCCATCCAGACCGACGCAGCTATCAACCCCGGTAACTCAGGTGGCCCTCTATTGGATCTAACAGGCCGCGTGATCGGCGTGAACTCGCAGATCATCAGTCCCGGCGGCGGCAATGCCGGTATCGGTTTCTCTGTATCGAGTAATACCGTGCTTCGGGTCGTACCCGAGTTGATCGAGAATGGCTACTACGCCCATCCTTGGTTGGGAACCCAGCTATTCGAGCTGAACCCTACCGCCGCCGAAACCCTGCGCGATGCTGAGATGAAACTACCGGTAGACCGAGGTCTGTTGGTGCTAGAAACGATACGAGGCGCCGCAGCAGCAAGAGCCGGCCTGATCGGAAGTACAGAAACCATTGTCGGCCGTTCCCGATTGCCATTGGGGGGTGACGTTATCGTTGCTATTGATAGTACGCCCATCCAAACCTACCAGGATCTAACAGTTTACCTGGAGACACAGACCAGCGTTGGTGAACGGGTGAATGTGAAGATCATCCGCAATGGTAAAGAAAGAACGATATCAGTGATTTTGGGAACTCAGCCGAAATCCTGACCCCACATCTGAACGTATCCAACCTCTTAATTCAGGCGGCGGCTCTAGTCGAAAGACCAGAGCCGCCGCTATTTCTTTTGCGGATTTTGGCTCTCTGGGAACCCGTGTGGTTACAAGGTGTCAAACGTGAAGACGTGAAACGTGATGTCGTCATGGCGTCATGGCGGGTTGTCTTTCACGTTTGACGTTTCACCTATCAGCCTAAATCTATGTCAACCACATGAAATCCTGTTGAACATGGATTTTTTTCGATTCAGTTTGAACTGCCATATGGTGCAACGGGATGAACGAAGGTGATTTCATGTATTCGATCTGGCGATCTTAACAATTCCTGAACCATTGATCACAAATTTCTGTTAGTCTAGAATGAGCTTCTTACCAATGTATTTTGCTGGCGACATAACTACCCGCCGACAAAACAGATTACCTATACAAAACACAGTCATCCATGTAAACTGACTTTGATTATCGATAGGGTATTCAGAAGTTGATAGACGAAACAATGATCAAAAAAGAGGATCTGTAGAAAAATGTCCCGAAGCTCGAAGTCAAAACGCACGAGATGGCTTCTCCTTCTGCTTGCCATAGTCATTATCGGAGGAGCAGGAGCCTACTATTATTACGACACGCAGACTGCCGATGCCCAGGCTAGTGACGAACCCGCTTTGCAAACATCAACAGTCAGGCAAGGCGAGATCGTTGTCTCAGCCACGGGCGCCGGTACGGTGATCCCTGTGGCTGAGGTCAATCTCAGTTTTCGCACAGGTGGCTTGCTGTCCGAATTAGCCGTGCAAGTCGGAGACACGGTGCAGGCTGAAGATGTGCTGGCCGTGCTGGATGACAGCGATGCCCGGTCCTCGGTACTGCAGGCCGAGATAGCACTGCGGCAAGCCGAACTGCAATTACAACAGCTTTTGGCGGATGCTGATACCGCCTCGCACGCTTCGGCCCGATCAACGCTTGTCTCGGCTCAAGCAGAGCTGGCGCAACTGATGGCCCCAGCGGGTGAACAGGATATGGCGGCAGCACAACAAAGCCTGCGTAGCGCGCAGCAAGCGCTGAATGCGTTATTGGCTGGCCCCTCTGCTCCTGAAGTAGCGGGCGCCAAAGCCGAACTGAACCTGGCAGAACTGGCCTTACAAAATGCGCAAAATGATTACAATGACATTGCCTACCGCTCCGATGTAGGGCGCTCGCCCCAGGCGGCTGCACTACAAGAAGCGACTATCGCCTACGAAAGAGCATCGGCGAACTATGACGCTGCCACGGCCGGTGCTGATGCCGACCAGATTTCTGCTGCAAGGGCCCAGGTCGCATCAGCGCAATCGGTTCTGGACAGCTTGCAAAATGGCCCAGAAGCTGAAGATATCGCTGCGGCCGAGGCCAAGGTCGAGCAGGCGCAGGCCGCACTCGATGAACTCCTGGCCGGCGCATCTGATATCGAGGTAGAGCTGGCCCAATTGACTGTGGAACAAGCACAAAATGGCCTTTTTAGCGCCCAGAAAGACTTGGACGACACCGTTCTGACTGCCCCCATCGCCGGCGTCATCACCGCTGTGAACACCCAGGTCGGCGAAAACATCGGGACAGCGGTGATTATTTCTTTGGCCGATCTAGACCAACCCCTGCTAGAGATCTTCCTCGATGAATCAGATCTGGACAAAGCGGGTGTCGGATTCGAAGTGGCGGTGGTGTTCGACGCCTTCCCCGACGACACATTCATCGGCAATATCGAGCAAGTCGACCCATCGTTGGTGACTGATAGCGGCACGAGCGTTGTACGGGCGCTGGTGCGCCTCGACAAAAACTCCTTTGCCAAACCACAGACCTTGCCTATCGGCCTGAATGCGACGGTCGAGGTGATCGGAGGTCGCGCAACGAACGCACTATTGGTACCGGTCGAAGCCTTACGAGAGATCACACCGGGTCAATTCTCCGCATTTGTGATGGAGGATGGCGAGCCAAAACTGCGTATGGTCGAAGTCGGCTTAATGGACTTCACCTTTGCCGAGATCTTATCCGGCCTCGAACGGGGTGATGTGGTAACCACCGGCATTGTGGCGACGCAATAGTAGCATGAACCAACCTCAAGCAATTATCGAAGCCACTGCGTTACGCAAAGTCTATACCATGGGTGACGTGGAAGTCGCCGCCCTGAATGGTGTCGATATCCACATCGAGCCAGGTGAGTTTGTGGCCGTCATGGGTCCCTCCGGCTCAGGCAAAAGCACCTTGATGAATATCCTCGGCTGCCTGGATCGCCCCAGCGAGGGCGCCTATATCCTCGACGGCGAATCGGTCGGTGACTTGGATAAAGTGCAGCTTGCACACATTCGCAGCCGCAAAATCGGTTTTATCTTCCAATCGTTTAACCTGTTGTCCCGCACCAGTGCCTTGCGCAATGTGATGTTACCTCTGGTGTATCGCCGCAACGGCAAATTGTCGCCGGCAGAACGTGAAGACAAAGCCATGGCCGCTCTCGAAGCAGTTGGTTTGGCAGATCGCATGCATCACGACCCCAATGAATTATCGGGTGGGCAAAGACAGCGTGTGGCCATTGCCAGAGCGCTTGTCAATGACCCCGTCCTGATCATGGCTGATGAACCCACCGGTAATCTGGACACGAAGACCGGCGAGGAGATCATGCTTCTTCTCCATGAACTCCATGCCCGTGGCCGCACCATCCTCATTGTCACACATGAACAATACATTGCCAATCAAACCGAGCGTTCCATTGTGCTGGTAGACGGCCTGATCTCGCCGGATGGTAAGAAGCCGGGAGTGAATTGATGACAACACAAGACACGGCAAGTCCTTATCCTGTTGTGACCCCGGCGGAGGAGGAAGATGCTTCCGCTCTTGATGTGGGCATCATCAGTCCTGCTGAGATCATCGGCATTGCCTGGGAGGGTATCGCCCGTAACAAGGTGCGTTCCCTGCTGACCATGCTGGGTGTGATCATCGGTGTTGCTGCAGTCATCATCATGATCGCCATCAGCGCCGGCACTGAAGCCACCATTGCCGAACAGATCCGGGGATTGGGTTCTAATCTGGCCTTTATCCAGGGTTCTTTCGGGCGGGGCAGGCCGGGCGGTGGTAATACCGGGCCGACCCTGGTCTACGATGACACAGCCATCGTTGAGAGCATTCCCGGTGTTGTAGGAACAGCTGTCGATCAGACTACAACCCAGACGATCAAATCGGGCGGCACCAACCTCACAGATGTCCCGGTTGTCGGTACCACCCCTGATTTCCCATCGGTGCGAGATGTTGCCATCGCTCAGGGGCGCTTTTTCAATGAAACAGAAGTGGACCGTAAAGCCAAAGTGGCGGTCTTAGGGTCGAGTCTGGCCGAGGAACTGTTTGGCGATCCCAGCCAAGGTGGGCTCGATGCCATCGGCCAATCCATCACCATCGACACCACCAAACTGACCGTAATCGGAGTGGCTGACGACAAGGGCGTGGTCGGAAACACTGATTTCGATGCGCAACTCTACACACCAATTACCGTTATGTTCGACAAGTTTATTCCCAGCCAATTCGCCCGCTTTATCGGTAATCGAGTCCGCATCATTTATGCGCAAATCGATGAAGAAGCCGATATGGAAGAGGTTATCACCCAGATCCAGCTCAAACTGGCGAGCAGCAAGGATGTGTCGGTGGCAGAGGCGCCTTTCACGATTCAGACGCAGCAGGATATCATCGACACGCAGGGCGCGACGACCGAGGCATTTCGCAACCTCTTGGCCTGGGTGGCGGCCGTATCGCTCATCGTCGGTGGTATCGGCATTATGAACATTATGCTAGTCAGCGTCACCGAGCGCACACGAGAGATCGGGATACGCCAGTCGGTGGGGGCCACACCCAATGATATCCGTTGGCAATTCCTCACCGAGGCGCTCATGCTCAGCCTAGTCGGCGGCTTGATCGGTGTCATGGTAGGCGTCGGTGGCGCCTGGCTGTTTGGCGCTACCAGTGACATGAGGACGGTCATCGTCCCCAGCTCTATTCTTTTGGCCTTTGGATCGGCTGCGATCGTTGGCATTTTCTTCGGCTTTTACCCCGCCAACAAAGCGGCACAGCTTGATCCCATCGATGCTTTAAGACACGAATAGGATAACATATGGTGGCGAAGCCACAACCGAATTGTTTGCTATGGCGGAGATGATGACCGCTATCACTCTTTTTGTAGCCCGGGAAACCTGTAAAATGGTAGACCAGGAACCCTGTAGACCGGTAGACCGGGACAAACGTCGCCTGCCGGAGTCGGCCTGGTTTTCCGGTTTACTGGTTTACCGGTCTAGACGAGACCAAAGCCGAGCGAGTTCGACCTGGACAATTAACGCACACAACGCACATTTTGCGGAGTAACCCCGTAATGCATGTTGCATCGTGTATAGATCTGGATCCATTGATACGCAATATACAACCCGAAATCTTGTTTTTAGGAGAACGTTTGCATGCAAAGAACAATCCGAATAGTCCCGTTTTTTCTCTTGGCCCTCTTTCTGGCTGCTTGTGGTGGCTCAGATGATGCGGCTGAAAACCCAAGTAGTAACGTAGCTCAGGCTGCCGGAAGTAGCCAGACCAGTGAATCGAACACGACAACAGTTCGTAATCCCAGCAATGGCGAAGGCCGGCTGGGTATGAACTATACCGATGCCCTGCCGGCATCCACGCAACTGGTCTTCGGTTCACTGCAACTTGAAGAAACCGATCAGGCTATCGATGAGACACTTGCAGCCGAAATCCTGCCGCTCTGGCAAGCGTATCGGGCTTTGAGCAATGCCGATACCACCGCACAGGCCGAATTGGATGCCGTGATCAATCAGATACAGGATACCATGCATTCGGAACAAATCAAGGCGATCGCAGCCTTACAACTAACATCTGAAAGCGCTCAAGCATTGCTGCAGGAGCAGGGCGTTAGATTTGGCCGTGGCTTTGGTGGAGACAATACTGGTGATGCCGCCGCTGGTGGCCGTCTACCCGGTGGTGGCGGTCGCTTGCCTGGTGGGGGTCCCGGCGGTCGTGGTTTACCGGGTCAGGGACCCGGTGGTCAGGTTGCTCCTGAAGCAAGGGCAACGGCCATCGCAGAGCGATTCGGCGGCGACAATGCCGGCGCCTTCCTCGAGCGCGGTATGTTGAACGCTCTGATCCGCAGCTTGCAGGTCAAGACAGGTGATCTGGATGAATCCGAGTTACAAAATCGCGGCGGCTTCTTTGCACGTTTACTGCAACCGCTGAGTGATGCCAGCGGCGTCAATGTCGAGATCCTGCAAGCAGGTATGGAAGAGGACAAATCCCTGGCCGAAGTCATCACAGAAAACGGCGGTGATCTGGATGCGGGCAAAGATGCAATGCGCGCCTTCTTCGCTGAACAAGGGTTCGAAGGTGAAGCGTTGGACCAACGTGTCGATGGCTTCTTTGATCGTGCCACTCAACAACGCCAGCAGTGAACTAGGCGGGGGAAATCGATGCACCCCTTAGCTGTGACGATGGCTTATGGCAGGTCAACGACCCAAATATTACGATCGGCGCTCTCCACATAGACTACATGGCGCCCATCTGCTGACAATTGCCAATCACCATTGGCGATCTTGAAGGGTGTGATATCAGGATCTGTGAGTTGCCGCGCCTCACCCGATGCCACGCTCACTTCCCAAAACGTATGATAATCTGCTTCGGGATCGAAAGGGATGACAAGCAAACGCTCATCGTCAGACGCACAGTTGGGGCAAGGGCGCCACTGGTATGCACCGAATAGACTTCGATCTAGCTGTCTTCGTTCGCTACCATCGCTGCGCACGAGCCACAAACCGTTCTGGGCGGGGTCAGGCGCGAAAGTGCGATAATAGATAAGCCACTCGCCTGAAGGGGAGAGCGTTGCGCCGCGCAGACGATTGGCCCTAGCCAGCTCGGTGGCCGTGCCATCACTCAGAGCCAGGGTCGAGAGCGTTCGCTGTCGAGATTGCAAGGTATCGCTGCCACTGAGTAACAATAGGTCGTCAGAAACCCAGCCGCTGAGATTGCCACGAGGTATCCGTGCCACCTGCTGTGCGTCAGATCCATCCAAATTGGCCACCCAGATCCTCGCCACCCGCCTTTCAAAGGGTATATCCGGATCACTGATCGACCAGGCGATACGCGTCTGATCGGGTGATATCCTCACCCGACGCCCTTGCGCGGGTACCTGCCAGCGTGCGCCATCAGCCAGCCGTTCGATCGAGCTTGTCTCGCCGTTGGCGTCCACCAGATAGCCATCTGCAGCCAGACTCTCCTCGATGCGCTCTGTAACGAGAACGGGATCGGCCAATGGCTCGGCGAGGTTGACTGCCCAAATGCCAACCGGCGCTTGATTATTGGGCCGGTCGATGTAGAGAACTTGCTGCGAATCCGCCGACCAGAAGGGTTGGGTACAACAACCACCAGCAGTCAATTGCATGACCACAGGCACCGGTGTGGGAGTGGCAGTGGGTGTGAGAGTGGCTGTAGGCGTGGCTGTAGGCGCTAATGGCGGTGTGAGTTCACCCTGACATCCGGCGATGATGACAGCCATCAGTGCGAACCCAATCAGCCCCACGCCGGCGATCTTGTGGACAAACAAGTTCATAAAAGTGCTACCTCTGCTTTGGCCAGGGATTGGCAAAGTCGTTGAGGATCCTTCCCCGTGACACGGCGGGAGGTTGCCGGTCTAAGTATTGCCAACGCCGGGGCCTGTCCAAATCCCGCTCGAATCCCTGGCTGAAGGACCCCACCAGAGCCAGGTTGTCCCAATCGACATCGATCAGGTTTACAGGATTATATTTCCAGGAACGGCCAGGATAATCTCGTATCTCCAGATGCAGATGGGGCCGGCCATAACAGGTGTCGGCAGGATCACCACTGAACGCCACGACCTCGCCGGCCTTCACTTCCTGACCCGGTTCCAGATTAGGGGTTTCTAACAGGTGCCCGTAAAGTGAAGCATAGCCCAACTCTGGATGATCGATGATGAGATTATGAGGTAGAGAACCGTAGGCAAAGGCGTCGACCAGAGCAACCACACCATCTGCGATGGCAACGAGTTCGGCGCCGCAGGGTGCAGAAAAATCCATGCCAAAGTGAATGCCCTGGCTGAACCGATACGTGGTATTGCGGTTGAAATAGGCTCCAATCGTATTGCCATAGGTCTGACCCAACAACCAGGTATCCGGCCCGGGAGGTTCCTTAAAGGGTAGGATGAATGGTTTTTCTTCGTTGGACTTCTGTTTCAGGATGTCTGGCGCAGGATCCGCTAAGCTGGCATCACTGTTCATCGTGAGCGTCAGCATCATAACCAGCAAAAAACCGGTAGATAGCGTCAGGCGCATTAAGCGCAAAAAAACCATAGCCGATTCCAGGTATCAAAATGAAAACTAAAAGACAGCAGTAGGTGTGCGGGATGAGTTTACGACGATCAATGCCATCCAATCTAGCATCCTGAAAGTCTGGTTACTGTCGTCGCTCACACCATGTGGGTTTCGAATCAGAAACAGGGCGCCCGCCGGCGGCTACAGGCATCCCCCCCCTACTGACGCCCCTTGTGGCATTAGGCCTGGCATCGACTATGTCAGGCGCCGCCTACACACATATTCGCCGTGGCGAATGTGCCATGACTATCATGAATGTCGTACTGCTCCTGATGCCGCTTTCTGTTTTGGCAATCGCAAGTGGGGTCGCTTTCTAGCGAAACTTTTATAGGTGAACTCGCAAGAGTTCCTCGATCTGTAACAATTCTGCGGGCATGAGTTGCCAATCGGCTGCGGGTGCAGTCTGCACGATCTGCTCTGGCCTGCGCGCGCCGACGATGGCTGCCGTTACACCAGGCCGGGATAACACCCAAGCAATGGCCAGCTCTGCAAGAGTGCGGCCATTGCCCTCGGCGATAGGTCGGAGTTGATCGACCAGGTCGAGGATTGCAGTAAAGGTCGGTTCCTGGAAGTTAGCTTGCTGGTGTCGCATGTCATCAGCAGGCAGCGATGCCAAGCGTTCTTGGCTAAAGGCGCCGGTGAGCAGACCGGTTTGCAAAGGGCTGTAGGCGATCACGCCGATGTTTTGTTCGGCACAATAGGGCAGTAACTCATGTTCGATGTCGCGATGAATCATGCTGAAGGGCGGCTGTAATGATGCGACCGGGTGGATGGACTGAACGCGTTTGAGCTGATCTACACTGAAATTGGAAGCACCGGCGTAGCGGATTTTGCCCACCTCAACCAGCCTTGCTATCTCCTCCCAGGCCTGCTCGATATCTTCATCAGGTTGGGGCCAGTGGATTTGATAGAGATCGATCACATCAACGTCCAGGCGGCGCAGGCTCTCCTCAACCTCCTGGCGAATACTCCAGGCTTGAAGGTTGCCATGGATCTGGCCCGAACTGGGATCATCCCAAACCCGGCTACACTTGGTGGCGATGATCAGACCATCCTTACGCCCCTGGACAGCCTGCCCAATGACTTCCTCACTATGCCCTAACCCATAAGCAGGGGCTGTATCAATCCAGTTGATACCCAGATCGAGGGCTTGCTGTATTGCGGCAATGGAATCAGCATCATCCTGCGGCCCCCAACCCCACTGCCAGGGCCCGCCGATGGCCCAGGTGCCCAAACCAACGGTCGTGAGATGAAGATCGGTAAATCCTAGCTGTCTTGTTTGCATCGTTGCTCCTTTTAGGTATTGTTCGTAACTCCACACCACTATGATACTGCCAGATAACCTGTTGCTCCCAATTCATGAAACTATGAGTCAACGCGCAACGCCCGTCCCAGAATCGTCGATTCTGGGACGGGCGTTTTTCAGCGTAGCTTGATGCATTGGCTATTTGATAGCACTCTTAAATGCCCTCAATGCCAACCCCATACCAAGCGCTGCGAAAATAGCGATCACAAGAAAACAGAGCCATAAAGGGATCGTATCCACATTGCCCATCTCAGGTACAGGAGCCATCGTGATCAGCCGTAGGCCGGTCACGGCGTAGGTGGTCGGGTTCAAAAATGCGCCGATTTGCATCCAGGTGGGGAGTGTTGCCAACGGGTAGAGCGAGTTACTCCAAAAAAGCAAGGGCAGTTGCAACATGAAGATCATCATATGATAGCCAGCGGAACTATCGGTTTTAGAAGCGACGGCCAGGGCGATACCAGAAAAACCAATACCGTATCCGGCGATCAAGAGGAAACCGCCCAACCAACCCAGAGGACTGGCGCCCAACCTTGCCCCCATCAGCACGCCCACAACCAAGATGATGATCGACTGAATCAACACCGTGGTCGTAATACTGAGGGCGTTGCCCATCAAGATGCTCAAACGAGGAATAGGTGCGACCAAATACTCCTTGACAATACCTGCCAACCGTTCATTGAGCCAAGTCGAACCTCCACCAATGGCTGCTCCCACCGCCGTCAAGGCGATGATACCCGGCAGGATAAAAGTCATGTAGCCATCGCCATTGCCTGGCGTGGTCGCCCCCATGAGGCTGCGCATGCCCACACCGAAAAGCACGACCCACAGAATAGGCTGAAACAGAATTCCAAAAACTTCTTCAGAATGGATCATGGTCTTCTTCATCTGTTTCTGCCAGAGTATGATTGATGCACTCATAGTTTGTTCTCCTATTTTGATATCCTAAAGCTTACGCGATTGAGGACTGAAGTCCTGTATCGTACTAAAATGTGAGTCTTGTCTTCAACTATTTATCTCGCAATTGGCGACCGGTGTACTTCAGGAAGACATCGCCCAATGTCGGTTTAGCAAGGGAAATATCTTCGACATGAAAGCCTGCCGCCTGCGAGGCCTTGACGATCTCGATCAAGCGACCCGAGCCCGAACCAACACTGATCTGAATAACATCATCAGTGGTATCGACACCCTGCACAAAAGGCAATTTCTGAAGCTGAACGACAAAAGTTTCCCTATTTCCTTGACCATCGACATAGAATATATCGGTACCCATCTGATCGATCAGTTCTCTGGGCGTGCCTTCCACCACGATTTTGCCATGATCGATGACCGCCACACGATCTGCCAAGGCTTCCGCTTCATCCATGTAATGTGTGGTCAAAAGCAGGGTCATATCGGTATTTTCTTTCAAGTTACGAATATAATCCCAGATATTCGCCCGGTTTTGTGGATCAAGACCCTGTGTTGGCTCATCCAAAAAGAGGACATCTGGTTCTGTCATCAACCCACGTGCCAGTTCCAAACGTCGTTTCATGCCTCCTGAATAGGTATTGGTTCGCCTGTCAGCGGCCTCTTCCAACTCCACCAGTGCCAGGAGTTCATCTATCTTTGCCTGCCGCTTGGCTTTGTCCATGCTGTATAAACGCCCATGAAAATCGAGTGATTCCCGACCGGTAAGATCGGGGTCCAGGACGATCTCCTGAAAGGTCACACCAATTTGGCTGCGTACTTCCTTGGCCTGGGTGACGATGTCGTAGCCAGCCACAGTAGCGGATCCACGGGTCGGTTCCAACAAGGTGGTGAGCATCGACATCGTGGTGGTTTTGCCGGCGCCGTTAGGACCTAGCAGAGCGTAAATGCTGTTCTTCTCGATGGCGATGTCAATGCCATCTACTGCCAGCACTTCCTCGCTGTAGCGTTTGACCAATCCCTTGGTTTCGATTGCCAAAGTGTGATTCATTTGAGGCATAACAAAAAATCTCCTTCTTTGCTGGTTCAAGTTTCTTATGTGTCAAAATTGTGAGAGTTCGAGATGGATACGCTCTTCTGAAACACTGGCGATCACTTCATCCAACCATGCCAGTTCCGTCTCAAGGTGGCGAATCTGATGTAATTGGACAAGATCATGCGGGTTACTGATTGCCGGCAGTGGATGCATAGCATGCTGTAAGGATTTAACGATCTCTCGACGTCGATGCAGTAGTGCCATTCTCTCGTCCTCGGGCAATGCGTTCATAAATAGTAAGCTTACATTGCCTTGATACTCAATTGGCGAATAAGCGCTCAGACTGTCTCGCAGGAGCTTCATAAAGGCGAGTTCTCCGGCAGCCGTAAGCGAGTAAACGCGTCTTGTCGGATAATTACCCTCTTTATGCGTGGCACAGGTGAGCCAACCATCCTCTACCATGGCATTGAGTAGCTTATACATCGTCGGTTTCTTAAGTGCGAAACCTGCCTGAATATGGCTATCGATCATTTCATTGAGCTGGTAGCCATGCATGTCCTGCATCCGTAACATGCCGAGTAATAGTAGTTTCCGTTCCACAATCTGGCCTTCCATCGATTCAGTGTAAAACTAGTATCCGCCAAACTAGTCATGGATGACTAGTTACTTGTGAATAGTGTACCTGCTTATAGATTAATTGTCAACTCCCCAAACTTTAAAACACAAAAACGTTATTCGAAAGACAGATCGTTATCTTCGATCAGTACAGCACGCCCGCTACGGCGATCATCCTCCGGCCCCACAACGCCTTCTGCTTCCAACTGCTCCATCAATTTCGCTGCTTTAGGATAGCCAATCCCCATCAAGCGTTGTAACGAAGATGTTGTAATGCTCTGACGTCCGCGTACAGTTTCTGTAGCTTTGTACAACATATCGTCAGCATTGGCCTCATCCACCATAAGCTGGTTCCAGGGATAGCGCGGCTGTGTTGAATCGATCTCGTTACCCGGTATCTGCTCTTTCCACCACTGTGCCAGGGCATTGATCTCGCTGTCGCTCACAAAACAACCCTGAATTCGCCGAAGTTTAGAGCTGTCGGCCGTCATGAGCAGGCCGTCGCCGCGCCCAAGCAACTTGTCTGCGCCTGGCGAGTCGATGATCACTCGCGAATCGATCTGGCTGGTGACAGCAAAGGCCAAACGGGCAGGAAAATTCGCCTTAATCAGCCCGGTGACGATATCGACTGAAGGCCGCTGTGTGGCGATGATCAGATGAATCCCGGTGGCTCGGGCCATTTGCGCCAGCCGCACCAGCTTAGCTTCGATATTGTCGGGCGCCGTCACCATCAGGTCGGCCAGTTCGTCGATAATCGTTACAATGTAAGGTAACCGATCTTTTGTCCCCACCTTTCGGTTATAGCCACCGATATTGCGTACCCCTTTTTCACTAAAGCGACGATAACGTTCGTCCATCTCGATCAACAGCCATGTCAACGCCCCCTCTGCGTGTTGTGGGTCGGTGACCACGGGAGCCAAGAGATGAGGGATGCCATTATAGCCAGGCAGTTCCACACGCTTGGGGTCCACCAGGATCAACTGCAAGGCAGAGGGTAGGTTGTTAAACAGCAGCGCGCAGATAATGGCATTGAGAGCGACCGATTTCCCCGAGCCTGTGGCGCCGGCAATCAAGAGATGGGGCAATGAATGCAGATCTTCGCCGACTGCTGCACCGCTCACATCCCGCCCAAAAGGGATCGCCAGGGGGCTGCGGGTTCTCCGGAAATCTTTATCTTCCAATATCCCACGCAGTGATACAAGTGTCAGATCGGGGTTTGGCACTTCGATACCCAGAAAAGGACGCCCCGGCACAGGGGCTTCGATTCGTACAGGACTGGCAGCCAGTGCCAACGAGAGATCATCTGACAACGAAACGATCTTGTTTACACGAACACGCATGATGCGCCCGGCCCGTTCGTATGTACCTGGCGATATGCCGAATTGGGTGACGGTAGGGCCGATATTGACCTCAGTAACGACGGCGGGGATGCCAAAGCTACTGAGTGTATCCTCGATGATATGGGCCTGAATCTGGGCTTGTTCTTCGCCAGAACCGCCACTATCCTCGATTTGCAACAGGCTGAGAGGGGGCAGTTTTTTGGAACGCCGAACTCGGGCGGGGGCCTGTCCCGAACTTTGGGTCTTCTTCTGGCTTTTTTGCTGGCTCGACCGAGTTTTCGTCTCTTTCTTTGTGACCGGTCTGGTGGGCTCTTGCACAGGCGATTCACCGACATAGTGCGTTTCCTCCGGCGCTTCAGCCAGTGAGAGATCCGGAAGCCGGGGGAGGGGAAGATTGAGCATACGCAGTGGCGTGTACTCAAAGATCAAAATCAGTCCCAATACAGCGAGCACAATCAGCAGAACCCAGGAGATCGTCGCACCGACCGCCTGAGTGAGCAACTGCGATAAAGACCATCCCATCAAGCCGCCACCTCGTCCCTCGAACGCTGCTGCGTAATTATCTGATCCCAATTGCATATGCAACATCGTCAGCGCAGCCACAAAGATCAATTCGATACCCAAGATAGCCTCGCCATGCCAGTGAGGTCCTAACAGCGGGCCGGCGAGTCGCCGAAACGTGATGAACGCTCCCAATGCCGTCAGGGTAACAGCAAGGGGCAAGGCGCCGACGCCTACAATCGTATGCAAGACATGATTATCCCCCGAGAGGAAGAACATATCCAACAAGGCGATTAAACCGATTGCAAGTAGAATCAGCCCAATCGTCTCATACTTGCGTTGTTTTACCTCTGCATTTTTCGACACGATAACGAGCCTGGAAACAATGGGGGAGGGGGAAATCAGGCAGCACGGTCTTCAATCTCGGGTTCAGCAAGGTTATGGCTGCCATTGCCATTCGTGACATGTTCGGCATTAGCTTCCATGTCTGCCAAAGTACGTGCAACCTCGGATATGGCGACGCGTTGCTTGCGGTAAAGGTCGGATTCGCTCATGGCCAGGCGATTGGCGACTTCGCGCACGCGTTTGCCCTGAAGATATTTGAGATCAAGGATATTATACAGGAGCCACTCCGATGTCGTCATCTGCCTGTCACCGGATGGACGCTGCTGCTCTACGGCCGACTGTAAAACCGCGCGCAAGGCACGAGTTGGTGATTCATCATACTCATTTAAGGCATTGCGCACAACCTGTAATCCTAGCAAAGGGCTTTTGCTCAACTTTAGGCCGCCCCAGAAGTGCGATAAGGCGTCTCGTACCCATTCATCGAAATTGGAATCATCGGAGAGGTTGGCTTGCTCGGTGGATGAAGCAGCGACGACGTAAGGAACGGTGCCCCTAAGCGCTTGCATCACTGAGATATCAGGTAAAATCGGTCGCAAGGCTTTGAAGACATCCAGTTGCAGATGACGGTCTTCGACCGCAATCTCTGCGCGGCGCAGCAAGGCCTCGGTCACCGCGTCCGTATTGCTATCTGACGCTTCCAGTTGCAGGCTGGCACTGCATAAGGCAATAATGCCCAGTGGCTGGTCGGTATGGCGATTGGTGAGATTGCGTACGTAGTATCCGTCGATCTGATGAAATTGTGTGTCTGGTTCCCGTGTTGTAAGGAGCTGTTGTACTTCGGGCAAGGATAGCGCTTCTCTCGCCCGATCTTCGCTACCGACCACAGCTTCCAGACGAGCACCTGACTCGCCAGGTAGAGCGACGAATCCTTCATCAACTTGCAAGGCATCGCAAATAGAAACCAGGACGTTTTCCAGGAATTGGCTGAGATCGCCACTGGTCATCAAGCGGGTTTCCAGTGTGCGCATCCATTGTACTTCGTCTGTTTCTTTGCGATAGAGCAGGCGGTCGATCCAGGGTTGGAAGATGTACAAGAGCACCTGGGCAAGAACGATCGTACCAACCACAAGCAAGGTGAGGGCTGTATCAGGCGGCAGGCCGAGGATAGCTTCGACACTGGGGATCGCCAGGATCAGGCCAACGACGATGGCTGCGACCACCGGCCCTCGTAACAAAAAATAGACGAGCTGGCGCTTCACAGTGCGGTCAGGCGAAAGCACGCCGTAATAGGCTACGCTATAAGCCATGACCACAAGCATAATGCCGACAGCGATATTGGCGATGCTGGCCAGAATAAGCACCGTGTTTGGAGATGTAGCGCCGGCGCGAGAGATCAGGATCAGGTAGGGAAACACGCCCAACCCGGGCGCGACGAAACTCCATAACAGATAGTTCAAACGCCGGCGCGAGGCAAGGGTACGGGCTTGTGAACGGGCCAACAACAGGTTGAGTCCACCCCAAAGGCTGGCGACGATGAAGTAGAGCGTAAAGAGAGGGAAGAGAGGGCCGGGTTGCAGGTAGGTAACCGGCACCACACCGGCAGCAGGACGCACAAGGACATCGGTTCGGAGAGCCAAAAGAGCGAATAACGCACTAACTAAGTAAGCACCCCGGACGATCCACGTCCACCGTTTACTTTCAGTTTGAAGCCAGGTGGCCAACAGCACCGCACGCGAGAAATGCAGATACGCGGCGGGCACCAGGGCAATGCCCAACCACTGAAACCGTAGCCAGCTTTCCTGCCAACCTACGCGCGGGATCACAATGTCTCCCGAGTAGACGAGGATAACGCCAAGTAACAAAGCCGCGAAGGCTCGGCCTACGCGGCTATGCAGGTTGAAGGTCAGGATATACACGAAAAGGGAAAAACTGAGAATGAGGATGGCTGAGGATAGAACGAGATTGGCAAACTCAAGAATACTCAGCCAGTCGGGCAAGTTGTCAGGCATAAGATCAGCGAGGTGTGAACTCAAACTGAGGAGGGTGGCAGGTGATGAGTGTATCAGTGATGCTTGGTGCTTGCTTGTCAGGGTGCGGCGCCAAATAGCATCTCTCCCACCTATTTTTAGACTGTTTGGCGGTTTTGGCAACTCCCAGGCCATGGATGTAAAGGACTTAGGGCAGAATACTATGCGGGTGAAAGCACTTATGAGTCCACTGAATCAGCTTTTTCACCGCAGAGGGCGCGGGGATCACGAGGGAAGTCTAGGGGGTTCACAGAGAAAAGTTCGTTCAAATCCCACCCTTTTCGCTGTCATCTCGATCTTCGTTGCATGGTTCGACCTTTTGTCAGTAGAGCCTGTTATTGGGATACAAATTCTTTACGGCGCCACATTTTGCAGAGCCACTACTGCCTGAAGCCCAGATTTTTGACTTCATGAGGCTTGTGCTATAATTTGCTCTGGTGTGGGATAGCACCTCCGGGAGCTGTGGTTGGACACGTGACCGGTATCTTGTGAACATTACTTTGAGGAAATTCTAACAACATGAGTCAGACATTCGCCGAACTCGGCCTAAATCCCGATCTGATTGCGGGGCTGGAAACTTTAGGTTACGAGCAACCCAGCAAACTACAAGTTGAAGCGGTGCCACAACTGTTGGCAGGCCGCGATGCCGTCGTCGAAGCACCACCAGGAAGTGGCAAAACGCTTACCTATGTTTTGCCCATCCTGCAAACACTCGACCCTGAAGTCGAGGGTGTGCAAGTGGTTGCTATCGTCGAATCAAGTGATGACGCTATGCGCGTCTCGACACTCTTTCAGCAGATGAGCCAACAGCCGCACTTGCACGTTGTGCCGGTTTTTGGAGGACAGCCTTTGCAACGTGAAGCTGAAAGGCTTGGCAGGGCGACAACCATTGTCGTCGGCACACCCAAGCGCATCAAAGACCATGTCGAACGTCAGTCTTTCAATCTCGACAACGTTCAGTTTGTGGTCATTGATAGCGCCGATCAATTGCTATCGAAAAAGCGTGGCGATCTCATCGAAGCGCTGCTAGACCAGATGCCGGCCAGCCGTCAGACCGTGATCTTGTCGGCGCAGTTGAAAAGCGATCTGCAGGAGTTGGCTGACCAACATCTATTTGAACCTGTCTTGCTTAAACGTGAAGCAACGGCTGTTGCTATGCCGCTCATCAAGCATCGTTATCAAGTCGTCACTCTGGCAGAAAAAATGACGTCAGTCGCCCGCCTGCTGGATGGCGAAGGTATCGATCGTGCTTTGATTTACGTCAATCTTGGTCCGGCAGCGGAAGAGGTTGCCCAAATGCTGCAAGCCCAAGGCTATTTGGCTGCTTCGCTCAATAAAAACAGCGAGGCCAGCTACTCCGACACGGTCGTATTGAATTGGCGTGAACAGAGTATCGATTTTCTTGTGATTACCGACACTGCTGCTGAAGACCTGGTCATTGAAACGAGCTTTGCTATCAGCTTCGATATCCCCATGGGTGCTGAATCGTATGCCAGCCGCACAAAGCTTGTAGCAGATACAGGGACACATTTCTCGCTGGTCACTGCCCGAGAACGCCGGCTTCTTAGCGAAATTGAAAATTTCTTGGGGCAGCGTATCAAGGCTGTTTTGCCACCGACGCGTGCTAGTGATGTATCTCAACGAGCCGATGCCTTCAAACAACGCATGCGCGACATTATCGGCCGGAGCAATCTCGAAGTCTACATGCTTTTGCTAAACGATCTGGCCGAGGAAGGTTACGATTGGGCGGAAATCGCCGCCGCAGCCGTAAGCATGGTGCAACATAACCAATCTGACACTATTTTCACCCGTCGCACCGACCGTCGCCAACCTTCCCAATCCCGCTATAGTTCTGGCGGTGGCTCACGTGGTCGTGAGCGCGGCCCCCGTGACCGCCAGTCGGACGAGGAACGAGAGGTCGAGGCCGGTTATGTACGCCTCGTTATGGATGCAGGTTATGACATCGGTGTACGCCCTAAAGACATCGTGGGTGCCATTGCCAACGAAGCTAACATCCCGGGACGTGCTGTCGGCAACATCGACATCCGCGATCGATTCACATTCGTTGAAGTACAGGAAGATTACGTCGAACGCGTGCTGACACGTGTACCCAATACCAGACTACGAGGCCGTGTGGTCTCATTCCGCAAAGCTTGATAGCCAAGTAAGATAACGCCATGAAACTATTTTCGCGTAAGCGCAACGATCAAATCGCCAGCGACAGGAATACAGCTCTGCTCGAAAATGTGAGCGCAGAACACATCATCCTTCACCTCGGTTCGGGCGAACAACGTTTGGATAAAGGTAGAAAGCGGCGCTTTCGTGCCGATGTGCTCAAGCTCTCTCAAATTAGAGACCTCGTCGATCATGGTCAGATCGCTGTCAGCGATTGATATCGTTATCCTTCTCGCCACAAAATGAATCTGGAACCGCCCATGCGTCGATAAAACGTCGTGGGCGGTTTGTTTTTCCAGCGCCTTCTAACACAGGCGTTGGGGTGTAGCTTGCTCCCAGCTTTGGGCGACCCTTTAGATTTTCCTCCACCTTTAGGGCAATCGCCAGGATGCCCCCTACATTTACACTCCTCATACAAGTATCATGAAACTTATCTTAATTGACGGCCACTCTCTCGCATATCGCGCCTTCTTCGCTCTGCCACCTGATATGGCAACCAGCCAAGGTGAGTTGACCAATGCCACCTTCGGTTTTCTCTCGATGGTGCTCAATGTGCTGCGGGATCAGCAGCCTACGCACATTGCCGTCGCTTTCGACGTGGGCCGTAGTTTCCGCCAAGATCAGTTCGAGGACTATAAAGCCACCCGCGAGCGCATGCCCGATGAATTGCGTTCGCAGATCCCGCGCATCCAGCAAATGGTCAAGGCCATGAATATCCCCGTTTTCACGGCCGAAGGCTACGAAGCAGATGATGTACTGGCCACCCTGGCCCGGCAGGCTGCACAGCAAGAGGTACAGGCTATCATCGTGACCGGGGATCGGGATTTGCTACAGGTGGTCGAGAATCGGATCTGGGTATTAACATCGGGCCGTAAATTTTCTGATACCATCATTTATGATCCCGCCCGTGTGGAGAAACGCTACCAGCTTCAAGCCAAACAGTTGATCGATCTCAAGGCCATGGTGGGAGATAAATCAGATAACATCCCCGGCGTGTATGGTGTGGGCGAAAAAGGGGCGATCAAATTGCTCCATACCTGGGGTGATCTGGATACGATCTACGAGAATCTGGAGGAGGTCTCTCCTACTCGTGCCCGTAATGCCCTAAGCCAACATCGGGACGATGCCTATCTTTCGCGGGCGTTGGGAACCATCGTAGATGTACCTGGTATTGAGTTGGACCTCGAAGCCTGTGTGTTGCACGATTACGACCGGCAGGCAGTCGTGCAACTTTTCTCTGCCTTAGAATTTCGTTCGTTGATCGCCCGGCTCCCCACGCAAGGTGAGGCGACCCCAACCAGCGCTGAACAACTGGGCTTATTTTCAGGGTCTCCTGCAACAGCAAGCGAGACCTCTGCTCCCAAAGGTTACAAGGCCATCACCACACCAGAAGCTCTTGCCCAGGTCGCCGCCGCCTTGAGCCAGGCAGATCGCATCTGCTTTGATGTTGAAACCACGAGTACGGATGAGCACCAGGCAAAGCTGGTCGGGTTAGCGTTGGGCTGGGGAGAAGGACCGGATACTAACGTCTACATTCCCATCGCACATCAGGCAGGGCAACAGCTATCGCCGGAGCAAGTCCTGGCACAGGTCGGGCCTCATTTGGCCGATGCTACTAAATCCAAGCTGGCACATAATGCAAAATATGATCTGATTGTCTGTCGTAGACATGGCTTGCCCATCCATGGCCCTATGGTCGATACCATGATCGGCGAATTTCTGCTCGATCCCGGCAGCCGCAGCCTGGGCCTGAAGGGACTTACACTCAAACGCCTCGGCATTGAAATGACCCCGATCAAAGACCTGATCGGTACGGGGCGAAAAGCCATCACCATGGACCAGGCGCCCATCGAGCGTGTCAGCGATTACGCGGCCGCCGATGTAGATATGACCTGGCGTCTGGCCGAGCAGATACTGCCGGAACTGAACGATAGAGGCGTAGACCGCCTGTTCTGGGATCTGGAAATGCCTCTCACACCCGTCTTGGCGGACATGGAATCGGTCGGTGTTGTGCTAGATGCCGGCTATCTGGCCGAAATGAGTGAGGAATTGAGCCAGCGCCTGGAGGTTCTGGCCGGTGAGATCTATGCAGATGTGGGCTACCCTTTCAACCTGAACTCCACCCAGCAGCTTTCTGACGCCCTCTTTGGCAGCCTGGGCTTACCCACGGCAGGATTGAAGAAGACCAAGAGCGGCCATTATTCAACCGCTGCCGGTGTACTGGAAGGTCTGCGAGGCATGCATCCGCTAATCGACCGCCTTTTGGAAAACCGGCAGTTGACCAAGCTCAAGAACACGTATGTCGACGCCCTGCCCAGGCTGATCAATCCCTATACAGGGCGTATTCATACCTCCTTTGACCAGACCGGCGCTGAGACAGGTCGCATTTCTTCCAATCGACCCAATCTACAAAACATACCGGTGCGCTCAGAACTAGGTCGCCGCGTGCGCAAAGCCTTCGTAGCCCCAGCGGGACACTATCTCCTGGCCGTAGACTATTCTCAGGTGGAGTTACGCGTGCTCGCCCACATCTCTGGCGACGAGGCTATGTTGGAGAACTTCGCGCAGGGTCTGGATATTCACACTGCCACGGCCAGTCAGATCTATGGCATCCCCCTGGCTGAGGTGACCTCGGACCAGCGTGCGGTGGCCAAAATGATGAACTTCGCCACTTCGTACGGTGTCAGCGCTTTCGGTCTCTCCAGCCGCACCGATCTGAGTATGAACGAGGCCCGGCAGTTCATGCAGACCTACTTCGATACCTATCCCGGTGTGCGCCGCTACCTCGATGACACCATCGCTCAGGCCAAGGATCGGGGTTATGTGGAAACGCTGCTGGGACGACGGCGATATTTCCCTGTGTTGCAGACATCGGCACGGGGGACGCAGCAAGCGCGTGCTGCGGCCGAGCGCGCGGCCGTCAACCATCCTATCCAGGGCACTGCCGCCGATATCCTCAAGATCGCGATTCTGCACTTGCATGGCCGCCTGCGCGAGTTGAGCTTCGGCGCCCGCATGAACTTGCAGGTACACGACGAGATCGTCTTGCAGGTGCCTGAGAAAGAGCTAGCGAGTGTTGCCCCCCTGGTGGTGGAGACCATGGAATCAGCCTACGAACTGGAAGCGCCGTTGAAGGCCGAGCCGGAGTATGGGCGGGATTGGTATGATTTGAGTTCGTGGGAGAAAGGAACCTAAACCTCACATGTGTCATTGCGAACGACGACCGATGGTCGCAAAGTGAAGCAATCTCCAGGCACAAGAGCATATCTAAGCAGCTCGAGATCCCTCACAT
Source organism: Chloroflexota bacterium (assembly GCA_024224665.1). Classification (GTDB taxonomy): domain Bacteria; phylum Chloroflexota; class Anaerolineae; order J102; family J102; genus PIVW01. The sequence continues at coordinate 5,369 of JAAENG010000157.1, read as the reverse complement.
TCGTTCAGGCCGCGTCCTGAGCGATGACCAAAGGTCGTAAGTCGAAGGGATGACAGTTGAGATTTTGTTTCTTTCATCACCCTGTGCATATCAACATTGTGCAAGTCAATTGGCAGCGCTCAACTACGAGCGCTGCCAATCTACAGCGTCTATCGAGCTAACTCATTCGCTCGCTCCACCAACGTCACGAACTCGGCCACATCGGCATCTCCGGCCAATTGCTCTTGCACCTGTTCGGCTAAAGCCAGCACATCGGCCAGATTGCCCTCCTGCGCCCAGTAGCTTTCGCGCAGGATCTCGGCGAATTCGGCCACGGCAGCGTCGAGTTGGAAATGGGGGGTCGTCATCTCAAGGTCGGGAGAGAAACCGGCGCGGGAGATAAACTGGCTGTTCTCGACCACTTCCCCAGTATCAGGGTCGGCGAAGCGGATGTATAGGGTAGCGGCAGCATCCTCCTCGTTTACAACCTCATCCTGGAACTTGAGTTCGTACAGGGCTGTCACACTGTGGCCTGCGCCCACCTCGCCGGCGTCCACGTCATCATTGCGGAAATCGTCATCATCCACCCGGCGGTTTTCGTACCCCAAAAGCCGGTAGCTTCGCACCACATCAGGATTGAAATCCACCTGGATCTTGGCATCCTTGGCAATGACTTGCAACAAGCCGGTGAGATTCTCCACGAACACGCGGTGGGCCTGGTCGAGGGTGTCTACATAGTAGTAATTGCCATCGCCGTCGTTGGCCAGTTGCTCCATGAGCACATCATTGTAGTTGCCCATGCCAAAACCCACGGTCGAAAGGGCAATGCCGTCCCCAACATAACCGCGCACCTTGGCCAGAATCGAGTTGGGTCCGGTGTTTCCCACATTAGCCACACCGTCGGATAGGAGGATGAGACGGGTGATGCGGTCGGACTGCAGGTGTGTGGCCGCCATCTGGTAGGCCAGCAACAGTCCTTCCTCGGCATTGGTAGCGCCCTCGCTGCGTAAGCTGTCGATGGCGCTGAGGATGCGATCCTGATTGGCAGCAGGGGTGGGTTCCATCACCACGCGGCCCTGAGAGCCATAGATAACGATGCCGACTTCATCGCTGGGGCGTAGCTCATCCACCAGCAATCGCAACGACTTCTTGACTAAACCCAACCTGTTTTCTCGATCCATGGAACCGGAGACATCTATCACGAAGATCAGGGTGGCATCTTTGCGGTTTTCATCATTGATGTGTTTGCCTTGCAGGCCCACACGCATCAACCATTGTTTGTCATTGCCAAAGGGCGAGGGCGCGCCTTCCAGATGAATGGCAAATACCTGGTCGCCGGGCGACTCATAGGCCTGGTCGAAGTAATTGATGAACTCTTCGACCCGCACCGAGTCGGGCTCAGGTAGATTACCGTCGTTCAGATAGCGGCGGGCGACGGTATACGAGGCCGTGTCCACATCCATGGCGAAAGTGGACAGATGGTCATCCTCCGTGTCGACGAAAGGATTGACGCCATAGTTCTTGAAAAAGGTGGCGTCGTAGGCAGCATCATTGACTGTGCTGGAACCGCCTGTAGAGAATACATCACCAGACAGCTCACTGATCGGTTCCAGAGGGGCAGCGCTGAGACTGCTCAAGACACTTTCGCTTTCAACCGCAATAGTTGCGTAAACACGTTGCTCTTCGGCTGCAGGTTCGGCTGCAGGTTCGGCTGCAGGTTCGGCTGCGGGTTCGGCTGCGGGTTGGGGTGCGGCGAAAGGCGCGCATGAGGATAGCAGTAGTGTCAGCAGCAAAACCCAGTAAAGAGTGTGTTTGTAAGGGGCTTGGCGTTTCATTCTATCTTCTCCTTCGATTAAAATGGCCCGGTATTCACGATCGTCTACCGGGCACTTGAGCGACATTTTTTATCCCGGCAGACCAAAAAGCCGGCGCAACCAGTCAAGGAATCCGGTTCCAGCTGGTGTAGTAGAAGGTGGACCCACTTCTGGTGTGGGGGTAGGGAGTGGTGATATCGTATGGGGTTGATCGGCAATTGTCTCTTGGCTAGAGATGCGATAGGCGGTGTCATCGATCACCAGAACCAGTTCGGGTGAAATGGCCAGCCATTGAGCCACGTCCGGTTCAGCGGCCAGCTCGAAATACGCTTCGCTGCCAAAAAGAACCGGCTGCACCGGCATTGAGGTTTTATAGGCATGGTCCACCCAAAATTCGGAGGCAGTTCCATCAGGTCGGGTAACCATCCCCTGGAAGCTGAATGATTTGCCCCCCACGTAACGGGTGCCCTGGCTCTCGACGGCGCGATCTGCCTCTCGTAAGGCAGAGCGGGCTTCACTGCTACTGACAGCACGTTCACCGCTGGCCGGTTCTGCCGCCATCATCTCAACCTCGACTGTTACCACAACCTCCTTGGGCGCCTCAGCAGCTTCCGGCGCGGCTGCACCGTCGAAGCCACCAATACCAGGGGCAGGCGTTGCACGCACTCGCGGTTCTATGGCGACCTGGTCTCTAAATTCAGGTTCCAGCACCAGGTAGCTTGTATAGGGTGTGACAATGCCGTAGGTGGTGCTCAGATTGACAATGGTATCGATCAGTTCGTCATTCGGCCCCTGGCGTCGCACTTGATCCAGAAGTGCGCCGATCTTGCGCGTAGCCCATAAGCGAGCGACCAAGGGTTCTCCGCCGGCGGAGACGAGACGCTGACCTGGGTAGCTGAAACTTCGCTCCTGGCCATTGACATACCCGCGCAAAGTGACAGCCGTATCCCCACCCTGGCGATAGCGTCCCGCCACCACCAACTGCTCACCTGCAAAAAGATCGGGCAAGGGGTAAGGATAGGTATCGTCAACACGCATGCCGGGAAGTTCGATAGAAACGTTGGCGAGCACCGGTGTGCTGATCTGGTCGTAAAAATCTCCTAATACCTCGTCGATCCTTTCATCCGGCTTGACATAGCTGCTTCTGCCGCCCAGTTCGCTGCTGAGAGTATCCAGCAGATCCGTGTCGACATCATAACCGACGCCAAAGGTGAACAACCTGACAGAACGTTTGGGGGTGTTGAGAAGAGCATTGGCAACAATGCGATCTGATTCAGTCACACCCTGTGTAGGCAGGCCATCCGTCATAAAAAGTATGTAGGCCGGGCGTGGGACGTTACCCTTGCCTTGTAGCTGACCTAAAGCCTCCAGAACAGCCCGATTGATGTCGGTGGATCCGGCCGCCTTAAGTGAGTCGATAAAACGGTGTGCCGAGGCCGGGCTTTCGGAAGTGCCTTTTTGCAGCTGTTCTTCCCACAATTTCACGCCCGTGCTAAATCCGATCATATTGAAGCGATCGCCAGGGTTCAGGTTGTCGATCAGGAAATGAGCAGCCTGTTTCGCCTGCGCCAGCTTCGTCCCTTCCATCGAGCCAGAGATATCCATCACCAAGATGAGGTCGCGTTGCACCACTTCATCCGCTGCTACATCGATACCGGGCGAAGCCAGCAGCAGGAAAAAGCCATCTTCGCCACTGGGTTTATAGCTGAGCAGATTTAAGCCAACAGCCTCTTTCGAGACGCCGAAATAAAGATCAAAATCACGCTCCGGCTGTACATTCGAAACTTCAAACCCCACCAGTGCCGCATCATCACCGATGCGATCGATGCTGACGTTATGGCTGGGGCTGTAAAGGGTGCGTAAACCGGGCTGGTTACGTAATTCGACACGTACGGCCAGGTTCTGTACCGGTGCGGTCGCATATTGGCGAGTTTGCAAGGGGTAGCGGAAGTTGTAGAGTCCCCCCTGCAGATCTAGCACTTGCGTGTATGTCAGTTCCAGTTTTCGCGTCTCACCGGGTGGGATAGGAAAAACACTGGTCTGAAACAGATTATGGCCGAGGTATTCCAGCAGGGCAGGATCACGGCGTTGGCGCACAATATTCTCATAGATACGGCGCGCGCGCTCGCTATCCATCACTTCGCCTTCCAGCACTTGCCCATCCACTGTCATCTGAAAGTCTCCAACAGCGGCGTTTTCGGGTAAGGGGAAGATGTACGTCCCTTCGATCTGCCAATCAGCCAGATTGCGAAAAATCTGCGTGACATGCACGGTGGCGACCTGGGCATCGACTACTGCATCGACACTGTGTAATTCAATGCGTATGGGACCACCGATTGCCGGGGGCATATCTTCAGGTGGGGGTTCCGGCACAAAGCCTTGGGCAAAAGCTACCGGCACAAGCAGAAACAGCAAGCAGAAGCTAAGGCAGACACTCGTCGTATATAGTTTCAATTTCATGATCTCCTCCACAAAACTTATGAGGGCCGGCGTTGCCACATCACTACAGACGACAGCAGAGTGGCAGATGAAATATCGGCTTAGCAGAGATGGCAATAAGGGTCTTTGCCTTCATCCGAGATACGACAATGCAGGCTTATCGTTTTTCAAACTATTTCAGTTCCCCGGGGATACTGTGATTGACTCTTAAACGATGGGAAGGGCGCTAAGGTTCCATCCATTCGGAGATATGTAAAATGCCTAGTTCTACCGGATTCTGTGGATCGAGGAAAGATGAGGCGAAATTGACAGAAAACCTCCAGGAGAACTGCCAATCGTGCCTCAACGAAATCATAGCACAGAACGATGTGAAGTATCGAAGGTCAACAAACGAGTGATACGTACCCATAGTCATGAGTACGTATCAAGAGATATTGCCTGATAGTGTTCGTTTTCGAGAATGGTTGGATGGTATGATTGCAAGCTGTCCCGAATTGTTTCCAGTGGACATTGCTACAACTGTCGGTGACGACTGTGTCTTGGGCGCTTCTTTGGCTATGAAAGCGGACAAGCCAACGCTCAGGGAAGCGTATGCTTGTTTTCAGGAGGAAACAGGGCAGTTGAAGGCTGATTATCTGCCAAAAACGGTTAATACTGATGGTTGGCAGGCCACTCAGAACGCTTGGCTGGCACTCTTTCCCATGATTGTCATTATCCAGTGCTTTCGCCATTCCTTCATCAAGATTCGCAACCGCTGCAAGAAACGTTTCAAGGACCTTTACTCTCACATCGTCCAGCAGGTCTGGAACATTTATGGTGCTAGCGACCCACAAGCCTTTCGTCAGCAAGCCGATGACTTCCTGGCCTGGGCTCAGCAACACCTTTCCGGCACTGCCTTGACCGCTGTCGAAAAACTCTGCGCTAGTACAGACCGCTTCCTTTTGGCTTTCGATTTCCCTGACGCCTACCGCACCAGCAACATGATTGACCGCCACATGGAGCCCATGGCCCGCTGGCATGCCAGCTCTCGTTTCTTCCACGGCCATCGTTCCTCTGCCGAACTACAAATCCGTTCATGGGCCATCCTTCACAATGTCTGGCCCCTATTGTCCTCGGGCGCGTATCCGTGATGTGGCT